>DASXKQ010000113.1:0-36125 GCA_036496745.1 Polyangiaceae bacterium
TTGCTCGACCAGCGTGCCGCCGCTGCGGATCGATTCCGGCTCGCGCGCGTGGTCGAAGAGGTCCCGCGCGCGGCCTTCCAGCACGCCGAGCGGCGTGTCGATTTCGTGCGCCAGAGAGGCCGAAAGCTGGCCGATCGTGACGAGCTTGTCGGCCTCTTGCAAACGCCGCGAGAGCTCACTCCGCTCGCTCGCCTCTTGATCGAGCCGCGCTTTGGCGTCACGGAGCTCGTTGGTGAGCTTGGCGAAGCCGATCAGCGCATCGCCTACTTCATCGTGGCGGGTGGGTTCGGGGCGCGGCGAGAGATCGCCGCCTTGCACGCGGCGCATGTCGCCGACGAGCTCCGCGAGCGGCCGACCCACGTGCACGCGCACGAGCCAGAACATCAGGACGGCGACCAGCACCGCGAACGCGACCACGCTGAGCGTCGCAGTGCGCCGCTTGAGCTGCATCTCCTTCTCCATGTCGTCGAGTGGCCGCACGACCGCCAGCACCCACGGCGCCTCCGCGCGATCGCGCAGGAGCGGTAGCGCCGCCACCAAGCGCGGGCCGCCGTCGTCATCGAGTACGAAGCGCTCGACCGGCCCGCGTGAATTACGCGCGTCGCGCTGCGCTCGCTCGACCGGCTCGCGCCGAACCGCACCCTCGGATGCCGTGACCAGATCCGCGTGCTGGTCGTAGACCAAGATATCGACTTCTGGATGTAAATGCTCGAGATCCTTGAGCGTATCCTGTACGTCGTTCAGCTGACGATCGCGGAGCGCGTCGTCGAACGCGAGCTCGAGGCTGGTGGCGAGCAGGGTCGTTTCGCGCAGCACCAGGAAGCGCAGCTCACGCTCGTCGATGCGCACCGACGTGTAGCCGACACCGCCGAACAAGAGTGCGGCGGCCAGCGTCAGAATCAAGGTCAGGCGCGTGGAGATGCTCATCGAAGCACGGCACTCCCATCGTCGTCCGGGCCCCGCTCACGCGCAAGTCCCGCACAAAAAGGGGCTCGACAAGGGCGCACACGCGCTCAATGCTTGCGCGCATGAACGCCGTTCGAGCTCTTTCCCTGGTAAGCCTGCTCGTTTCCTGCGCGCCGCCTTTGCCGCCCAAGCCGCTCGAGGCCCCGCCGCCCGCAGCGCCGCTACCGCCGCAGGCGGCGCCGATCATCGTGCCGGACTACGTGCACGCCGCGGTCAGCGCTGAGAGCCGCAGCCCGGAGGATCGCGCGCTCGACGCGGGGCGCAAACCGGAACAGATGCTGTCGTTCTTCGGGATCGCGCCAGGCATGAAGGTAGCCGAGCTCGGCGCCGGGCTTGGTTACACGACCGAGCTACTCGCGCGCGTGGTCGGGCCGAGCGGCAAGGTTTACGGTCAGAACAGCCACTTCGTTCTCGAGAAGTTCGCCGAGGCACCCTGGAGCGCACGCCTGAAGAAACCGGAAATGAGCAACGTGCTGCGCGTCGATCGCGAGAGCGACGATCCGCTGCCGCCCGACGCGAGCGAGCTCGACGCCGTGCTCTCGATTTTGGTTTACCACGACACGGTTTGGCTCGGCACCGATCGCGACAAGATGAATCAAGCTGTTTTCAAGGCGCTCAAGCACGGCGGTGTGTACGGCATCGTCGACCACAGCGCGCAGCCGGGCACCGGTCTCAGCGGCGTGAAGACCGTACACCGCATCGACGAGAGCACCTTGAAGAGCGAGGTCGAACACGCTGGTTTCCAGCTCGCCGCCGAGGCCGATTTCCTACGCAATCCCCTCGACAAGCGCGATTGGAACGACTCTCCCCGCGAAGCCGGCGAGCGCCGCGGCACGTCCGATCGCTTCGTACTCAAGTTCGTCAAACCCTGACGCCGCAGCGCTTTCGCGGTTCGATTATCTAGTCGGGATCAGCCGGTGAGAGACGTGGCTTCGTCGATATCGAGCATGAGGTTGAGGCATTGGACGGCGGCGCCGGAGGCGCCTTTGCCTAGGTTGTCGAGGCGCGCCACGATCAGGATTTGCGATTCGTGACCGAATACGAAGAGCTCGAGGCGGTTCGTGTCGTTGCAGCCTAGCGGGTCCAAGTAGCCGGCGTCGAGCGCGCTCTCGTCCGCGAGCGGCATGACGACGACGAAGCGCTCGCCGCGGTAGTGCGTGCTGAGCACGCGATGTACGTCGCTCAGCGTGACGGGTTTCGGCAAGAGCCGCGGCAAGAGCGGCAGCGAGACCAGCATGCCCTTGTAAAAATTGCCGACGACCGGCTCGAACAGCGGCGCGTGCGTGAGCCCGACCACGCGGGTCATCTCCGGCAAATGCTTGTGCTGGAGCCCGAGCGCATAGGGGCGCGACCCTCTGAGCCGCTCACGCTCGTCCCCCGTGGCCGCGTCGTAGCGCGCGATCAGCTTTTTGCCCGCGCCGCTGTAGCCGGTCAGAGAGTGCGCGACCGTGGGATAATCCTTGGGCACGAGCCCGCTCTCGACCAACGGATACAGCGCGGCGACGAAGCCGCTCGCGTGGCAGCCCGGAACCGTGACGCGCTTGGCGCCGCGAATCCGCGCGCGCTGTCCGGCGTTGAGCTCCGGCAAGCCGTACACGAAGTCCTCGCTCACGCGGTGCGCGCTGCTGGGATCGATCAAGCGCGTGTGCGGGTTCTCGATCATCGCCGCGGCTTCACGCGCAGCGGCGTCGGGCAAACAGGTGATCACGAAATCGACTTCGTTTATCAGCTTCTTGCGCGCGGCGGCGTCCTTCCGCAGCTGCTCGTCTAGGCCGAGTAGCGTCAGATCCGCGCGCCCACTCAGGCGCTCCTCGATCTGGAGCCCCGTAGTTCCTTCGCGTCCGTCGATGAAAACCGTGTGCATTCGCGAGCGCCCATCTTGCGCTCTGCGCGGTGCTCACGCAAATCGCGCGGTTACTTGGCGGGCGCGGGTGCCGCTGGTGCGGGCGCCGCTGGTGCGGGCGTCGCGTCCGGCGCTGCCGCCGCGCTCGGTGCGGGGTCCGAGTCCGTGTCGGCTCGGTTGTCGAAGCCGATGTCGTCGATGTAGATCGTGAACTTGCGAGGGTCGGCGGACCACGCCCCGATATTGAATTGCCAGGCGGACTGCGGGTCGAACTCGGAGCCCTTACCGCTCTTCATCAGCGACATGGGCAGTTCAATCTCGTGCCACTGTCCGTCATAGAGCTTGGTGTCGAACTTGGCGACCAGCTCGTCGGCCGTGTTTTTGCCGTTGTTCTTGGAGGAAGTGAGCGACACGACGAGCGAGCCGGGATCGGGCGCTTCCTTGGGCGAGGCGGCCTCGATTTTCATCCAGAAGCTCAGATGCTTGAACGTGCTCACGTCCGTGCCGCCGTCCGCGGGCCACCAACCGAACCAGTTCCAACCCCCGCCGAGAAAGCCCGCGCCTTCACCGACGAACCGGAGCGCCGAACCGGTGAGGTGCCCCTTGCCTGGCGCGACCTCGAGCACGGCCTTGCACGGCCCTTTGTCTTTGTCGCACGACGACCAGCCCTTGCTGGTGCCACCGATGCCCTCGCCGTCCCAGACCAAGCCCTTGCCCTGGGCGTTCAGCTTGAGCGCAGTGGGTGAGGTGCCTCCCTTGGCGCCACCGCTCGCGGCACCACCTTGGGGGCCGATGCAAGCAGCGAGCAGAAGAACAGCGCCCAGAGACGCGTAGCGAGTGGTGGAGGACAAACCAGACATGACGGAACCTCGTGCGATCGCGCGGCGCGCGCTGTGTGGAAACGGTGCGATCCGAGCGCGGGCTGCCCGTGAAAGCAGGCAGCCGCGCTTTCGTCGTTCGATCAGTTCGTGATGAACTTCAGATCGTCGATTGTGATGTCGATGTTGTAGGCAACGACGCTCGACGTGCCGACGCCGCTCGGCGTCGTGAAGAAGCCCGAGATCGAGGTGATCTGCGATGGATCGACGGTGGCGACCGGCTTGCCGCCGGTGAAGTCCGTCCAGTGCACGGTGACGGTTTGCGGCGCTGTGCCGAAATCAGCGTTCGGAATCGCGTAGGCGGGAGTGCCGCAGGTGCCGTCGTACTGATTGCTGACCGGCGTGCACCCGCCGTAGTTCGCCACGTCTTTGTCGGTCGCGTTGGCCTTGTGCGCGTTCAAGAAGGCCGCGGTCACGTCGTCCGGGGCAAAGCCGAGCTGCAAGGTCAACGTGTCGGCAGCAGGCATGGTGCCCATCAAGGTAAAGCTGATACCTGTGTAGCCCGTGGCGTCGATCAGGTTGCAGTTGGAGCCTTGGACTAGCGGATCCACGTTGATGCCGCTGTAGTCGCCCACCGGTCCGGAGATGTGCCAGTTATTGCCCGAGAAATCCGCCTTGAGATCGGTAACGCCGTAAATGAACGGGCTGCCCGAGAAGGTCATGGTGAAATCACCGAAGGACAGCGAGCTCGTGGATCCGCCGTCAACCGGCGTAAACGTGAAATCCGTGATGAGCGCCTGCGTGACTGGCAAGCATTTGACGCCCACGCCGGCCGGGCCCGCTCCTGCCGTACCGCTGCCCGCGGTGCCACTACCTGCGGTGCCCGAGCCACCCGCACCCGACGCTCCGCTGCCGGCGCTACCGCCACCTGCACCGGCGGAAGCAGCCGCCTTGGCGCCGCCGTCACTCGTCGAGCAGGCGGTGGCAGCCGCGCAGGCGCCCAAGGCGACGCCGGCCAGGATCGTGTACTTCTTTGCGATTGAAGCCATGTGATTCTTCTCCGTTATTGGGTCTTGTAAAAGCCGATGTCGTCTAACCAGAGGTCGAGGTGAGCGCCTCTGAGGATGATGAAAGTCATCAGGTAGAGCTGCGAGGGATCGAGCGGCGTGTGGCGATCGCTCGCATTGAGCGGTTGATTGAACGAGGTGAACGGAATCTTGTAGAGCGTCCAGGTCGGGGTAACGCTCATGATGATCTGGAAAGGAGAGCAGCGTTCGGGAAACGGGACCCAGGTCGGCAGGGAGGCGGGATCCACGGCGTTCGAGCCGGCATCCGGCTGATCCATGCACTCACCGCCTGCGGCGAATGATTGTTTGTCGGAGAGCGTGAGCGTAAACCCAATCGTGGGTCCGGTTGCTTTCGCCCAGAACGCGATCCCGTCGGTACCGGTCTCGTCGATCGCGCTGAAGCTCGCAAACGCCAGCGCGAACGAGGTGCCCCAATCGTTGTAGCCGTCGGCCTTGAGCTCGAGCGCCTGCTTGCTGTCGCCACAGCGCGGGCCGTCCGGAATCACCTGGACCAAGTCCGAGCGCACGCCGGTCGGCGAGGAGTCCATGACGTCGAACGCGTTCTCCTTCGTCGTTTGACCCGCGGGCTCTGTTTCGAAGTCCTGCCACATCTTGTACGAACCTTCGCCCGAGCAATCGATGGGCGGCGCAGGCAGCTGCCCCGCCGTACTGCACGCGAGCGCAGACAGCGCCGACAGACTGCAAAGGGAAATGATCGCGCTACGCATCGCCATCACCACCAGAAGGAGCCCATGATCGAGAGCACGTCTTTGTCTGGATTCGCCGTTGGATCGTCGACCGCGGGGTAACCTGTCTCGACCTCGACGCCCTTGTCGTACGTGAAGTGCGAGTACTGAATGACGAACTGATCGCGGCTGTACCAATCCGTATGGAACAGGAGCCGCGGCGAGAGGATCGAGAAGCTCTTGCTGCCCTGAGCGACGCGATCGAAACGCGTGCCGACACCGAACCACGACACCATGCCGTAGGTCGCTTCCGCGCCGAATTTGATCTTCGTGACGCCGTCGTAATCTGCGTCATGACTCTTCACCTTAACGCCGAGGCCGAACAAGCTTAGCATCAGGTCCGGGCTTTGCCCTTTGAACCAATCGCCGTATACGGCACGCGCGACACTGAGATCATACTGACCACCGAAGGTGGTGAGTGAGCCTTGCCCGGCGCTGTTCGGCCCGAGATATTCCCTGATCAGCTCCGGACCGCCGCGCGCGTTCAGGACCTCGACCACGCCGCCGACGACCGCAGAGTTCGTCAATTGCGTGTGCGCCACGCCCGCGTACAAGTGGCCTAGGCGCCCCGCGGTCATGCGCGCGTCCGCGCCGATGACGGTGATGCGTCCGTCTGGGATGTTGCCGACCGAGGCCTGGTCGTCCCAGCTCCACGCGGTAATGTAGTGAAGACCGATTCCGCCAACGCCCTTGTGACTCAGACCTACGTGGAACTGATTCGCAAAGCTGCCGCCCACGCCGGTGTCGGCGAAATCATTCCAACCTTCCGGCACCGTGCCGATCGGTGGACGACCGAGCTGCCCGCCGAAGCCTTGCTCCAGCATCAGCGTGGTGTTCGGGCCGAGCTTCGGCGCCGCGTAAATCGACTCACCGATCGTGTTCGTGCGCGCGATGAGCGGCGTGTTCAAGCGACCGAGATCCCACTCGCCCATCGCGCCGTAGCGACCCGTATAGGCGCCGACGTGCACTTCGACCGGAACCTTGAGCGCTTCGGACAAGTTGACGCGCAGGAACGCGTCGCTGAGCCCGAGTTGATCGACCGGATTGAAAATGCCCGCCGCGTCCGTCAGCTGGCGCGCGGCCAGGATCATGGTGGCCGCAACCGTCGAGTTGCCGTAGCTGAAGTTGAGTTGCACCCACGGCTGCGGCACGACGCCGACGTATTGAAAGCGACGAATGTCCTGCGGAATGAGCGGCGGATTGTGGATCACGACGGCGCTCTGCCCGGGACGCGGTGCCTCGCGTTTGTGCCAAGCCATGTTGAGCGGCAAGAGCACGTAGCCGTGGAAGTCGAGCACGTAGTCCTTCGACTGGCTCGGTGGAATCCCGAAGGGCGTCGCCGGCAGCGCGCTGCGCTCCTGCGGATCGCCCGGCGATAACCCGAGCCGCGGCAAGCTGTTGCCGGGCTCCGCGTCGTCCGCAAAAGCGGACAGTGATGCAGTCACCGAAACCGCGACGACGCCCGCGAGCAGGCAGCGCCGCACGAAGCGGCCCTCCACGCGTTGGTGGCGCCTTCGGCAACTGCTCCCAAAAAAGCTGGTGTGGTTCATGTCAGAAATCCAAGTTGGCCCACAGCGTTAGGACATTGCGGTCGAATGGCAGTCCAGGGTTCGAATCGACGACGCTATTCATCCAGTAGTGGGTGTAGAGGAGATCGATGTGATCGGTCGTTTGCCAGTCCGTGTGGAACGAGATGCCCGGAGTGAGGGCCGCTTGTTCGTAGCGACCCGGCACGATCGGCGGTGTGTTGGCGCCGTTGTATTTCACGCGCACTTCACGGCTCTCGGCGAAACCGCGCAGTGTGGTGGAGAACCAGGAAAGCATGCGGTACTCGAGGTCGAACGTGCCGGCGTACGTATTGACTCCGCGAAACGCGGGGTCGACCGCAGCGCTCGTATGCGAGAAGTCACCGCCGATGCGAAAGCGTAAGTCGGCGCTGCGCCCGTCGAAGGCTTGCGGGTACCAGAGGATGCGCGCGAGGCTCACGTCCCACTCTGCCGCGACCGCCTCGATTCTGCCGGTCGCTTGTGTGGTGCCGTACACGCCCGTGCCGACGTAGTTGTTGCCGATGTCTTGACCGCCTTGCGTGAAGCCGAGTGTCCACCACACGCCGTCCGAGATGCTGGTCGAGTGGTTCAGGTTGTAGACCACGCCGCTCAAGCCGATTTGCCCGAACTGCTCAGGCAACCAATGCGCCTCGGCCACGAACACGTTCATGCGGCCGTCGTGGGGGTTGGTAACGATGGTGCGGCGCTCGTCGGTGCCGTAGGCGGTCGCCGCGTGGAGCTTCAACGTGTACTTGTTTTGATAGGCGAGCCCCAGGTGCGCGTGCTCGTACAGCGTGGAGACACCGGTCGCGTTGTAGCCGGCGAACGAGCCGCGCACGAAGTACTCGGGCACGCTCGGGATACCGCCAACACCCTGGCCGAAGGAGGCGCGCCAATTGGCGTTGAGATCGTACTCACCCGTGATGCCTTCACCGTAGCCGCGCAGAGCGAGGAGCGGACCGAACACGCCCCAGCCCCACTCACCTGGAGAACCGTACGCGTCCGAGAACGCGCCGACCCGCACTTGCAGCCGGATCTTGCCGAGCGGCGGCGGCGTAACGGCGAGCCAGGCTTGGTTGAACTGCGTGATGCGCTGCGGGTTGTTGAAGCCTTCCCACTCTTTGCCGTGCGGTTGCGCGAAGAACTGCACGTTGGCGGCGACCACCGGCGTCCCGTAAGTGAAACGAAGGCGCGCCGTGGGACCGCCGAAGAGCGGAACACGGCTGGCGCGCGCCGGCGTGCGCAGCACGAGCGCGCTCTGCCCCGGACCAACCGGGCCGTAGCGATGCGCGATGCCCCAGGTGCCGATCAGCGAGACGGTGCCGCCGAGTTGAAACGACGCGTCCCCCGCGCTCTTCGTCGAGCCGAATGAGGGCGTGGCGCCGGGCGAGGGCGGCGACTGCGGCGATTCCGGCGAGAGCCCGAGCCCCGGCGCGGTGCGCGAGCCCGGCACCGGGACGACCGTGCCGTCGTTCGGTGGCGCGGTCGTCGGTGTCGGCGTCGGCGACTTGATCGGCTCTTGATTCGAGACTGGGATCGGCGAGAGGCCACCCGCGGTACTGCCGGGGGGCGGACCAACGGGCGGATCCGCCAACGCCGAGCGCGAGGTGGCCGTCGCGAGTACGCACATCGCGAGCGCGCTTAGGTAGCGTGCTTTCATAAAACTGCGGCGTCCTTGAAAATTCGATCCGAAGAAAGAGTCGTGCCTTGGAACCACACACGCGATGCGGGCCCCGATTGAGCGCGCCCGAGAGTATCCAGCGATCCGATCCTGTAAAACGCTAGGTGGTGGTTTTTGGGAGTTCCGCTGGTCTGAGCGAATCACCGCGGCGCGAATGAGAGCTCGAACGAGCTGAAATCACGGATGAAATGTGCGGTCCAAATTTTTGGACGCGCGCGTGTGGCGCTCGGGCGTATCCTGATTCCGTGCGCATGCCCTTCGTGATCACGCGCGGCAAGCTTGCTCTCACAGCGGGTGTCATCCCGCTCGTGATTGTTCTGTACGCGGCGCGCGCAGTGCACGCGTCTGCGGCGCCCGGCGTCTCCGCAGCGAAGACGAGCGCGCCCGCGCAGTCGCCTGGCGCAGCGAACGAACCCGAGCGCGCCTGCTCCGACAACATGGCGCGCATCAACGATTTTTGCATCGATCGCTACGAGGCGTATGTCGTGGAGCTCGCCACCGACGGCGGCGAGCGGCCGCATTCACCGTACTTGCCCGTCGATGGTTTGACCGTGCGCGCGAAGGTCGCGGCGGGTGTGGTGCCGCAAGGCTACATCTCCCAAGTGCAAGCCGCGCAGGCCTGCCAGAACGCGGGCAAAAGGCTGTGTTCTGCGGACGAATTCGGGCTCGCCTGTCGCGGTCCCGAACCGAGCGCGCGCTATCCGTACGGTGGCAGCTCGCGAGAACCCAACTGGTGCAACGAGGGCAAGGGCAGCGCCATTCCGCTCGTGTTCGGTGCCGCCGCCAACTACGGCCCAAGCCAACTGAACGACGCGCGCCTGAATCAGCTGCCCTCCGGGCTGGCGAAGACCGGCGCCCATCCGCGTTGCGTGTCGCCGTTCGGCGTCTATGACCTGGTCGGCAATCTGCACGAGTGGGGCAGCGACGAGAGTGACGGACATGGTCGCTTTCGTGGTGGCTACTTCGGCGACGCCGAGCTGAACGGCTCCGGCTGCGCTTACGTCACCCGCGCGCACGCCACCGGCTATCACGACTACTCCACCGGCTTTCGCTGCTGCAGCGCAGCGCGCCGGTAGCTACGCGGGCCGCGGCTGCTCGCCGGTGAGCTTCAAATAAATATAGGCCATGCCGACCGCGTGCATGGGAGCGGCGATCAGAAGGCTGCCCACGCAACAGGCCAACACGCCCAGGACGCTGACGCAAAACATCAGGAAGAAGTAAACGAAGAGCGTCCCGCGGTGTCCCGAGGTGAGTCGAAAGCTCTCCGAGATCGCGTCGATCGGCCCCAAGCGCCGGTCGACCACGAGCTGCTGATACAAGGCGCCGCCCAGCGCGAAGATCACGCCTGGCACGATGCAGAGCGCGAAGCCGATCGCGCTGCCGAGGCCGTAGCAGATCGCGGCGCCGAACATGGGAACGAACGTGCCGCCGCCGCTGAAAACGACGCCGAAATCCGGCTTTTCGCCGCGCGCGACGCGGAGCGCGAAGCTCATGATGCCGCCGAGCATGAAGCCCTGACACGCAAACGAAATCACCGCGATGATCGGTTGCGAACCGTAGTTTATGAGCAGACCCGTTTGCGCGTCGAGCGCACCCGTCGTTTGCAGAATCCCGATCGTGAAGCCGGTGCCCCAGCCGATGACCAAGCTCGGCAACAACATGACGAAGACACCCACCGCGAGAGGCAGCGCGACGCCGCCGATGTCTTTCGAGATCACGTTCCACGCAAACGACAGCGCGTCCGTCGCATCGAGTCCAGGCGCGGAGAACGCGCCGCCGCCGGGTGGGGGCTGATTCCCGGGCGGGGGCGCGAAGCCGCCGGGCGGCGGGTAGCCGGGCGGACCATAGCCGCCAGGCGGGCCAAACGGGCCGCCACCGGGTGGGCCGTAGCCGCCGGGTGGGCCGCCTCCGGGCGGACCATACCCGCCAGGAGGTGCGCCGCCGGGAGGACCATAGCCACCGGGTGGGCCGCCACCGGGCGGGCCGTAGCCGCCGGGAGGCGCGCCGCCGGGGGGACCATAGCCACCAGGTGGGCCGCCTCCGGGCGGGCCGTAACCACCGCCGCCAGGAGGAAAGCCGCCTCCCTGTCCTGAGATGTGCGCAAACTCCGACTGATTCACCAAGGACCTCGGCGAGCGAGACTGCCAGGACCCGACGAGCGAGTCCACACCAGAGCCAATACTCCTTAAGCCGCACGTGGTCTGCGTCGTTCATTTTCAGCAGGACTCGCGACGGCATGAGAAAAGCTCGGTTCCCTTTCGCCTTCTCGTTGCTGCTCGGCGCCTGGTGCGCGAGCGCCGCCGCCCTGCCACCAAACAAGCCGAAGCCGGCCGCGCCGCAGAGCGCGGCGCCCGCGCCTAGCATGCCCGAGTCGCCCGCCCGGGAGCGCGCGCGCGCACTCTTCGATCAAGGCGCCATTGCCTATCGCGAAGGGCGCTTCTTCGAGGCCGTCGAGATCTTCAGCGAGACCAATCGCTTGTATCCAGAGCCCGCGCTCGTGTTCAACATCGGCAAAGCATACGAGGGCATGGGCAACCCGAGCGGCGCGCTTCGCTACTATCGCGAGTACTTGCGACGCGCGCCGAACGCGAGCGACCGCGCGGACGTGACGCCGCGCATCGAGCGTTTCGAGCAGGCGCTGAGCGCCAAGGGCCTGCAGCAGATCACGGTCATCTCGACGCCCGAGGGCGCCACACTCAAACTCGACGGGCAAGCCGTCGGGGTAACGCCGTTCACGTGTGAGACATTCGCCGGCAAGCACCGCCTGGAGCTTGCGCTCGGCGGCTACCAGGCCACCGAGCGCGTGATCGACCTCGACCTTTCTCGGGCGGAGGATTTCAACGTAAGCCTCGAGCCTGAGCCAGCAAAGCAACTCGCGCCCACGCCGCCACAATTACCTCCCGCTGAGCCCAAAATCGGCGCTCTCACGCTCACCAGCATCGGCTCGGGCGTCGCGCTGCTCGCTGCTTCCGTGATTGCGCAGGCCGCGGGCGGTACGGATTCCTCCGGCGTTTCGCGCACAGCGGCTTTCTTCGCGGGTGGTGGCGCGGGGCTCTCAGCACTCGGCGGCGTGATGCTCTATTTCGATCTGACGCCCACTAGCACGGCTGCCCCAGACTTTGGCACGATCAGATCTCGATCGGCAAAGAGCGGCGAGACCCAAGCAAACGGCAAGCGCGAGTAGCTCGCGCGTCAGCGAAACGGGTTTTTCAGATCGCCGTGAGCGCGGGCGTCGATTGATAGAGCTTTTCGTGGCGGGCTGCGCGGGGCGGCGCTCGGACGCCGCGGCGCGCTGGTGGGCGCGCCTTGCGCAGCGGGCTCTTTCGGCAACACCGCTGCCGCGATCGGCTCGCTCTGCGCGAGCAGGGCGGCGGTCTTTGGCGCGGCGACGATCGCGACGCGCGAATCGTCTTCATCATCGTGACTCGCGAACGCTTGCCAACCCACCGCGATCGAGAACGAAACCAGCGCGCCGCTCGCGGTAAACAAGACCCAGCGCTTGGAGCGCGTTTTCCGGGACGGCGGCGGCTGGGCTGCGGCGGCCCGCGGCACGGTCTTCGCTCCCGACTTGTTCGCGAAGAGCAGGTGCGTCACGTCGCCGCCTCCCGCCGGGCGGTACAAGACGCCACTCGCGATTTCGGGCTTCGGCCCGGCGGAAAGCCCGGCGTCCGTGTGTTCGTCGGTCGAGCGCAACGTGTCGGGAAACGCGTCGGTGCGCGGCGGTTCGGACGGGAAGAACGAGTTTGCCGCAGGCGCCTTGGACGGCGAGCGTTCGATCCAGGTCGAACGCAGCGCGGCGTTGCACACGTCTTCTTGGACCCCCAGGCCGAGCAGCCACATCGACAGCGCGCGCCCGAACTCGAGCATGTCCGGATAGCGCCGAGTGCGATCTTTCTCCAAGCCTCGCAAGACGATCGACCAGAGCAGCGGCTCGTTCAGGCCGAGCTCCGCGAACGATCGCGGCTGCCGCTCGAGGATCGTCATCATCAACGCGTTGTAGTTTTCGCCCGCAAAAGGCAGTTGTCCCGTGACCACCTCGTACAGCACGACGGCCAGCGCCCACACGTCGCTGCGGCCATCCACGTCGGCCTCACCGCGCGCTTGTTCGGGCGACATATACGCGGGGCTGCCGAGCACGGTCCCCGCGTTGGTCAGATTCGGCGTCAGCGTTTGTTCGAACTTGGCGATGCCGAAGTCGAGCACCTTCGGCTGCAGTCGATTGCCTTGTGTGCGCGCGAGGAAGATATTGTCGGGCTTCAGATCGCGATGCACGATCCCGCGCTCGTGCGCGGCGAGCAGCGCGTCGGCGATCGGCAAGAGCGTCTGCACGGCGCGCACCGGGCTCACTTTGGCGCGCCGTTGCAGCGTGCCGCCGAGACTCTCACCGTGCAAAAGCTCCATGGCGATGAAAGGCTCGCCCGCCTCACTGATCCCGAAGTCGAACACTTGAATGATCGCCGGATGTTCGATGCGCGCCGCGGCCCGCGCTTCTTGCAGCAGACGCTCGCCGAGGCCGGCAATGCTGCGCGAGAGCTCGGCGCGGATCAGCTTGAGCGCGACGTGCGTGTCGAGCGCGAGATTCTTGGCGACCCAGACCGAACCCATGCCGCCCTCGCCCAGCAAACGGATGAGCTGAAACTTGCCGGCGACCAGCGCTCCCGGGCCGTAGCCGCGCGCCGGCAATTCGGCCGCACCGGCCGCAACGTCGATGCGCGTCTGCGAGAGCGGCGCGGGAGCCTCGCCCGCCGGCAGCGTGAGTTCGCGGCCTTCGGCGGTCGGGTCGGTTGGATGTGCGGTCGCGGGCATGGCCACTCGGCTTTGGGTCTCCCCAAGCGTCGAACGGCTAATCCCAGGCCGGCTTGAGGCTCTCTAGCGCCCGCGTGCACCGCGCCGCGACAGTTGTGGTAAAAAGGGAGCCAATGTACCGAACATCTCTACTGGTTTCGCTGCTATTCGCCGTCGCGTGTGGGGGCTCGACCCCGCCCGCCGAGGCCCCCGAGAACACCGAGGCTCCCGCCAAGAAGAGCGCCAAGAAGGACGACAGCGCCGACACGGCCGACTCGGACAAAGCGAGCGACTCGGACAAGAGTAGCTCCGACGATTCCGACAGCAAGGACGCCAAGAAGGCGGATAGCAAAGACAGCGACGCCAAGAAGGACGACAAGGACGAAGGCGGGCCCAAGTCCGGTCGCACTCCGAAAGACATCATGGCCGCGCCCGACGTCGTCTGGGTGTTCAACTTCAACGACTCGGACGTCAAGCAATCCGCCGAAGACAAGTGCACGGAAAAGTCCGGCAAGGATCCGAAGAAGATGAACGCGTGCATGGCCGCCGCGCACAAGGCGATCGAGGTCGACGGCTATCGCTTCGCGGAAAAAGACGGCAAGGTCTGGTGGACCACGCTCAAGATCGCCGGCAAAAAGATCGTGAATCTTCACAAATTCGAGGTCGACTTCGTGGAGAAAGATCACGCCGCAGTGGTCAAGCCCAAGGGCAAGGACATGGGCTCCGCGCCCGGCCGCACACCGGCCGATCTCACGTTCGACGTACCGAACGAGTATCAGATCACCATCAAGGATCCGAGGCTCGGTAAGCTCGCGTACGACGCCAAGATCGGCCTGGTTTCGAACGACGAAGGCGGCGGAGCCGCCGGTAAAGCCAAGCGCTGATCAGGGTGCGGGCGCAGGCGCAGGCGATACGGGCGGCGGCGCAACCGACGCAGCGGGCGGCGGCGCTCCGCAATCACACGGGCCAAACGCGGAGCCGTCCGCGAGACACGCTTGGCCGCCCGCGCAGGCACCGACTCCGACGCAGCGCTGCGTTGTGCCGGGAGTGCAGGCGCGCTCGGAGCTCGGCGCGACCGGTACCAGCACCGGCGCCTCGGCGAGTGCGTCGGGCTCGCCCCCTTTGCGCTCGACGCACTTGATCACCAAATCGCTCGAGTGCGCTTCGACCTGACTCGCGCCATCCGCGTGACCGTAGAGCTTGTGCTCACTGCGCCCGCTGAGCAGGGTGAGTCCGCGACCTTTACAAAGCGCTTCCGCCTTGTCGGCGCAATAGGTGAGCGACGCGCCGCAGTGCAGGCGCCAGGAGCCGTCGGACAGCCGCGCGCTCTTCACGGGGGGAGCCTCGTTGCAGGTCAAAAGACCGAGTACGAGCAGCGAAAGCGAAAGCCGTTTCATGACCGCGCTATGCCGCTTTCCCCGGCGTGGTGCAACTGCCTCGCGAGAACCGCGCGGGCGCCTCGGAATCCCCCGGGCGCGTGCAGAAGGGGATGCTAAGCTCTGCGGCCATGGCGGCGATCGGCAGACGCGCGGGCTGGGTGCTTGGGGTTTCTACGTTGCTCGCGTGTGGCGGCAGAAACCTCGACCTGGGCGACTACGAGGACAAGGAGTGCTCGGTCGGCGGCACCACCTTTCCCTCCGGGGAGTGGATTGGCGAACCGTGTGTCTGCTACTGCGACCACGGTCGGGCCGCGTGCGACGGGTCGTGCCCGCTGAACGCAAGCGGCGGCAGCGGCGGCAACAGCGGCAACAGCGCGGGCGGCTACAGTGGAACGCTTGCCACAGGAGCCTATGGTGGGAGCTACGTGACCGGCGGCAGCTACGGCTATGGCGGCACCAGCTACGCGGGAACCTACGGCGTCGGTGGTAGCTACGCCGGAACCTACGGCGTCGGCGGCAGCTACGCGGGAACCTACGGCGTCGGCGGCAGCTACGCGGGTAGTTACTCGACGGGTGGCTATGGCGCGACGGGCGCCTACGCAGGCACGGGCGTCGCGGGCACAGGCGTTGCGGGCAGCTACGCGGCTGGCGGATACGCGGCTGGCGGGTACGGCGCGATGGGCGCTTACGCAGGGACGGGCGTCGGAGGCAGCGCGGGCATCGCCGGCACCGCTGGAGTCGCCGGTACCTCGGGCACGGTCTGCACGATGATCCCTCGCGCAACGGGCACGAACCCGCTGCTCGACGACTTCAAAGACGGAGACTCGGCCATCCTGTTCAACGAAGGCCGGCAAGGGACTTGGTACAGCTACAACGACGGAAGCGGCATGCAGTACCCCGCAAGCGGTACATTGCCGATGAGTTACCTCAACAATCAGTGGGCGGCCTACACCAACGGCGGGGGCTTCATCGACTGGGGCGCCGGCATCGGCTTCACGCTCAACTACGGCTGCCCGTACGACGCCAGCGTCTACCACGGCATCTATTTCACACTCGGCAACGACACATACAGCTCGCTCATCTACGTGCAGGTGTTGACGCAAGGGATCGTGCCCACGAGCGCGGGCGGCACCTGCAACGAGGCCACGGGCCTCTGCTACGACGCCTATCAGTTCCCGCTCTCCCTAGCTGAAGGAGTCGGCATCACGGCCGTCCCGTTCAACACACTGGCTCAGGCCGGCTGGGGACAATACGTGCCCTTCGATCCCAAAACGATCACGTCCATCCAATTCCAAGTCGCCGCCGGCAGTCAGTTCGCGTTCTACGTCGGCAGCGTGAGCTTTTACTGAGGCTTGCCCGCAAGCGGCCGCTCGCAGGCGCGCCCAGCCTATTTCTTCGAAGGCGGTAAATCCTCGACGTTGCGCAGACGCCAGCTGCCATTTTCGCCGAGCTGGAGCACCTGGCTGTGATAGCTCGCGAGCCCAGCATGGTGAGTCACGCTGATCAAGGTCGTCTCAGCCGCCAAGAGGTAGCGATACATCAGCGCTTCGTTCTCGTGGTCGAGCGCGCTGGTGGCTTCGTCGAGCACGGTGTAGAGCGGCTTGGTCAGCAGCACGCGAGCGACGGCTAGGCGTTGTTGTTCTCCGACAGAGAGGACTTTGCCGAAGTCGAGCTCGGCGTCGAAGCCGCCACAGCGCTCGACGATGTCGCGCAAGTTGACGGCGTGCAGGGCTTGCTCGAGCTCTTCTTCCGGGATCTCTCGGTCGGTGACCGGGTAGAGGAGCTGGTGACGCAGTGTGCCCAGGATCATATATGGGCGCTGGGGCAGAAAGAGCATCTGCTCGAGCTTCGGGCGACGAATCGTGCCGCTGCCAGCGTTCCACAAGCCGGCGATCGCGCGCAGCAACGAGCTCTTGCCGCCGCCGCTCGCGCCGACGATTAAGAGTCCTTTTCCGCCGTCGACGGTGAGAGACACGTCGGTCACGAGCGTGCGCTGATAGTTCGGAGTCTGCAGCGTGAGGCGATCCAGCTCGAGCTGCGTGCTCTCCGCGCGTTCGATCAGCGCGCCGGGTTTGGCGTGCCCGGCGGAGAGCGCCTCGAGCGACTTGGAGAAGGTGTGCAACCGCTCGATGCCCGCCGCGAATCCGCTCAAGCGTTCGAAGTTGTCGACGAAGACGGTGAGCGCGCCGAGCATGGCGGCAAACGCGCCCGCCGCCTGGATGGCCCGACCTACCTCGAGCTCCCCCGACAGGATACGCGGCGCGATGATCACGCTCGGCAGGGCCAACGTCAGAAAGCTGTACGCGTATTGGAAAAAATTCAGACCGAGCGTGCGACGCAAGAGCTTCAAGTAGTTGGCATACAAGGCACCGAAGCGGCTTTCGACGTGAGCCGCTTCCTGCGTCTCGCCTCGATAGAACGCGATGGCCTCGGCGTTTTCGCGGATGCGGATCAGGCTGAAGCGAAAATCGGCTTCGCGTCGGAGTTGTTGGAAATTCAGCCCGATCATCGGCCTGCCGAAGAGACCGAACGTGACGAGCGAGCCGAGCAGCGCATACACCACCAAGAACGAAACCAGCATCTTCGAGATCGACCACAGGATGCCGCTGAAGGCCGCGAGTTGCAGCAGCGAGGCCACGAGCTCGAGCAGGAAGAGCAGAGACTGCTTCGTGAAGGAGTTGATGTCCTCGGCCACGCGCTGATCGGGATTGTCGATGCTGTGATTGGACGTCAGCTCGTAGAACGCGCGGTCCGTGAAATACTTGCTCAGAAGGCGGCGCGTCAGCCAGCGCCGCCAATTCACACCCAGCCGATCGCGCACGTAGTAGTAAAAGGCGTAGATCGGTACGGCCGCCACCAGCGCTGCCGCGAATACGCGCATCGAGTGCCAAAAACGCGGCGTGTCCTTGGCGGCGAGCGCCGACGTGAATTCGCCGGATTGCTGGTTGAACAGCACCAGAAACTCCGTGCGCCCGATCAGCAGAACCACGAGCAGCGCGAGCAGACCGCGCGCCGCCCACTTGTCGCCCATGAACCAATAAGGTCTGGCGATCGTCCAGAAGCGATGCCAGAGCCGGCGGTCGAAATTCCGCGCTCGCTTTGGTTTGGTCTTGCGCACGTTGGAATTCTAGCGCGCGACCGAGTCACTCGGAGCGAGCGTTACTCGGACAGATCGATCTGATTGTCGAGCAAAATGCCGCCTTTGGAGACGACGGTCTCGCCGGGGGCGATGCCGTGGAATACGACGACGCGGCCTTCGCGCACGGGGCCGGCGATGATCGTGCGCTTGCTGAAACGGCCGGCTTCGTCGCGCACGAAGGCGTATTGCTTGGCGCCGTCGGAGACGAGCGCGGTCGCCGCGACCTCCACCGAACCCTCGGGCAGCTTCGCCTCGAATTGCATCTTGGCGTACGTGTTCGGTTTGAGGCGGCCATCGGAGTTGTCGAGCCGCACGCGCACGGGCACCGTGTGTCGATCCGGATCGACCACGGCCGAGACCATGTCGACCTTGCCGTCGATGACCACACCGGGCAGCGAGCTCACGGTGATGCGCGCCGGAACGCCCGGCACGACACCATCCGAATCCGACTCGAACAGATCGGCGACGACCCACACCGTGGATAGATCCGCAACCGTCATCAGTGCGGTGTCACCGCCAGGGCTCAGCTCTTGGCCGGGCAGCACGTTCTTTTCGACGACGCGCCCGGCCCGCGGTGAGTGGACGACGAACTCGTTCTCCGAGCGTGAGGTCACGTCTAGCGAGGCGAGCTTCGATTGCGCCACGTCGAAGGAGAGCTCGGCTTGCCGGAGTTGCTGCGCGGCACTGACGGCTTCTTTTTCCGGCAATGCGCGCGCCTCGACGATCGCTTTGGTGCGATCGAGCACGTTCTTGGCGGCTTCTACGTCGACCTTGGCCTTGCTCTGCTCGACGTGGAGCGCGGCCAGATCGGGGCTGGCCACGCCGAACAGCGGCGCGCCTTTTTCCAGAGCTTGGCCGAGCTCCGCGTAGACTTGCGTGACGCGGCCGGCCAGCGGCACGCCGACGCGCGACGCCTTGGTCTCGTCGACTTTGACGAAGGCCGTGACGGGATCCGTCCAGGTCGTGGGCACGGACTTGGCTGTCTCCAGACCGAGCACTTGCCAGTGCGGCGCGTTCGGGGCGAGCGTGACCTTGCCGTGATCGACCGTCAAACCGGCTTGTGTCGGGATCGGCGCGGGCGCTTTGCGCACGAAGTGCGCCGACGCAAAAATCGTGATGCCGCTCAGCACGAGCGCGATCACGATGCCGGTGCGCGTGGTCGGCAGAAAGCGAAAGTTCTTGGGTACCGGCGGCGGCGCGGCGCTGCGCCGCGACGGGGGAACCGAGTTGCGAGCTTCAACCTCCAACATCAACTATCCTCGGGCGCCTGTCGGCCCAGTGTTTCAAGGTCCATGCCCAGCGTGTGACGTAGATCGTTCTCCACACTGAACAGCGCAAAGCGGGTGTCTGCCTCTTCCAAGAGCAGGGAAGCGTGCTCGCGACGAGCGAGCAACAGATCCGTCATGCTGATTTGCCCGCGCTCGTAGGCCGCGGTGCTCGACGCGACCACGTCCTTCGAACGGGGCAGCGCGAAATGCGAGATATTATCGAGCTTTTGCGCGAGCACTCGGCGACGAATCAAGAGCGAACGCGCGTCGAATTGCGCGCGGATCGAGCTGGCGCGCAGCGTGGCAGACAGCTCCTCCGAGCGGTGCTCGGCCTCGAGCGCCTGGTATTGGCCGTGATCGAAGAACGGCAAGGGGATCGACAGCGAAACACCGAGCGTGTGCGGTTGATTCCCCGCCACCTCGTAGAAGTCACGGGTGTAGTTGACCCCGACGGTCGGATCGGGAATCGCGCTGCGGCGATGCATGGTGGCCTCCGCCTGAGCGGCGCGCTGCTCGAGCCCGAGCGCGCGCAAGTCGGGACGATTCTCCAGCGCGCGCGCGACGTCACCGTGATCGAAGTCGGCGCTGGCGGAGTGCTCGGCGGCTTCCAGCGTGGCGGCGTCCGCCGCGCACGGCGCGAGCAAGATCGTCTGACAATCCCCGAGCGCGTCTTCTAGATCGGAGCGGTTGTCTTCCACGTCGCGCTCGACGTGCGCGGCTTCCAAAACGAGCCGCGAGTGATCGACGCCGCTCACGTCGCCTTTGTCCAAACGGATTTTGGCGAGATCCGCGACCGAGCGCGCTGATTCCAGACCCTCTTCGAGAATATGCTGGCGCGTGCCGAGATAAACGACGCGCGTCATGGCGGCGCGCGAACTCGAGAGCAGCGTCAACAGCGAATCTCGATAGCTCTCCGCGGCGGAATCGCGGTGCAGCTTGGCGGCTTCCACGCGCGGGCCGCGCTTGCCGAGCTCCACCGTCTGGGAAACACCGACGGTGACGGACTTGGTGTCTGCGTTGCTCGGAATCGACGCGTTGCGGCGACCCACCGGGATGCCATTGAGCCCGAGATCCAAGGTTGGATTTTGCCAGAGGCGGCTCGTACCCACCTGGGCATCCGCTTGGCGCACGCGCGCGAGCGCCGCGCGAACCTCAGGATTCGTCCGCTCGAGCCAAGTCACGAGAGCGGCGGGATTGGACAAGAGTGTGGCAATTGGCGCCGGTGCGAGGGCCGTACCCGCTGTAGGCGCTGGCGGTGGTGGTGCGACCGGAGCGTCCGCCCGCGCCGTACGGCCCACCCCAAAAGCTGCCCACAAGCCCAGGATCGCGGCAGGGGCGTGGGTACGGCGGCGAAGAGAAACCAACATGGACAAGTACATTTGCGTTCGCGGGCCGTAAAACCTTTCCCCGCGCAGTGCAAGAAGCAATCCCGACCTCTTTACTCGTCGAGGGGATGGGTCGCGCCCAGCATACGCGATTTTTTTGCTGCGCCTGTGACGAACACCTCTCGGCAACCTGTTCGACACAGATACCCAGCAATAACCGCGGTCGAGACCAACCATCAAGCACGGGAGATTGACATGAACTCAATCAAGTCCCTGACCTTGGCACTCGACTGGGCCTCCACCGCCCTCTTGGCCTACGCCGCCCTGGCGGTCGGGGCCGACACGCTCGCGACCTTTGCGGCAGGAGAGCTTTCTCGTCAGACAACGAGTCACGTCCAGCTGAACCTGCTGCCAATCGGCTGCGCAGAGCTCGCTTGCGCGTTCTTGGTCATCCAGCCCATGACACGCCTGTACACGGCCGCGCTGGCGGCGATCGGCTTCGGCGGCCGACTCTTGCCGGCGTTCGAGGAGCAAGAGCTCGTGCTCTCGGCGCGCGCACTCACGGTCGTCGCCGTACTGCTGATCCTCACCACGATCGCTCGACGCGGCAAGTGGACCGAGCGCAGGCTCGACTCCGTGCAGGACGCGGAGACCGCAGGCTAACCACTTACTACCGCTACGCGCACACGTCGCAACGACCGCGCAGCTGCACTTGCACCTTCTTGGCGTCGAAGCGCATCCGCGATTTGCTCGAGAAGCTGACGGACACCGCGTCGAGCGGCAGGCACTGCACTGAACCGCACGCGTCGCACACGAAGTGCGGATGAATCTCGTCGATGTCCGCGCGCTCGTCGGCGATGAGCTCGAAGCGCCAAGTGCGATCGCCATGGTCCGTGCGGCGCACGAGGCCGGCCTCCGTCAGATCCACCAGGTTGCGATAGACCGTGACGCGATCGTAGCCGTCCCGCTCGAGCTGCTCGGTGACCTGGCCGTGACTGACCGGCGCCCGCACCTGAAGCAGACAGCGCAGCACGGCGAGCCGCGGTTGCGTTACCCGCAGACCGCGCGAGCGCAGCTCGGCCCGCAGCGCCATCAATGGATCGCGCGATTTGCCGCGCGTCGCAGGACTTTTGGAGGGAACGCTTTCGGCCACGTGCCCGTAAAGCATGCGCGCTCGCTGTTACAATTGCAACACGATCCCGAGCAACCGCTCAGGCCTGAGAGTCCCGCCGAGCGCCGCCTTTGCGGCCCCACAGGTGTCGGATGCCGAAGACGATCACGGCTCCGCACACGAGCACGAGGAGCGCGCGCTCCTCGACGCGCCGCGTCTTGTGCAAGACGGCCTCCACAGCTTGGCCGAACACGAAGCCGAGCGCGGAGATGAGGACCGCCCAAACGGCGGCGCCTATGGCATTGAGCGGCGAGAAACGACGCGCTGAAAGCGCGCTCATGCCGATCACGAACGGCGTCGTGTTGCGCAGGCCGTACACGAAGCGAAACCCGAGCATCAAGAGCGTACCGCGTCTGTCGAGCAGCGCGTGCACGCGATCCACCGCATTTTGAAAGCGTTGGAAGCGCGCCAAGATTCGCTCTCCGAAGTAACGCCCCAGAAAGAACATCAGCTGATCACCGCTGAAGCTGCCGATGAACGCGACCAGCATCACCCAGGGCAGCACGAGGTACCCCTGGTGCGCGGCGAAGCCCGCCATGATGAGCACCGTCTCCCCCTCGAGCAACGTCCCGCCCAGCACCAGCCAATAGCCGTAGCGTTGGAACAGGTGAATGAAGGACAAGGCGAGAGTCTAGCTGACCATGCCGCGTACGAGCGACGCGCTAGCTCTGCGCCCGGGGTTACTCCTGGGCGGAGCCACCGGCACCCGGCGCAGCGTCTCCCGCAGCATGAATTTCGGGAGACTCGAAAGGTCCTCGAATTCAACGGCCAGCGCGCGCGTGTATTCCCCCGGTCGCCTGCCGTGGACGACGCGTGTGATCACGGCTTCCGCGTCGATCCAAGTCGTGGATCGCGGAATCCTGAAGGATATCAGGATGCGCTCGCCGGTCAGCGCGGGGTCGGCCGGACCGACCAGCGCCCCGGACTCGGACAGATCGACCACGCGATCCGCGATCAGACTGAAGTCGCGCTCGCGCACGACCTGGCACTCGATTTTGACGGTGTGACGAGACGAACCGCGCGGCGATTTGGGCATCGAAAGCTCCTAAACCGAATGGTACGGGGCTCCGGAGCACGCTGTCCAAATTCCGTCTTTTCCTGAGCTCGTGTCCCCGGTAGATTGCCCCGCATGTCGCTTGGGAGCCGTCGATTCATTTGGGGTACGTTGGCCTGTTCGCTGCTATTCGCCAGCACCGCGAGCGCGGTCACGGACGAGGAACGCAATGGCGCGCGCGCCGCTGCCACCCAAGGCGCGGACGCCTTCAATCAGAATCGCTGGAGCGACGCGGTGGAGCTTTTCACGCGCGCCGAGGAGCTCGTCCACTCGCCCGTGCACCTCTTGTTCCTCGGCCGCGCGGAGCTCAAGCTGGGTCACTGGGTCAAGGCGTACGAGGCCTTCAACAAGGCCAAGCGCGACAAGCTACCCGACGGCGCGCCCGAGGCCTTGGTCCAAGCCGTGACCGACGCCAGCAAAGAACTCGCCGCGCTCGAGCCGCAGATCCCCACGGTCTCCGCAACCGTGTCGCAAGCTCCGCAAGGCCAAGAGGTCACCGTCACGATGGATGGCGAGAAAGTGCCGAGCGCGCTCGTCGGTCTAGCGCGGCCGGTCGATCCCGGGGCCCATCAATTTCAAGCGGTCGCGGCCGGCGCGGCCAGCGACGTGATCGCGGTCACCGTCAAGGCGGGTGACCATCAAGCGGTCGAACTGTTGCTCAAACCAGGCGCTCCGGGCTCACTGCCGGCTGCGGGAGCGGCGCCGTTACCCGCACAACCGGCTGCGGCCAGCTCGCCCGAGCCAGGCCCGCCCGCGCCGGCGCCGGCGCCGAGCAGCGCGGCAGCCGGCGGCAATAGCGGCATGAGAATCGGTGGGTTCGTCGCGCTCGGCGTGGGCGTCGTCGGAGCCGTCGTCGGCACGGTGTTTTTGGTCAGCGGCTCCGGCAAACAAAGCGACGCAGACACCGCATACAAGAATTGCGGCGGCCCACTCTGCCCGCTCGCGAGCCGTGACCACGTGCACTCTCTCGACAGCGACGCGGCCAGCGCGAAGACCCTAGGTGTCGTCGGCCTGGTCGTCGGCGGCGTCGGGCTCGCCACGGGCGCCACCCTGCTCGTGCTCTCGGGCCGTCACACGAGCGAGACCCAGGCGAGCGTGCAGCCGTGGATTGGCTATCGCTCGGCGGGCGTGAGCGGGAGCTTCTAATCACCGCCGTGCGCAATGAGTGGTTGCTCAGCGTCTCGCTAGCGCTGCTCGGTTGCTCGTCGGACGGCCAGCGGACCGCCGCTGCCGCGTGCAACACGTTGGTCGACGATGCGCCACTGGTGACCGTCCAAGCGGAACCCGCAGCCGCGCCGGCGCCGACTGGCGGCGCGATCGCGGACGGGACCTATGCGCTCTCGGCGCTCACGCTCTACACGGGCGTGAACGGTACGTCCGCGTCCCCTCCCGGCTCGCTCAGCGCCGTCTTCGAAATCGCGAACGGCGTCATGCAGCAAGTGGGCATCCAAAACGGCGTCGAGAGTCGCTTCACGACCAACTTCAGCATTGCGGGCTCCACGCTCACGACCGTCGACACCTGCCCCGCGCCCGACTCCGAGTCTCTCTCGTTCACGGGGGCGCCCACGGAATTTCGGGTCTACCAGGCACTTGCACAAGGTACTTTGGAGCAGGTGTACAGTAAGCGCTGAGTCGGACCGAGCGCGTTACGCCGCGGCCGGCGCTACGGCGCGCATGGGTTGGCGCGCCTTGAGATCGATGCGCACGGGCACGACGATCATCGGCACTCCACGGCGCTGCAGGCGCTTTTGCACCATGAACGCGGTCTCGTTGTGTAGCACGCGATTCCAGAACGTGTCTTCTTCGAAGATCAACTGACCGGCGACGAACAGCGCGCGTGGATAGCGCGAGACGAGCTGCTGAGCCGAGCGCTCGATCTCGACGGCTACCTCGGTCCCTACCGAGAACAAGCTCGCGGATCCGAGGCCGAGAGTCGCGGCGTAACGCTCGTAGCGCAGCAGGTGGCCGCGCGTGCGCTTTTCGAGCGCGGCGATTTGATCTTGTCCCTTGAACGACTCGGAGTCGACCACCGCGACGCTCAAGAAAACCACGCCCGAAAAGTGACGCGGAAACATGCGCAAGAGCGTGAGCAGCGCGTGGCGGCCGAGCCCGCTATAGCCACCGACCAGCAGAATCGCGACCGGCTTCTCCGGATCCGGATCGCGCAGGGTGTGGTGCTCCATCAGGCGATCGTGCTCTTCGAACGGCGCGTCCGCCTCTTTGTCGAACTTGGCGGATTCGCGCGAGAATACGCTCGCTTCGACCTCGGGCGGTGACGGCAAATCGTCGTCGAGCTTGCGTAGCGCGCGGATCACCGAGGTGTAGTGGCGCTTGATGGCAAAGCAGGCCGTCACCAAGATGGCCGTCACCAGCAAGGTGAGCCAGCCACCTTCGACGAACTTCTCGAGCACGGTGATGACCAAGATCGTCGAGCAGAGCGCAAGCGCGAGCACGTGCGCGAACAGGTGCTTGACCCAGTCCGTGTGCTCCTTGCGATGTCGTATCCAGAAGCGCGCCATCGCCAAGTTCGACAAGCTGAACGTGAGAAACACGTTGATCGAGTACATCACGACCAGCTTCGAGACGTCCCCGCGCGTGTAGGCGAGCGCGCCCAATGCCGCGACCGCCATCAGGTTGACGCCGTTGCGCATGGCGAGTCGATCGGAGAGCGCGGCAAAGCGGTGCGGCAGCCAAGAATCGGTCGCCATGTTCGCCATCACCCGTGGCCCGTCGACGAAACCGGCTTGCGCGGCCACGAACAAGAGAGCGCCCTCGCTCATCAGCGCCGCGATGATGAAGCCTCGACCAACGTGGATACCGCCGAGTTCGAAGCTCCCTATCACGCGCTCGAACAAGACGGCGTTCATCGTCTTGCCCTCCTCGGGCACGGCGTGTACCAGCAAATACGCGAGCAGAATGCCGCCCGCGGTGATCGCCAGCGAAGCCGCCATCAGCACCATCGTGCGCTTGGCGGTCTGCACGCGCGGCTCGCGCATCAAGCCGACGCCGTTCGAGACGGCTTCGATACCCGTATAAGTGCCGCCGCCCATCGAATACGCGTGAACGAATAATTTGAGCAAGCCGAACGTGCCAAGCGCCAGCCCCGAGCGACCGATGTTCGCGTGCACCTCGCGTGCCACGACGCCCGCATCCGCGGCGTGACCGCCGAGCGCGAGCACGATCAGGATTGCATGCGTCAGCAAGAACAGCGCGAAGACCGGCACGAGCGCCGTGACCGACTCCTTGACGCCGCGGATGTTCATCACGGTCAGCAAGATCAAGCCGAGGAAAGCCACGAGCAATTTGTAGGAGATGAGGTGCGGCGGCAAAAAGCTGAAGATGGCGTCCGCGCCGCTGGCGATCGAGATCGTGATCGTGAGCACGTAGTCGACCAAGAGCGCAGCTCCGGAGATCACGCCCGTGCGCGGACTGAGCAGCTTGGACGCCACCACGTAGCCACCGCCGCCCGACGGAAACTGCTCGATGATGCGGCTATAGCCGTAGCTGATGATGAAGACCGTGGCCGCGGTGGCCAGCGCCAGGAAGAAGGCGAGGCCGGTGTGTTCGCCGAGCGCGCGGTACGCCTCGTCTGGACCGTACGCGGAGGACGACAGACCATCGGCCCCGAGACCGACCCACGCCAATAGGGCAATTAGCGACAGCTTGTGGAACGCGTGCGGGTCTTTGACGTCTTTGGGGGCGCCAAAGATGAGCTCTTTGAGGGTCATGGCAGCGACTCAGTCGCGCCGATGACAGCTCACGGAGGGCTCGCGGGCAAGGTCGAGCTCCCGTCGAAGCACGGTTTTTATATCTTCTAAATGCGAGGTGCCGGCGCGCGTGTCGCGTGAGTGGCCGCTCTGTTTCGCGCGCGGAAGAAAATGAACCACGGCATAAGCAGCGCGCACAAGAGCGCGAGCGACGCCTCTGCGCCAAAAGAATGCTTCGCCATCACTTCGACCGTTACCCGCAACACGCTCGCGATCCAGAGAACCCAGGCGATCGGTTTCAAATCCGAGTCCCCGACGGGCAACTCGAGCGGCAGCTGCGCCGAGCTGAGCGCCCTGCGAGTGCGCAGATGAATCAGGCGCGCCATACGCGCCAATATGGGCGCCGCTGCATCAGGAATCCCTCAAGAACCGGCGTCTGGGGATCAAGATTCCATGCGGAATCGTCCACTACTCTTCGACGCGCAAGCGGTAGCCGACACCCGGTTCGGTGACGAGGTAGCGTGGTCGCGCGGGATCGCCTTCCAGCTTGTGTCGCAGCTGCACCATGTACACGCGCAGATATTGAGTGTTGTTGGCGTAGCCGGGCCCCCACACTTCCTTGAGCAATAGGCGGTGGGTCAGCACTTTGCCGGCGTTCTTGAACAAGGTCGTCAACAGCTTGTACTCGATGGGCGTGAGGTGAACCTCCTTGCCGGCCACGAACACGCTGCGCTTGTCCAGATCGACGCGCAGGTCGCCCACCGTCAGCGTCGGCTCCGTGCGCTCTTGACCGCCGCGCGCAGAATGCCGAAGCGCGACGCGAATGCGCGCCAAGAGCTCGCCCGTGCCGAACGGCTTGGTCAAATAGTCGTCCGCTCCGGCGTCGAGCGCGCGGATCTTGTCGCTCTCCTGCCCGCGCGCGGACAGCACGATGATCGGCGCCGTCGCCCACTCGCGCAGGCGCTGCGTCACCTCCAAGCCGTCGATGTCCGGCAGGCCCAGATCGAGCAGGATCAAGTCCGGGTTGTAAGCGCCCGCCTGATTCAGGCCCTCCGCGCCCGTCGCGGCGTCGACCAGCCGATAGCCGTGGCTCGCCAGCGAGGCGCGCAAGAACTTGAGCATTTGCGTGTCGTCTTCGACGATCAGCAAGAGGGGCATCAGTTCGCTCATGAGCGGAGGCTCCCGCCGCCGAGCTCGCTTCGTTCGTGCTCCTCGAGCCCGCCCTCGGCGACGTCGAGCGCCGGGGGCTCTCCGTCGAGGGGTAAGCGAAAGCGAAACACGGCGCCGCCGCCCGCGCGATTCTCGACGCGCAGCTCACCGCCGTGCGCCAGCACGATGCCGCGACAGATCGCCAGTCCGAGCCCGACACCGCCCTCCCCGGGATGACCGCGGTAAAACTTCTCGAAAATTCTCTGCTCGTGCCCCGCGGGGATGCCGGGGCCGTGATCGCAGACTTCCACTTCCACCGCTTGCGAGCGCAGCTCGGCGCGAATCTCGAGCGGCGCGCCGGCCGGCGTGTATTTCGCCGCATTTTCCAGCAAATTGACCAAGACCTGCTCGATCAATATCGCGTCGAGAGGCACGAGCGGGAGATCTCTCGCGAGCTCCACGGACACCGTTCGACCCTTCAGCGCGTCATCGCTGCGATTGAGCGCAGAGCCGATCACCTCTTCGAGAGGTTGCCACTCTTTGTTCACGCTTAGCGCGCCCGCCTCGAGCCGCGTCATGTCGAGCAGGTTGCGTACCAGCCGGTTGAGGCGCTGGGCTTCCTGCAGGATCGTTTCCGTGAGCTCCTTGCGCGTCGCAGCGCTCAAGGTGTCCTCGAGCAAGGTGCTGGCGGCGCCAGTCATCACCGCCAGCGGCGTGCGCAGATCGTGAGACACCGAACTCAGCAGAGAATTTCTGAGCTGCTCGGCCTCCATCTGAAGCTCCGCTCGCTGCGCCTCCGCGGCGAGTTCGGTACGCTCGATGGCGCCGGCGATCTGGCTGGCAAACGCCGACAAATGCTGGCGCGCCTCCGAGTCGCTCAGGCGGTTTTCTAGACCCGAACCCACGCGCAACACCGCGACCTTGCCGCGCGAGGCAACGAGCGGCAAATACAGCGCGCGCGCCGACGGCAAGGTGTCGGTGGTCAGCCCGGCGGATCGTTGGTGCTGCCAAGCCCAATCGAGCGCTCTCTGCTCTTCGCCGTCCAGTGGCGTCGCGGAACGCTCCCAAGCCGGTTTGAGTGCAGCGTTGCTCTCTTCGGCGACGAACAGCGTGCTCTCCACGCCGATCGCGTCCTTCAAGCGCCGCTCCGCGATCTGCGCGATGTCCTGAACTTGTCGGGTGGACGCGAGCTCCTTGCTCAATGCATACAGGCTGGCAGTGCGCTGCTCGCGCTGGCGCGCGGCTTCGGCCTGATCGCGCACGCGGCGCGTGAGCCCGCTGATCACGGCCGCCACCAAGAACATCACGCCGAACGTGACGATGTGGCTCAAGTCGCGGACCGCGAGCGTGTAGTAAGGCGGAATGAAAAAGAAATCGAAGCACAGAACACCGAGCACCGCGGCCAACATAGAGGGCGCATAGCCGAAGCGCATGGAGACCAGCACGATGCCGAGCAGGTAGACCATCACCACGTCCGGCAGCTGCTCCGGACTGAAGAACGCGGACGCGACGGCGGTCGACAGCCCTGCGCTCAGCGCCGCGGCCGGCAGTGAGAGTCGCTCGAGCGTGATCCGCGGCATGTGCTGAGCCTAACCCAGTCGCGGAGCTCACGCAGGCCGGCTTGGAGCGACGCGAGCTCCGGTCTTCAGGGTCGATTCGCCGTTCGTGCGCGGCTGCAAGATGAGTTCGTGCGATTCGTGCATTGCCGCACGAGTCGCTGAGCTTGCCGCGGTTTCGCCCGCGCATTCGTGAATGGCACACGCCGTGCAGCAGTGGCGCGTAGAAACCATGGGAACCGAAGTCGTGATTCTGACTCTCACTGTTGCTCTCTACCTCGCGTGCGCGGGCTTCGTCCGCTTGTGCGATCGGATTTGAACCATGTCCCTCGACCTGCTGCTCGGTTCGCTCACGAGCGCGGCTCTCGCGGCCTACCTCTTTTACGTCCTCGCGCGTCCGGAGCGCTTTTGAGATGACCGCTCGTTTTTATCTGCTGATCGTCGTGTTCTTCGCGTTGGTCGCCGCAATTGCGTGGCCGCTCGGACGCTTCATGGCGCGTGTGTTCGCCGGCATGAATACGACGAGTCGAAAGCTCGGGTGGCCGCTCGAGCGCTTCATTTACCGCCTGGCCGGCGTCGATCCCAACCGTGAAAGCAGCTGGAAAGCCTACGCCACCGCGGTTCTCGGCTTCTCCTTCCTCACCCAACTCATCACGTACGCCATCTTGCGACTGCAAGGCTCGCTGCCGCAGAACCCGGCCAAGCTCAGCGCAGTCGCACCCTGGCTGGCGTTCAACACGGCCACCAGCTTTACGACCAACACCAATTGGCAATCGTACGGCGGCGAGACCACGATGAGTTATTTGTCGCAAGCCGTCGCGCTCACCTCGCACAACTTCTTCTCCGCGGGCGTCGGCATCTGCGTCGCGATCGCACTGATCCGCGGCATCGCGCGCAAGGAGAGCCAGACCATCGGCAACTTCTGGGTGGATCTGGTGCGCGTGCACCTGTACGTGCTCTTGCCCATCTGCGTGTTCTACGCGCTGTTCCTGGTCTCGCAGGGCGTGATCCAAAACTTTGCTCACCCGTCGACCTGGACCGCGCTCGACGGCAGCACGCAGACCCTGATGCAGGGCCCCGTGGCTTCGCAAGAGGCGATCAAGATGCTCGGCACCAACGGCGGCGGCTATTTCAACGCCAACAGCGCGCACCCGTTCGAGAACCCGACGCCGCTTTCGGACTTCGTCCAGATCCTGTCGATCTTCGCGATCGGCGGCGCGCTCTGCATCACGCTCGGTGAAATGGTGGAAAATCGCGCGCACGGCTGGGCGGTATTCGTCGCGATGACCGTGCTGTCACTGGCCGGCGTCTTGGTCATCGGTTACTTCGAGAGCAAGGGCAATCCGCTGCTCACGAACATGGGTGTCGACCAAGTCGCGAGCGCCCTGCAGCCGGGCGGCAACATGGAGGGTAAGGAGGTCCGCTTCGGCATTCCCGACTCCTCGCTGTTCATCAACGTGACGACCGACGCCTCGTGCGGCGCGGTCAACTCCATGCACGACAGCCTGATGCCGCTCGCCGGCTTGATTCCGCTGCTCAACATACAGCTCGGCGAGATCGTGTTCGGCGGTGTGGGTTCCGGCATGTACGGCATGCTCGTGTTCGTGGTACTCGCCATCTTCCTCTCGGGGTTGATGATCGGTCGCACGCCGGAATACCTGGGCAAGAAGATCGACAGCCGCGACGTGCGCTTCGCGAGCTTCTACATCCTGGTGATGGCGATCTTGATCCTGGTGCTCACCTCGACCGGGTTGATGACCGAAGCCGGGCGCTCCGGCATCCTCAACACCGCTGCGAATGACGTCGCGGGCACGAGCTGGAAGCCCTCCGCCCACGGTTTCTCGGAGATCTTGTACGCGTTCAGCTCGGGCGCCGGCAACAACGGCAGCGCGTTCGCCGGCCTCACCGCCTACTCCGACCCGCACCCCATCTTTTATTCACTCACGCTCTCGATTGCGATGCTGTTCGGGCGCTTCTTGCCGCTGGTCGCGGTGCTGGCGATCGCCGGCAACCTCGCCGCAAAGAAGCGCGTACCCGTCGGCCCGTCGAGCTTCCCCGTCGGCGGGCCGCTGTTCGTCGCGCTGCTCGTCGGCGTGATTCTCCTGGTCGGAGCCCTCACCTTCTTCCCCGTTCTGTCCTTCGGTCCCATCGTCGAGCACCTCCAGCTCGCCTCCTGAAAACAAAAACCAATGGCCAAGCACAAGCCGGCAGCGCGCTCGCTCTTCGAAGCGAGCATCGTCAAACCCGCCGTCATCGACGCGTTCAAGAAGTTGAATCCGCGCTTGATGGCCAAGAACCCCGTGATGTTCGTGGTCGAGGTCGGTACGGCGCTCGTGAGCGTGCTCTACTTGGCGGACCTCGCGCGCGGGCGGCCCGTCGACTCGAAGCTCATCATCCAGCTGATCGTTTGGCTGTGGTTCACGGTGCTGTTCGCGAACTTCGCGGAGGCGGTTGCCGAGGGTCGGGGCAAGGCGCAGGCGGCCACGCTGCGCAAAATGCGCACGACGACCAACGCGCACCGCACTCGCCGCGCAGACGGCACCGCGCTCGGCGTCACGAGCGGCCAGGGCCGCGCCTGGGGGGAAACCGTGCCCGCGACGGATCTGCGCAAGGGCGACCTGGTGTACGTCAAGGCCGGCGATCTGATCGCCGCGGACGGCGAAATCGTGGAAGGCATCGCGTCGGTCGACGAGAGCGCGATCACGGGCGAGAGCGCGCCGGTCGTGCGCGAATCGGGCGGTGATCGCAGCGCCGTGACCGGTGGCACGCGCGTGATTTCCGACTGGCTGATCGTCGAGATCCGCCAGGATCCGGGCGGCGGCTTCATCGATCGCATGATCGCGCTGGTCGAGGGCGCCGAACGCCAGAAGACCCCGAACGAGATCGCGCTGACGATCGTGCTGGCGGGTCTCACCATCATCTTTTTGGTCGCGACGGTGGCGCTCATCCCGAGCGCGCGTTTCTTCGGCGGAGACATCACGGTCGCGCTCTTGGTCGCGCTCTTGGTGTGCTTGATCCCGACCACGATCGGCGGGCTGCTTTCCGCGATCGGCATCGCCGGCATGGATCGCCTGGTGCAGGACAACGTGATCGCCACCTCGGGTCGCGCGGTCGAAGCTGCGGGCGACATCGACGTGCTGATGCTCGACAAGACCGGCACCATCACCTACGGCGCGCGCCAGGCCTTCGAGCTGTGCGCGGCGCGGGGCACGAAACCGGAAGTGCTCGCCGAAGTCGCCATGCTCGCCTCCCTCGCGGACGAGACGCCCGAGGGCAAGAGCATCGTGACCTTGGCCGAAAAGCAGCTCGGACGCCGTGTGAACTCGGACGGCGGCGACTTCGTGCCGTTCACCGCGCAGACGCGCATGAGCGGCCTCGATCTGGGTGGGCGCTTGCTGCGTAAAGGCGCGGCCGACGCGGTCAAGAAGCACGTGACCGCGCTCGGCGGCTCGGTGCCGAAGGACGTGGACGACGAGGTGACACGCATCGCGAGCGAAGGTGGAACGCCGCTCGTCGTGTCGGACGGAGCGCAAGCGCTCGGCGTCGTGTATTTGAAGGACACCGTCAAGCAAGGCATGCGCGAGCGCTTCGAGCGCTTGCGCGCGATGGGCATCAAGACGGTGATGATCACCGGCGACAACCCGCTCACCGCCAAGAAGATCGCCGAGGAAGCCGGCGTGGACGATTTTCTGGCCGAAGCCACGCCCGAAACCAAGATGGAATACATCATCGGCATGCAGGCGGGCGGCCGGCTCGTAGCCATGACGGGCGACGGCACGAACGACGCTCCCGCGCTCGCGCTCGCCGACGTCGGTGTAGCGATGAACACCGGCACGCAGGCCGCCAAGGAGGCCGGCAACATGGTGGACCTCGACTCCGACCCCACGAAGCTCATCGAGATCGTGGAAATCGGCAAGCAGCTCCTGATGACGCGCGGCGCCCTCACCACCTTCTCCGTCGCCACTGATCTAGCCAAATACTTCACGATTCTGCCGGCCATGCTCACCGGCATCGTTGCGTTTCAGCTGCGCAGCGGCGACCCGCACTCCTCTTCGTTCTGGGCGCTCAACATCATGGCGCTCGGCTCGCCCACGAGCGCCATTTTGAGCGCGGTGATTTTCAACGCCGTGATCATCGTGGCGCTGATCCCGCTCGCGCTGCGCGGCGTCTCCTATCGCCCGATGGGCGTCGCCAAGATCCTGCGCCGCAATCTGCTCGTGTACGGCGGCGGCGGCGTGGTGCTGCCGTTCGTGGCCATCAAGGCCATCGATCTCGTCGTCAACGTCCTCCACCTCGCGTGAGTCGATCATGAACGCTCTTCGCCCCTATCTCGTCATCACGGCCGTACTGCTCTTTCTGTGCTGCGGTCTGTACCCCGCCGTCGTCACCGCCGCGAGTCAGGCGTTGTTCGCAGAGCAAGCGAACGGCAGCCTCGTCATGCAAGACGGCAAGCTACGCGGGTCGGCGATCATCGGCCAATCCGTCGCAGACTGGAAGGCACACCCCGAATACCTGTGGGGGCGCCCGTCCGGCGCGAGCAACGACGCGAGCACTCAGATCACGTACTCGTCGGGCAGCAACTATGGCCCGATGAATGCCGCGTTTCTCGACGAGGTGAAGGCGCGCGTCGCTGCCTTGCGCGACACGGGCGTCCGCGATCCAATTCCGGCCGATCTCGTGACCAAGAGCGCGAGCGGTCTCGACCCGCACATCTCGCCGCGGGCCGCCGAGATTCAGATCGGGCGTATCGCGAGCGCGCGCAAGATCTCGCCCGATCGGGTGCGCGAGTCGATCAGCGCGCACACGGAAGGCAGCACGCTCGGCTTCCTGGGCGAGCCGCGAGTGAACGTACTGCTGGCCAACCTCGACTTGGATAGCAAGGCGCCATACGCCGCGCCCGCGCCTGCGTCTCTCAGCGCGGCCACGAACCCGTGAGCAGTTGAGTTTGTTCTTGTGAAGTTCTCTCGTTGGTCGCCTTGCAGCTATGCTAGTTGCAAGCTCCGAGTATCCTGGGGCCTGCCGGTACTTTGCGGTCAAACTAGGCCCGATCCCGCATGAGCGTAGAGCCCGATGATTTCCTGACCGTCCTCAAAGCGCATCGGAGAGCGCCGCTCAAGATCTACCTGGGGATGGCCGCGGGGGTCGGCAAGACGGTGGCCATGCTGAAGGAGGGCAAGCGCTTGGCGGGTGAGGGCGTGGACGTCGTGTGCGGCATCGTCGAGACACATGGCCGCAAGGAAACGCTCGCCGAGCTCGAGGGCATCGCGCTCGTCCCGCGCGTGACGCTCGAATACCACGGCGTGCCGATGGAGGAGATGGACCTCGGCGCCCTGACCGCGCGGCGGCCGGCGCTCGTGCTGGTGGACGAGCTCGCGCACACGAACGTCTCGGGCTCGAAGCACGAAAAGCGCTGGCAAGACGTGGAGGAGTTGCTCGACGCAGGCATCAGCGTGATCGCCACGCTGAACGTGCAGCACCTCGAGAGCTTGCACGATCTCGTGCTGCGCGAGACGGGCGTGGACGTGCGCGAGCGCATCCCCGATCGCATCGTGCACCGCGCTGACGAGATCGTGGTGATCGATCTGCCGCCCGGGGAGCTTCAGGACCGGCTACGCGAGGGCAAGGTGTATCCGCCGGAAAAAGTGGAATTTGCTCTGCGCCGTTTCTTCACGGACAAGAATCTGCGGGCCTTGCGCCAGCTCGTGCTGCGCGAGGTGGCCAATGCGGTCGAGCGGCGCGGACGGCGCGAGCCGCGCGCGCGGCGCGACGACGGGCAAGTGTCGAGTCCCGCTTCGTCGCGGCCCGTGGACGCCGAGCGCGTGATGGTGTCGATGTCGTCCCGGCCGGCGGCGACGCGGCGACTGCTGCGTCACGGCACTCGGCTCGCCGGAGGCTTGAATAGCCGCTGGTTCGTGGTCTACGTGCGCACGCCCAACGAAGCGCCCGAACGGATCGACTCGGCCAACCTGCGCTCGCTGACCGACAACATCCGCCTGGCCAAGGAGCTCGGCGCGGAGGTCGTGCGACTCGAGGGCACGGACGTGGTGGCGGCGCTGGCGGAGTTCGCGCGCAGCAAGGGGATCACGCACGCGGTGTTCGGCCGTACGGGTCAACCGCGCTGGCGCGAGCGACTGCGCGGCTCGGTGCTCAGCGAGTTCATGCGCGCGGTGCCGGAAGTCGACGTGCTGGTGGTCGGCGAGCGCGCGGACGAAGAGGGAGGCGTGCCCGAGCCATGAAACGCCACGTGCTCGTGATCGAACCGGACGCCACGATCCGGCGCATGATGGAGTACGCACTGTCGGCGGCGGGCTTCGCGCCGAGCAGCGCGCCCACAATCGAGTCGTGTCGCGCGCTGCTCGACGGCAAGCCCGTGGATCTCGCGATCGTCGAGATGCGCGCGACCAACGCGGACGGCGCGGACGGCGTGCAAGCCCTGCGCGCGGACTACCCCGAGCTGCCGTTGGTGGTCACCGGTACGCTGCTCACGCCGCGCGTGATGCAGGAGCTGATCCGAGTGCGCGTCGACGACGTCGTACCCAAGCCTTTCTCGCCGCGCGAGCTGGTGGCTGCGGTGGAGCGAGTTCTGGCGAGCGCGCGCCTGCGCACCGACGGCGCGCTCGAATACGCGGCCGCCATGGCCACCGCGCGCCGCGCGATCGTCGAAGGGCGACCACGTGACGCGGAGGCTCCCTTGACTCGCGCACACGCCGCTTCGTTCCTCGACGCCGAAGCGATGGCGCTCTATGCGCTCGTGAGCGAGCTCACGGGCGCGGATCAGCAAGCCGACCGCGCATACCGCGCCGCGCTCGCGCTGCGCGACGAGCACGTCACCGAGGACGCGCTACCCGCCGAAGGGCTCGCCCGCCTCGCGGCCTACGCGGGAGCACGCGCCGTGCCGTCGTTCGACCACCACGGGCGTCACAC
>DASXKQ010000114.1:0-2302 GCA_036496745.1 Polyangiaceae bacterium
CGTCGGCGAGTCGGCGCAGGCTGGGCGCGGCCAGCTCGACGAGCGTCGAGGAGACGTCACGGTTCGCATAGCGGAGCAGAACGGGTCCGGCCGTGAGGCGGCCGCGCTCGCCGAGGCGCTGCACGAGCCCCTGGCGCTCGAGGGCCGAAACGAGCCGCGAGGTCGTGGACTTCGGCAGGCCGGCGCGCACCGCGAGCTCCCCAACCGAGAGCGGTTGCGCAGCCTCGACCACGCGCACGAGCAGCGCCGCTGCGCGGTCGATCGCCTGGGTGCCGGTCGTCTCCGTCATCTCACATGATGGAACGGCTGTTCCATCGACATTGTGTGTGCCCGCTCGCGAGAAGTCAAATCCCCCGGTGAGCAGGCGCCTCGGCCCCCTTTTAGGGGGCTACTGGAGGGGTCAGCAGGGCGATGAACAGGGCATGACCGGCGGCCCCCACGGCCGAGTCCTGCAGGGCGCAACAGCGATCGTCATCGCGTGCGTTGCTGCGGCTGCGGTCGCTGTGGGGAGAATCGATGCCTCGTCTCCAGCGACGAACGCCCAGGCGGCGCCGGCGCCGCCACTGAGCTCCGCCCGCGGCTTCGTCCTGGACGAGGTGCAAGCCAAGCTGGACGGACGCTGGAGCCGGGCCTGGTCAAGCCTCTTCCCGCTTCACCAGCGCGTCGCGGTGAAGGCGGTTTATGTGCGCTGCGAGCGTGCGACGCCGTTTCTCTCCCAGACACGCGCGTTCGGCATCCTCCGCGTCCGCCGTGCGCTTGTCCACGTGCCTGGTCTTTCCCGGAGCTTGCCTGGAGCCGCCGTCACGCTCCGTGTCGCGCTCGGCTGGTATGGGCCGCGCGATCCGATCGTGCTCACCCCCACGCTGCATGTGGTTGCGATCGGCGGTCGCTGGCGTTGGCTGCTGTCAGGTGAGAGCTACTTGATGTACCGGCATGCCGCCTGCGGCTCGCTGCCGCCTGTCTAGCGCGCGCGGCGCGGGACACCTGCGGCGCAGCTAGAGTCCTTCCACCCGGAGCAAGGGGCGGTCGATGCGTGGACGTTGGGCGGGCTGCGGTCGTTGGAGCGTCGAGTCATGACGGTCGTCGCCGGGCGCTACCACCTGCTCGACCAGATCGGCGAGGGTGCCATGGGCATCGTCTGGCTCGCCCACGATCAAAAGCTCGAGCGCGAGGTGGCGATCAAGATCCTGCGGCCGCTCGTCGCATCCGATTCCGAACAGCGTCAGCGGTTCGCCCGTGAGGCGCGCGTCCTCGCCCAATTGTCCAACGAGCACATCGTGCGGGTGTTCGACTACGTCGACGACGGCGAGCAAGCGCTGCTCGTCATGGAGCGCATTGAAGGCGTCAATCTCGCTCAAGCGACGGCCAGGAGTCTGCCGTTGACGGTCGCCGAGGCTGCCGCGTACCTCGCGCCGGTCGCGCAAGCGCTTGCGTACGCACACACGAAGGGCGTGATCCATCGAGATCTGAATCCGTCGAACGTCCTGATCGAGAGCCACAGCGGGCGAGTCGTGACCACCGACTTCGGGCTCGCGCGTCTCGTGCGCAGCTCGAGCACCTTGACGGCGACCGGAACGCTGATCGGAACACCGGAGTACTGGTCGCCCGAGCACGCACGCGGCCGTCTGACGGACGGCGCGTCCGATATGTACGCGCTCGGCTGCATTCTTTTCTTGCTGCTCAGCGGCAAGTTGCCGTTTGAGGGGGACGACAGGCTCGAGGTCGGCTTGCGGCGGGCACATGAGCCGGCGCCGTCACTCCGGAAGCGGCTAGACGCGACACCGGAGGCGCTCGGGTTCGCCGACTCGTTGCTCGCGCACGACCCTGCCGATCGACCGTCGGCACGCGCAGCAGCGTCCGTCCTCGCGGAGCTTGCCGAAGGCGCGCACGTGCCCATCAGCGGCCTGCACGCCGGTGCGCCGGCAGCCCCGACGACGGTGGTGTTCTCGTCGGAGAAGCCCACCGTGGTGGCTGCGACACCGGCGCGGGTCGAAGTGAAGACGTGGACGCGAAAAAGCGTGTTGCTCGCGGCGTTCACCGTTTCCGCGGCGGCGACGCTCGGTGGCTTTTTCCTCTTCAACGCGCTGACAGCTCCGGCTTTGCATGCGCCGACGCTCGTTTCTCTGCGGGAGAGCGCGGCGCGTGCTCGAGTCCAGCAGTCGTTGCCGGGAACGGAGGTCAAGGTGGCTCGCAGGTACAGCGTGCGCGTCGCCGCCGGACGCGTGATGCGCCAGAAGCCATCCGCGGGCGAGCAGGTGACGCGCGGCTCGCTCATCCAGCTCGTTGTGAGCAAAGGCACCCC
>DASXKQ010000115.1:0-94004 GCA_036496745.1 Polyangiaceae bacterium
AACATTTGGCGGGCGAGCGGATCGCTCGATGCGGCCCGCAACTATTTCGGCTGGGGCGTCGCGATCGGCGTTTGGCACTAGAAAGATCAGACGGCAGCCAAAGTCGCCCGCAAGGGCTGCGATCACTCGAAACCGACGAGCGACACGTAGAACGCGAAGTCTGTCTGCGGCGGGACCTTGAAGCTTACGCCGATCAGTTTGCTCGGGTCGAAGGCGGAGGGCTGGCTGCCCGGTTGTGCGGTGAGCCTCGCGAACGGGACCGCATACTGCGTCTCCGAGGAGCCCATCGAGACCAGCGCCTGGTAAGCGGCGCATGACTGGAGCCCGGCCGGGCAAGTGCCGGCTGCACTGCTCGTACCGGTCGTGATCAGGCTGAGCGTGATCTGTAGAGGGTTCACCGCTGCTCCGAAGAACTCGAGCCCTTGATACGCACTCGCGTCGTACGGACAGCCGGAGTTCAAGTAGAAACCGATCGCCGCGCCCCAATCGCTGTCGGCGTAGTGCGAGAAGGCGCTGCCTTGCGTGTCAGCCACCCAATCGTGGTCGTTCTGGTAGGGCTGCGATCGGGCGCGCGGAGTCATCGGCAGGATGCCCGCGGCCGGGTATTGATAGCCGTCGTTGTCGTTGTCGGTGTACCAAGTGCCGTTGCGAGCCTCGCTCGGCAAGATGTTCGAGTCCCCGTCGAGCATGTCGTCGATGATTGGACTCGCACCGCTCGCTCGCGCGCCCAGAATGCAGGTCGGGCCGCCGCTACTCCCCGCGCCGCCGCTGTTGCCGGCCGCGCCGCCGCTGTTGCCGGCCGCGCCACCGCTTGCCTTGGGCGCAAAGCCTTCGTCGAAGCCGCTGCGAGCGCCGCAACCCAAGAGCAGCAAGACCCCGATCAACCGACCCAAAGTGCACCCAATCATTTGTTTCGTGGAGCCGGAAGTAGCACGAGAAGGCATACTGACAACAGCGAGCGGGTGGTATGGTGTGTCGCATGAAGGCGAGTGCGACAGGGCTTTGTGGCATCGTGCTGTGCACGGCGCTCGGCTGCAGTAGTTCGAGCACCGGGTCCGGTGTCACTTCCGCGGGCGGCGTCGCGAACGCAGCAGGCAGCCAGGGCCAAGCCGGCTCACCCATGCTGGTCGGAGGTAGCGGCGGGCTAGCTGGCGGCGGCAGCGGCGGCACTGTCGCCAACGCTGGCACGAGTGGCGCGACCAGTGGCGGGAGCGCGGGCTACATCGGAGACTGGAGCGCCTATGGTTGCCAGGACGAGAAAGTGCACCTCGTCGGCACGCTCAACGGTGCCGCGCTGGACATCACGCACGACGTCGGCTTCGTCGGCACCGGCTTGCCTGCCGCGCAAGTCGAGTTCGGGGTCACGGGCTCCGGGGATCAAGCGTATGTCGATGTCACCTGGCCGATGGATCCGCCGCAGGGCGTGCCGAGCCCGCTCGCCAGCATGCGCGTCCAGTTCGAGGCGCCCGATCCGGTCCCCGGCATCGAGCTGTGCGCGGACGGCGCGGCGACCGGCCTGCGCGAGACCAATCGCGTCGGCGCGATCGCGGCGCGGCTGGTCGAACTGAAGTGTCCAGGCACGCCCGTCGCGGGCAGCATCGACGTCGATGCCAGCACGTTGAGTGGAACGGTCGACGGCATGACCATCTCGGCGGCCGTTCAATACAACGACGCCAACGGCAACGGCCAAGGCACACAGTGGGTCTACGCCGCAAACGGCGCTTACGTGCTCTGGCTCACCACCGACGACCAAGCCGGCATGGCCACCAGCGGGCAGATCACCGGCGGCCGCCTCGAGATCAGTCCACCCGAGGGCAGCGACATCTACTGCGTCGGCACCGCGAGCTTCACCCGCGCGATGAGCGCCGCGACCATCCACCTCGCGGGCCTTTCGAAGATCGGCTCTTGCCAGACCGCGCCGAGTATCGGAAGCCTCACCTATTGCGCGCAGAGCAAGCTACTCGTACTCAATTGAGCTCGCACAACCCGAACGAACGAGTCGTAGGGCAGCACTTGTTTCGGCAATCTTCCACACTCGCCCTTGCCGTTCTGCTCGTCGCGTGCGCAAAGAAAGCGCCCAAACCCGTACACACCGCGCCCTGGCTCGCTCACCCGACCGCCAGCGCCGAGGCGTCCGCTGATGCAGGGGCCACGAGCGTCCCGTTTCATCTGAGTGCGGGCAGCACGCTCGAGTTCGAACTCTACGCCAAACAGGCGCGCTGGCGCGGCGCCGTCACGACCCTCAGCGGCAACGTCGATCTGAATCTGATGACTCCGTCCGCGACGCGCGCGCACTTCAGCGCCGATCTGAGCTCGCTCGTCATGCATGGCGCACAGGGTGGCGATGCCGCAGCCACCGACCGCGCAGCGCGCGCGCTCGAGATCAGTGCCGACGGAGGCAGCGAAGGCCTCAGGAGCGCAACGTTCGAACTCAGCGCGCTCACGGATCTCTCGCCGCCGAACCTCGCGCCACGGCGCGAGCGCGGCGACGCGGGCCCGGGCGAACGCCGTCTCCACGCGATCGCGATCGGCGATCTGACGCTGCACGGCTTTCGCGCGAGTGAGCGCGTGCCGATCGAGGCGGAGGTCGGGTTTTCTGCAGTCGGCGAGCCGGTCTCGCTCGTGATCCGAAGCCGAGCGCCGCTCGTAATCACTCTCGGCACGCATCAGATCGCGCCCGGCGGCAGCGAGCCCTTGCCGCGAGAAGCGCGTGTAACCTTTGAATTTCACCTGGAAAAATAGCCACGCCCCCAATTCTCCGGAAACCATCCGCAGGCTCGGCCGTACCGGAAGAGAACCACGGGCACGATGGTAGGCTGGTCTGAGCCGACGTTGCCCGCTACTTTTCGTGCCGAGATCCAAACTTCGAAGGAGACACTACTCATGTCGCAGAAACTCAGCTTCCATTCGATCGCCGCTACGTTGGCCGCCTTGAGCGCCACCGGTCTGCTCGCCTGCGGTGGCGCCACGCCGCCTGCCGATAGCCCGGCTGACGTCAAAGAGGTGCCTGCCGCGGCCGCGGCGGACGCGACGCCGCCCGCAACCGACGCCACGAGCGCGACCGCCGCGAGCGACGCGAAGCCCGCAGACGCCAAGCCCGCAGACGCGCCGGCTGCAGCAGCGGACGCCAAGCCCGCTGACGCGCCGGCCGCAGCGGCAGACGCCAAGCCCGCCGACGCGAAAGCAGCCGACAAGCCGAAGACGGGCAAGAAGAAAGCCGCAGGCGCCAAATCCGGCTGCGGCGCAGGTACCTGCGGCTGAGCCGCGATCCCATGGAGCCTCAGCGCGATTCGACTCGTCGCGCCGGGCGTCTTCGCCCGGCGGGCGTCGGGCTGGGGCTCCGTTGGGAGTTCTTGGAGGAGGTCCTCGCGGGACCTCGCTACGACATCGGCTTCTTCGAGGTGTCGCCCGAGAACTACATGGAGCGAGGCGGCTACTATCCCGACGCGCTCGAGCAGGTGGGCGAGCGCTACCCGCTCGTCACCCACGGGCTCACGCTCTCCCTCGGCGCCGTCGACGAACCGAGTCCCGGATACTTGAGCGCGCTCAAGCGCGAGGTCGAGCGGCTCCACTCGCCCTGGCACTCGGATCACTTGTGCTTTTCCACGGCGGGCTCGCGCGTGCTGCACGAGCTCTTGCCGCTCAAATTCGCGCAGGAAAATGTCGAGCGCGTGGCCCAGCGCGCGCGCCGGGTACAAGACGCGCTCGAGGTTCCGCTGGCGATCGAGAATATCAGCTACTACGTGCACCCGGGCCAGGCGGAAATGCCCGAGCAGGAGTTCTTGAACCGCGTGCTCCAGGCAAGCGGCGTCGGACTCTTGCTCGACGTCAACAACGTGTACGTGAACTCGGTGAATCACGGCTTCGACCCGCGCGCGTTCATCGCCGCGCTCCCGCTCGAGCGCGTGGTCGAGATCCACGTCGCGGGCCATACACGCCTTGACTCGGGGCTCTTGCTCGACACGCACGGCACGCCGGTCTCAGATCCGGTGTTCGAGCTCTTGGCGTGGACACTCGACCGGACCGGACCTGTGCCGATCTTGCTCGAGCGCGACAACGACGTCCCCGAATTGGACGAGCTGCTCCGAGAGGTTGCCCTGCTCTGGAACATCCAACGCCGGAGCGCCCAGCGCTGGGAGAGCCGCCACGCAACGAGCGCTTGAGTCCGCGCTGGCCGAGCTCGCGCTCGGTCCGGCAATCTCCGCCACCGATCCCGCCGGGCTCAGTGCCTGGCTCGACCGCCATCAGGTGTCGGCCGTAGATCGCGAGCCTTTGCTGCGCGATTTCGAGCGGCTACTCATTTATCGCCGGCTCGTGCGGAACAACTTGAAAGAAGCCCTGCGCGCCACGATCCCGCGCACGCTCGCGCGACTGGGTCCGCTATTCGACGAGTACTTCGACGCGTACCTGCTCGCCACGCCGCCGAGCACGCGTTACTTGCGTGACGTGACCCGCGATTTCCTCGCGCACGCGCTGCCGCGCTGGCAGACGGACGCGCGTGTACCGGCTTACCTCGGCGACCTGGCCGAGCACGAGGCGCTACAGATCGAGATGGCGTCACTGCGCGCTCGCCCGAAGCACCACGTGGTGCCGGAGCTTGCGCTCGACGAACGTGTCGAGACCATCGACGCCATGCGACTCGTCGACTACGCGTGGCGTGTTCACGAGCTGTCCGAGGACACGGCGGATACGCGCGCGCCGGAGCACGCGCCCACTCGGCTGCTCGTGTATCGAAGCCCGGAGCACGACGTGCGCTACTTGGAGCTTTCGCCCTTTGCGCGAGCGCTGACGCGGGCGCTGTTCGCCGAGCGGCTCACGCTCCGTGCAGCGATCGCGAGCGCGTCACGCGAGCTCGAACGCCCGGCCGACGACGCGTTCCTGAGCTCGGCCGCGGCGCTGTTGGCCGAGCTCGCCGAGCGCGGCGTGCTGCTCGGCCGAGCCCCCACAGAGCCGGCAAACGCAGTGCTCTCCGAGAAAAACTCGAATTCCGGGAAAAATTCCGCGTAGTCGGACTAGGATCCGAGCCTCGAAAGACTGTCCATGGCTGAACGCGACCCGCTCAACATCGTAGGTCTTCTGATCGCCGACAAGTATCAGATCGAGCGCTTGGTCGGCGAGGGCGGCTTCGCCGTCGTCTACCGCGCCCGGCACACGATCTGGAAGCAACCGGTCGCGATCAAGTTTTTCAACGGCCTCTCCTCGGCGCCGGTCGATCAACGCGAGCAGTTCAAAGAGCAGTTCATCCAAGAAGGCGCGCTGCTCACGGAGCTCAGCAGCCAAACCGCGAGCATCGTGCAGGCGCGCGACGTCGGTACGTACACCACCGCCGACGGCCACTGGATGCCGTACATGGTGCTGGAGTGGCTGGACGGCTTGCCGCTCGACGAACTGCTCGATCGCGAGCGGGCGGCGGGCGCGCCGGTTTGGAGCATTGCGCAGGTAGCGGTGCTGCTCGGACAGGTGGCCTCCGCGCTCGACGTCGCGCACGGCAAGGGCATCGCCCACCGCGACATCAAGCCGGCCAATTTGTTCGTGCTCGGTGAAAAGCCGCGCCTGAGCGCCACGGTCAAGGTGCTCGACTTCGGCGTGGCCAAGATGATGACCGACAACACCGCGCTGAACGCGGCGATGGCCAAAACCGGCACGAGCGTCACATCGTTCACGCCGCAGTACGGCGCGCCCGAGCAGTTCAGCCGCAGCTACGGCGCGACGGGCCCGTGGACGGACGTCTATGCGCTCGCGCTGGTCGCGGTCGAGATGCTGACCAGTAAGAACGCGCTCGACGGTGGCGACATCGTGCAGCTGGCTTTTTCCTCGGGCAATCCCAACGTGCGCCCCAGTCCACGCACGCTCGGCGCCGTCGTGCCGGACGCGGTCGAGACGGTGTTCCTGAAGGCGCTCGCCGTACAACCGCACGATCGCTACGCGCGCGCCCGCGAGTTCTGGGGCGATCTGGAAGCCGCGCTCGGCGGCATGCCGCTGTCGACCACCGCGCCGGGCTCGCAGACCGCGCGCATGACGCCCGTGAGCCGCCGCAGCCAACCGAGCGACATCGGTGCGACCGAGCTCGCGCCCCACGTGCCGACGCTCGCCGGTTCGGCCGCGACCAACGCCAACGTGACCGGACCTGCGCAAGCGAGCGGCGGCAAAGGGGGCGTCGTGATCGGCGCGCTCGTGGGCGTCGCCGCCCTCGCCGCCGGCGCTTTCTTCGCGTTCGGGCGCGGCGAAAACAAGCCGCCTACCAGCGCCGACAACCCGCCCGCGGCGAGCGCCGCTCCGGTCGCGGCAGCCGCGATGCCTGCGCCGAGTGCGTCCGCCGCGGCGCCCGAAGTGTGCCCGAGCGACATGGTGCAGATCCCGGCGGGGCAATTTTTCATGGGTTCGGACGCCAAGGACGCGGAGCCGAGCGAAAAGCCCTCGCACAACGTGAGCCTCAGCTCGTTTTGCATCGACTTGTACGAGGTGACCGCCAAGAAGTATCGCGATTGCTCGGGCGTCGGGAAGTGCCGCCGCGCTCCCACCGAGGTCGAGTGGCCCAACATCACGCCGGCTGATCGCAAACTTTACTCCACGCTCTGCACCGGCAACGATCCCGAAAAGCTCGACCATCCGATCAACTGCGTCACCTGGGATCTCGCGGACGCGTATTGCAAAGCGAGCGATCGTCGCTTACCCACGGAAGCCGAGTGGGAGTTTGCGACACGCGGCCCCGACGGCCGCGTATACCCGTGGGGTGACGAGCCGCCCACGGCGGCGCATCTCAACGCCTGCGGCAGTGAATGCGTGGCGTGGGGCAAAGCCAACCACGTCGATCTGAAAGCGCTGTACGACGCCGACGACGGCTTCGCCACGACGGCCCCGGTCGGAAAATTTCCGGCGGGTCGCTCGCGCTTTGGTCCGTACGACGTAGCGGGCAACGTTTGGGAGTGGGTCAGCGATTGGTACGGCGCGTACGCCACCGACGCCGCCGCCAAGGATCCGTTCGGCCCGGACAAGGGCGAAAAGAAGGTGATCCGCGGCGGAGCTTTCAACGGCAGCTTCGCGTCCTGGCTGCATCCCGCCTTTCGCTACGCACAAGTACCCAAAGCCCAGAGCCACGGCATCGGCTTCCGCTGCGCCAAATCCATCATTCCGTAAAGCACACCGTGAGCTTGTCTCGGTGTTGACTTAGTATGCGTCGCCTCTGATGGGTTCCGGGCCGCTCGACCATCCACGGCTACTCGAGATCGAGGAAACCCTCGATCGCGCCGAGATTGATGCGGCTCAACGCATGCTCGCGGCGCTCGGGGATCTGCAGGTGCACCGCACCGCGATTACCTATTTCGCAACGAGACTCCTCTATCAGCGCGGACGGCTCGACGTGAGCGGCGTGATCGAACGCATGCGCGAGCTGCTCGCCGCCGAGCCGGACTTTCCGCAAGCGCGCGCCATGCTACACGCCGCCGAAGAGGGCACGCTGCGCCCCGACCAGGCCGGCTTTCTGCGCGCGACGTCGATCGCCCCGCGCTCGTCGGGCCGCGATACTTGGGAAGAGCCGAGCTCTCGTGGCGAGCTCAAGGCCGCGCGCAAGGAGTCGAGCGCGCCGACGCTCGAGTTCGGCGAAGACGACAGCCCGACGGATCCCTTCGAGCTTACGCTGGAAGAGCCGACGGCCGCGCGCAAACGGAGCCCCGCGCGCGCCGTTCAGCGCCGCGAACCGAGCCTTCCGGAAATCCCGCGCGCGCCGATGCTGCCGAAGTTCACTCCTCCGGCGACCGCGGCCCCGAGCTACGTCCCGCCCGACTACTCTGCGCCGGAAGGCGACGGCATCGGCCTCGAGCTCGATCTCAGCGCTCCGGGCCCGATTTCACCGCGGGATACCGAGCAACACGAGCTCGATCCGCCGAGCGCGCCCTTCGCGGAACCGCCACGCTCGGCGCCCGTGGCGAACCTTGGACGCTATACGCTCGACCATCCGCAGGCCCCAGAAGAGCCGCTCGAGCTGGTGGCGCCCAAGCTGGCGCGCGAAAGCCCGCTCGACACCGTGAGCTCGGAGCTGATCGCCGAGCAGGAGCCGTCGTTGATCGGCATCATCGCGGAGCTCGACGCCGGCAACGTGGCGGCCGCGCTGGCCGCGATCGAAGCGTCGCCACGCGCCAGCACACCCGAGTTTGCGCTCCTTCGTGCCCGCTGCTTGTGGCAGACGCAAGATCGTGGCGGGGCGCTTGCGGTGATCGAACGGCTGGAGCACGCGCCGCTGCTCGAGCCCGACATTCGTGCCGGCGTTGGACGCTTCCTGATCGAAGCGGGCGAGCCGGAACGCGCTCTGGTGCAGGCGCGTCGCGCGCACCACGACGAGCCGACCGCCGCGCTCTCGCGCTTGGTGTTGGTTTGGGCGCTCGTGCGCACGGCGCGACGCGCGCCGAACGAGCAGCTGATCGACGAAGCCGAACAGCTACTTTCCCGCTTGCGCGCGCACCTCGCGCCCATTCCGTCGCTCGTGCAAGCCCTGCGCGCCGCGGTGCTCGCGGAAAAAGGCGATCCCGAGCGGGCGATCACGACGGGGCAGCTGGCCATTGGGCTCGACGCCCAATCCATCGACGCGTTGGCCGCGCTCACCATCGCCAGCGCGCGGCTGGGCCGCGTGGAAGACGCGCAGCAAGTCTGGCAGCGCTTACGCGAACGGAGCGCGAGCGAGGCGGACTACCTGTGCGATCGACTGGAACAGCTCGGCGTCTCCGTGCGCGAGCTGTCCCCGAGTCGCGCGGCGGCGCGCGACTCGACGGCGGTGCGCCTGTGGGACAAAGCGGAAATCGACTTGTTCTCCGGCGACCACGAGCGCGCGATCGCGGCGTTCGAGCGCGACGCGGCGCGCGAGCTCGAAGGCCTGGTCGGTGACAGCGCAACCGACGCGATCCCGCTGCTGGCCACGATGGCCGCCAGCTTTTTTACGACCTCGCCCGTCTGGCGACACTTCGCGCCCTATGATCTTTCCCTGTACAGCCTCGCGCGCTTCGCCGCGGCGCTGGACGTACTCTACGGTTCCGAGGCGCACACCATCACCGACGCGGCTCATCCCTCGCTCGTGATGCTCGCCACCTATGCCGGCGAATGCTTGCGTCAGGCACATCAGGGTAAATGGCGAGGCTCGCTGGCAGAGCCCGACCGCGTGTTGGTCGAGGCGCGCGGCGTGCGCTTTGCGCCTTTCGCCGAACTGCGCGCACGCCTCGAACGCGGCATAAAACCAGCTATTTTCTCGCACAAACCCGAGCTCGGCCAGGGCGAGGCCGAGCGTCGCATTTCGATTCCGAGCGCGCCGCCCACACCCTGGGCACCCGCGGAGTGGCCGAGTTCACGCATGCTGCCGCGCTTGGCGCTCGGCTTCGCGCAATCGGTGGTCGAGCTCTATTGCGCCGAGTTCGGCGGCGGCGTGCTCGATCGCTCGCGCCGGAGCCTCGCGCCGCTCGAGCGCTACGTCTCACTGCTCGCCCCGGTCGGGGCTTACGTCTCACAAGATCAGCGCTGGGCCCGACGCGCCGCGATCCTGGTCGGCAGCTACGTGGGAGAAGTAACACGCGAAACGCTCGGCGGCAGCTGGCGCGAGACGACCGGCTCGGTGCGCGGTCCAGAGGGGTACGTCATCGTTTTGCGCGGCGGCGGCGCGACGCACCCGGTCGCACACGTGCTCGATCGCCTGACAGGCAAACATCACGAGCCCTTGCCGGACTATCTCGAGCGCATCGAGAGCGAGAGCCAAGACTAACACCCGCTCAACCCTGAGCACGCGCTGGTACAAAACTTGTGCACGCGAGTGTCGCGAGGCAGCAACCCTCCCGCTCTGCCCCAACCACTCCCTCTAGCTCTGCTTTTGCCTTCTCCGTCTCTTCAAGAGGGCCAAATACGCGCTAGCGCATTACGGGTAGCACGCAGCCGCATTGAACGTCAGCGGGCTGCCCGAACCGTCGGCAGGGCCGTTCATGACGTTGCTGTAGCAATCCTCGGCTGGCGTGCTGAACGCGTGCCCGGAAAGGCCAGCCAGGTTGCCGCCGGTGATGTCCGGTCCAATCGCGGGCCACGCTTTGGATGCCGGCCAAAAGCCGGGGCTGTCAGCCAGGTAAAATGACGCCGGCAGCGTCTGACTGGCGGGGACGGCGTTGCCGAGCGGCGTGATGGCGCTCGGTACGTCGCTGGCCGCGAAGTGCGCCGCGTTCGTCGCGACGTCGAAGTTGCCCCAGCGCAGCAGCGTCGTCTTCACCAGTGGATCGTCGGGGATCGTGACGGAGCCCTCGGTATCGCCGCTGCCGATGTTGTAGACCACGCCCGATTGGCCGATGCCGGAGGCCACCTCGTACGTCTTCGTGTAGCCGGGAGTGCCGAGCACGTTGCCGACCACGTTGTGATAGCGATTGTAAGCCGAGATGGTGAGCGCGATCGTGGCGTCCGTGCGGCCCGGATCCGAGCCGAGCAGGTAGTTTCGGAACAGCGTGTTCGCCAACTGATTGCCGTGGATGACGTCGCCGCCGATGCCCGGACCGATGTTGCCTTCGTACAGGTTGTATTCGACCCCGGCATTGTGCTGGTCGGCCATGCCGATCATCCAATGTAGCGGGTTCGACGCAAACCCGTCGTCGTAGGTGTCGTTGATCGCGTAGTTGTAGGCGAACACGGAGCCGAGCGCGGGCTGCACCATCATGGGCGCGACGACGTGCTGCATGATGTTGTTCTGCACAAGATTGTCGGTCGCCACATACGATTCGACGCCGTAGTTCACCGATTTGCCCTGAGTGCCGAACAAGTAGTTGCTCTCGATCGTGCAATGAGCGGCGTCCTCCAGCTGCACGAGGTCCCGCTGGCACTGGCAGGTTCGGATCAAGCGCACGCCCTTGACCCAATCGTTGGCGGCGTTGACCATGCTGACGTTCGTCATTCCGCCCGAGTTGGTCGCGTCCACCGACAGATCTTCGACGCCGGCATTCTGCAGCAGCGTCGATGCCCACCACACGGCCGGCGCTTGGCTCGCGCGCCAGTTCGGCGAATAAAGCGGAGGCTCGATGGTGTACGTGTCGCCGTTCACGGCCGTGACCCGCACGATCTGCACCTGGCTGCGCAGGATGTTGTTGATCGTACGACCGCCATTGCCGCCTTCCAGCGAGCACGGCGCGGTGGTGTTGTCGCACACGAAGAAATCCGAGCCGACGCTCGTGTCATTGGCTTGATCGAGGTGGATGTATTGTCCGACGGCGATCTGCGCGCTGCCGACGTTGGCGAGCGTGATCTGGCTCGAGCCCTGCGCGTAGCCGCCGGTCCAATCGGCGTAGTTGGAGCCCCCGGCGAGCGCCCGCGCGTCGCCGCCCCACTCGGTCGACCCGGCAAAGCAGATGCTCGCGTTCTGATTGTTGCAGTAGTTGGTAGCCGTGAACACCAGCAACGTTTGATCCGCTCCTGCACCGCGCAGCGTGACGCCGCTCTTCATCACGATCCCGTCGTCCGAGATATCGTAGGTGCCTGCGCTGAGCAGCACGACTTGACCCGCCGGACAGGCCTTGATGGCGGCGTTGATTTGAGCCGCCGTCGCGCCTGGATTGAGCGTCGCGCAGGTCATCGTGCGCGCGGGAATGCCGCCGACCACGCCCGCTTGCGTCCAGTCGATCGCGCGACTCGGGTCGAGAATGCCACCCCACAGTTGGCCGCTGTTATTGGCACCCGCCGTTCCTGCCGTTCCCGCCGTGGTTGCGCCGCCGGAGCCTGCCGTGGACACGGTTCCCCCAGCTGACGTGCCCGAGGTGCCGACCCCGGCGCTCGACGTCGAACCCGACGCGCCGCCCGTGCCGACGAGCCCACCCAGGCCGGCAGTGCCGCCTGCCGTCGACGCTCCCGCAACGCCGCCGCTCGCCGCAATCGAGCCGCCACTCGTCGAGCCACTGCCCCCACAATCGAACGCGAGTAACAACAACAGCGAAAGACCGATGGTGGTGCGATTGGTCATGATCCTGCCCACGTCGAAACAAACGTACACTCGCCCGGCGCCGCTGTGAAGGCGCTATGCTCGCCAAGCGCATGCCCGGCAAGGTGATTGCCAAACTCGGCCCGTCGACGATCTCATTCAGGGCGACGATCGAAATACTCAAGATCAACCCGTTCGTGCGGGTCAGCGCGCGACGCGTCAGAGCCATCAAGGCGAACTGGAAGCGGCCGCTACCGGTGTTGGTGCGCGTCAACGGCGAGCCGCGAATCCGGCCCTGGCGCATCAACCTGATGCCGATTGGAGACGGCGACTTCTATCTCTACCTGCACGGTGACGTCCGGCGCGCCTCCGGCACGAAGGTCGGCGACACGGTGCGGGTCACGTTGCAGTTCGACGCCGATTATCGCAACGGACCGATGCACGCCATGCCGTCCTGGTTCCGGACTGCGCTCTCCAAAAACGTCCGCGCTCGAACGACCTGGAACGCGCTGAGCCCCAGTCGCAAGAAGGAGATCCTTCGCTATCTGGCGGCCCTCAAATCGCCGGAGGCCCGCAGCCGCAACCTCACGCGCGCCATGCGCGCCTTGTCGGGCGAAAAGGGGCGCTTCATGGGGCGCTCGTGGTGAGCGCGCGGCCGGGCGTCGGAAACCGAGACGACTCGACGCTACGGACTCACATACACCAACGTGCCGCCGCGCAGGCTCATCGCGCCGTGCCACGCTTGGGGCACGGGCGGGTCTGTCCAGTGAAAGAGCCAGCGCGCGTCGAGCGGCGCGAGGTTCACGCAGCCGTGGCTGTGGGGTTGCCCGAAGGCGTCGTGCCAGTAGGCGGCGTGGAGCGCGAAGCCTTCGGTGAAGTACTGGACGTAGGGTACATCGGGCAAGTCGAACTCGTCGCCGACTTCGTCGTTGTCCATGGTCGCGGTGACGTGCTTGGTGTGAATCAAGAACACGCCACGCGCGGTGGAATGCGTGGTGGCTGGGTCGCCCATGCCGTCCGCGCCGGTCGAGACCAACGTGGCATAGACGGGTGTCTCGCCTTCGTAGGCGACCAGCGTTTGCTTGAGGATGGATACATGCAGCCAGGAGCGGCCGGGTTTGACCCAGCCCGGGCGCTGCTGGAACTTGTCAACGCTCACGAGGTTTTCGTCGCGCACGAGCTCGCCGCTCTTGGTCTCGAGATACGTCACGCCCCCGACGCGGCGGCTCTGGCCGCTGAGTGAGAGCGCCTCACGGTAGCCGAGCGCGCGACCGAGCGCGACGCCGCCGCCCGCTGTGCTCGTGTACAAGAACGCAGCTTTGCTGCGCACGAAAACGAGCGGCAAGCTGAAGTCGCCGCCGAGGGCGACGCCCTGAAACGTGCTCGCCACGACCGGTTTTAGCCGATCCATCGGCACGAGCGACATGCCGGTGGTGAGACCGAAGCGACGGCCTTGGTGATCGTACACGCCGAGCAGCGCGAACGAGCTGTCCGCCACCGCGCGACCTTGCACGAGATCGTGACTCTGGTGCTCGAGGCCGAAGGGCACCGGCGCTTGTCCGCCATTTTCCAAAAAGGCCGGCGTGGGATCGCTCAAGGTGTCGCGCCAAGCGTAGGCGGTGTTCGCGGACAGGTGCCGAGCGAGTTCGACTTCGCTCACTTGCTGCTCGGCGCTCGTCGGCAACCGAGAGTAGAAGGGCGGCGTGGGATAGAGCGAACGGCCGTAGCGATACGGCAGCGGCGCGCTGCGATCGGGGCGCACGCGCGAAAACTGTGCAATCGGATGATTGGGATCGAGCGTCGCGGCGAGCCCGACGCACACATAGCCGCCCGGCATCACGCGATAGAAGCCGAGCTTGCACTCCTCGTGGCCCGCCGGCTCGGGGTCGCGCCGCACGCGGGCCCCCGCGCGCAAGTAACCGATCTTGTGCGAGTGAAAACTCGGTCGCTCGTAGATCAAGGTCTCGCGCGCGATCGCGATCAAGCTCGGACCCTCGTCCGAGGGTTCGGTCGGCTGGAGGGCGCCGGACGCGTCGGCGGGTTCGGACGGCTCGGCGGCCTCCGTGAGCGGCGCGGCCTCGGTGAGCGGCGCGACCGCCGCGAGCGGCGCAACGACGGCCGCAGCCACGACCGGTTCGGAGTGCACGGCGACGGCAAGCTTCGGCAAGGACGCCTGCGCGCGCGGCTGCTCGGGCGCCGGGCGGGCGGTCTCCCGCGCAGAGCAAGACACGAAAAATGCCGCCGCAAAGCTGAGGGCAGAGCTGAGCGCAAAGGCAGCGCGGACGCCGGCCATGTCCCGGCTTATCGAACCGCGCGGCCGCGGGCCAAGTTAGTGCTAGATTTTCGGGTAGAATGCCAAAATCCGCGCTGGAGACGCTGAGCGGCCTGGCCGATTCGCTGAGCGACGACGAGCGGCTGATTCAAGACAGCGTGCGCCGCTTCGTGCGCGAGCGCTATCTGCCGCGCGCGGCCGAGCTCTACGAGCGCGAGACCTTTCCGCGCGATCTGATCCCGGAGCTCGCCGAGCTCGGCGTGCTCGGCGCGAGCATCCACGGCTACGGCTGCGCAGGCATGACGCCCGTGCAATACGGCCTCGTCTTGCAAGAGCTCGAGTACGGCGACAGCGGGCTGCGCAGCTTCGTCAGCGTGCAAGGCTCGCTCGCCATGTACGGCATCGCCGCGTTCGGTGACGAAGCGCAGAAGAGCCGCTTTCTGCCGGCGATGGCGCAGGGCAAGAGCATCGGCTGCTTCGGCCTCACCGAGCCCGACAGCGGCTCCGATCCCGCTTCGATGAAAACGCGCGCGCGCCGCGACGGCTCGGACTTCGTGCTGTCCGGCAGCAAGATGTGGATCACCAACGCGCCCTTCGCAGACGTCGCGCTGGTCTGGGCCAAGGTCGACGACGGCGACGCGGACTCGATCTGCGGCTTCCTGGTCGAGCGCGGCATGAAGGGTTTCGAGACGCCGCGCATCACCGGCAAGATGAGCCTGCGCGCGAGCGAGACCGGTGAAATCGTGCTCGACGAGTGTCGCGTGCCCAAAGAAAATCTACTGGCGGGCAAGGTCGGCCTGGGCGCGCCGCTGCGCTGCTTGAACGAGGCGCGCTTCGGCATCGCGTTCGGCGCGCTCGGCGCCGCCAAAGCCTGCTTCGAAGCCGTGCTCGCCTACCTCAGCGAACGCACGCAATTCGGCGTCGCGCTCGCCGAAAAACAGCTCGTGCAAGCCTCGCTCGTGGAGATAGCGTCCGAAATCGTCAAGGGCGAGCTGCTCGCGCTGCACTACGGCCGCATCAAGGAAAAGCTCGGCAAAATCACGCCCGAGCAAGTCTCGCTCTGCAAACGCAACAACGTAGCCATCGCGCTCGACGTGGCGCGCCGCTCGCGCGCCCTCTTCGGCGCCAACGGCATCTTGCTCGAATACCCTGCGATTCGCCACGCGCAAAACCTCGAGAGCGTCTACACCTACGAAGGTACGCACGAGATCCACACCTTGATTTTGGGCAAGGGCTTGACGGGGAAATCGGCGTTCTAGCACTACTGCTTGAAATTTGAGATTTTCTCGAGAATTTCGCGACTTTCGGAGGGAGCTCCGTGGGCTTGCTTCGAGCTCCTGCGATCGAGGCGGGCCGTATGCGAAACGGGCTCTGGTCCAACCCTTCGGGTGCCACGGGGCGCGGTCGCCCAGTTTTTGTTTTCTTGGTCTCGCCTCCCTTTGCCGATCGGGGCGCTTCGACGCACCCGAAGGGGTGAGATCTGATCGTCCCAAAGTCTGAAGTAGTGCTAGCGGTGCCGTTCTTCGCCAGGAACGGCCGCGAGGGGGAGTGTATAGTGGGTCATGCCTTCGCCGAGCCCCGCCGATGACTCCCGCATTTTGACGGAGGCCGACGTGCGGGTGTTGCCTTTCTTTCCGCTGCCGGATGCGGTGCTGATTCCCGGTGCGTTGCTGCCGCTGCACGTGTTCGAGCCGCGCTATCGCGAGATGGCCCACCACGTGCTCGCGGGGGATCGCTTGTTGGCGGTCGCGCGGCTGCGACCTGGGTTCGAGCTCGACTATCAGGGTCGCCCTCCGGTCTACGAGGTTTGCGGCGTGGGCGAGGTCGTCGATGATACCCGCCGCAGCGACGGCCGTTACGACATCGTGCTGAAGGGGCTCGCGCGCGTGCGGATCGCGGATGAGCTGCCGCCGCTGCAAACGTATCGGACGATGCGCGCTGAACTCTTGGGCGATCAAGCGCGCGGCGAACCGGCGACCGCGCAGGCGTGGCAGATGCAGCTTGCCTTGTTGTGGCAAAAGCTCGGGCCGCAGTTGCCGCCCAAGCTTCGGGATCTGCGCGCGTTCTTGGGAAATCGTACGGAGCCGGGAGTCATCGCCGATCGCATCGGCGCGGCTATCCTCGCAGATCCCGACGATCGCCAGCGCTTACTCGAAGAGCTCGACCCGGCCGAACGCCTCGCGCTGCTCGCCCAGCACATTCAGGAGCTGCTCGGGGCCTTGACCGGTGGACGAACACTCGACTTGAACTGAACGTTGGAGTGGAGCACGAGAGCGCTAAACCTCCCGTTTCGAGCCGATCCCGACCACGAAGATCTCCGAGCTCTGCTGGCGGGTGCCTTCCGGGCGAATCACCTGACAGCGCGTGTAGCGTTCGCTGGTCGTTTTCTTGGCGGCCTGGAAGTCGTCGCTCATGAACAGCTTGCCGACGAAGTGCGAGCCCTGCTTGCCGAGCGCCCAGGCCACGTCGAGCGCGCGCATGTAAAGCTCGAAGCTCTGCGCCTGGTCTCGAATTTTCGAGCCGGACGTATTGGGCGCCATGTCGCTCAACACGACGTCGTAGGGCGCTTGCGCCGAGAGCTCGGCGTTGTCGAGCGTGAGCGCGTCCCCGCGCAGTACGCTGACGTTGGGCGGAAAGGCTTGTTTGATCTCTTGCAAATCGATGGCCACGATCCGGCCGGCGGCGCCGATTTTCTGGCTCGCGTAGAGTGACCACGAGCCGGGCGCGGCGCCGAGGTCGAGCACGCGCTGTCCGGAGCGAAACAGCCGCACGCGCCGATCGATCTCTTCGAGCTTGAACACGCTGCGCGCGGGGTAGCCCTGCGCCTTGGCCTGTTTGGTGCGCGCATCGGCTCCCGCGTAGGGGTTCTTGCTGCGGCCGCTCATTTCAAGGTGATTAGCATGCTCTTCGCCGGGAACGGGCCGTCCGGGCCCGCTGGGCAATCGAGCGGCGACGGCAGGTCCTTGAGCTGCGCGAGCTCCAAGCCGGCCGCGCGCGCAGCGGCGTGCGCCGTCTTGCGGAAGCTCGCGACCGAGGTCTTTTGGTGATTGGTGACGGCCAAGAGTCGCCCGCCCGGTTCGAGCACGGAAAGCGCCAGCGCCAGCGCGCGCTCGTAGCCGTCGGCGGCGCGGAACGTCTTGCCCTTGCCGGCGGTGGCAAAGCTCGGCGGATCCAGAATCACGACGTCGAAGCGCGCGCCGCGCTTGCTTGCGCGGGCGAGCCACTCGAGCGCGTCCGCGCGCACGAAGGCGTGCTGCGCGGGGTCGAGCTGGTTGAGCTCGAAGTTCGCCTTGCCGCGTGCCAGGGCACGCGCCGACAGATCGACGCTCGTGACGTGGCTCGCGCCGCCGAGCGCGGCGTACACGCTGAACGAGCCCGTATAACAAAACAAATTCAAGACGCGTGCCCCTCCACACAGTTCCGCCATGCGCGCGCGGTTGTCGCGCTGATCCAGGAACAGACCCGTCGATAGGCCGTCGCCGAGCGCGACCGCAAAGCGTCGCCCGGACTCGGAGACCACCAGCTCGCTCGGCGCGGACTCGCCTAGAATCGGCTGGGGCGGCGCAAGTTCGGCGTGGGCGGCTCGGCGCAAATCCGTGCGCGCCCGCTGCTTCAAGTACACGCCGCGCGCGCCGTGCGCGGCAAGCAATTCGGCGAGCTCTTGGCTGCGAGCCGCGGCCGACTCGCTCGCCAGGGACAGCACGGCGAACTCGCCGTAGCGATCGACGACGACTCCGGGCAAGCCGTCGCCCAGATCGTTGACGACGCGAAACGATTCCGTGCGCGCAACGAGTGGATAGCGCAACGAGCCGGCGTCGACGAGCGCTCGGCGCAGGCCGGCACCTGACGGGAGCGTGGGTCCGACGCCACGCACCGATTCCAAGATCTCCTCCGGCACGGCCGCCTCGATCGCGAGCTCGGGACTCGCGAGCGCGAGCCGCTCTGCATGCAGCATCAAACGAAACGCCGGCAGCCCGCCGTACTCGCGATCACCTATGATCGCCGCTCCCACGTGCGCGAGCTGCGCGCGCAACTGATGCGTGCGCCCCGTCTCGGGCCTGAGCTCCACCAGCGCTCGTCCCGCGCGCGCGTCGCGCAGACGATAGCGCGTCAGCGCGCGCTTGCCGCCCCGCTTCACCACACGCGTGCTCCCGCCTGACGTATCGAGTTGATGCTCGAGCACACCGGATTTCGCGAGCGGGCAACGTGGGCCGTCGAACGTGACGGCGGCGACGTACACGCGTTCGAGTTCGTGCCATTCGAATTGCCGCGCGACATCGGCGTTGAGCGCCGCGTCGCGCGTGAAGAACAAAACCCCCGAAGTACCGACGTCGAGCCGCTGATGCACGCCGAGATAGTCGTGATCGCCGCGCGCACGCAGAAACTCACGCAGGCGAGACACCAGATCGCCTGCGAGCACCACGTCTCCGCCGTGCACGACGAGCGGCGCCGGCTTGTCGACGACCAACACGTCGGCGCGATCGAGGAGTATGCGCCCGCTCGGGAACGGCGCGAAAAATGCGGCGAAGGACACGCGGCGAGCCTACCGCCGCGCGAGCGCGGACTACCCGCTCTTCTTGCCGCCGCGTCGCTTGACGGCGCCACGCACGTAGACGAGCCCGTTGCGTGAGCCCGGGATGCCGCCACCGACCAGGATCAAGCTCTTGTCCGCGATCAGCTTGACGACCTTCTGATTGAGCACACTGACGTTCTTGTTGCCGTCCTGGCCGGGCATGCCCATGCCGAGGCGCGTGCGACCCGGGGTCATGTTGGTGCCGATCGAGCCACCGTGGCGGCGGTACTCGTGCGTACCGTGCGTCTGCACCATGCCGGCGAAGTTCCAACGACGCACGACGCCGCTGAAGCCGCGACCGCGCGAGACACCTTGCACGTCCACGAATTGACCCTCTTCGAAGAGCTCGTCGACCTTGAGCTCTTTGCCCACCTCGAACTGGGCGGCAAATTCCGCACTGCAGCGGAGCTCGCGCAGCGTGCGTTGCGGGGCGACGCCCGACTTCTTGAACGCGCCCTGTGACGCCTTGCTCAGGTGCTTCTCTTTCGCCGCGCCGGTGCCAAGGATCAGCGCGTCGTAGCCGTCCTTGTCCTTGGTACGCTTACCCACCACCAACACGCGCGATTCGATGACCGTGCACGGGATGACGCTACCGTCCTCCGTGAAGACCTGGGTCATGCCGAGCTTGCGACCGATAACGCCCGGGTACTGATTCATGGCTCGCGACTTTCTTGCTGGCTTGGCGGACTGAACGGTGCCCGCGACGACGGCGAAAAATTTGAGAAGGTGAGAAACGGAGAGGCGTGGCGAATTAGCCTCCAAATCGCGTGTCGTCAAGGCCGGGCTTCTGGTCGCTCGACAGGCTGCTTGACGGACGCGAGCCGGGGTGCATAATCCGCCGCCCTCAGGAGTCCCTGCCCCATGGCCACGCTGTCTACGATCCACGCCCTCGAATCCGCTTCGCTTCGCAAGGATTTAGCGGAATTTCGCGTCGGTGACACGGTCGCCGTGCACTACAAGATCGTCGAGGGCGACAAGCTCCGCGTCCAGGTTTTCCGCGGGATCGTCATCAAGCGCCACCGCGCGGGGCTGCAGTCCACGTTTACGGTGCGCAAGGTGAGCTTCAACGTCGGCGTCGAGCGCATTTTCATGCTGCATTCGCCCCGCCTCGAGAAGATCGAGCTGCTCTCGAAGGGCGTCGTCCGGCGCAGCCGCCTCTACTACTTGCGCGATCTCGCGGGCAAAGCCGCTCGCGTCCAGGACGAAAAGGACCGCTGAGGCCTATCGGCGGCCGATTCGCGCTGCCGATCCCCGTAAACCGAGTATGCTGAGCCGCGCTTTGCCCCGCGCCTCCAGCGGGGTACGCTCGATCGTCGGGAGTTTTTCACATGAACGTGTGCTCGCGGTGTGGCGCAACGAACCAGCCCACTAGCAAGTTTTGCCTGTCGTGCGGCAATCCGCTCGCGGCGGCTGCCCCTGCTCCTCAGGGCGCTCAACAGCCTCCGCAATACCAGCCGCCGCCACAACAGCCTCCACAGTACGCGCCGCCGCCGCAGGGCGCGCCGCAGTACGGCGCGCCTCCTCAGCCGCCCGCGCAAGGTGGCTGGCCGCAGCAACCAGGTGCCTACGCGCCCCCGCCGCAAGCTCCGCAAGCCGCGCCGAATTGGCCCGCTCAGCAGCAGCCGGGCGCCTACGGGCAGCCGCAGCCGCCGCAAGCGTGGGGTCAACCACCACCGGATCCCGGTGGCTTCTCGGCCTCGCCCGCGCAAGCACGGCTTGGTGCGGGTGAAGGCCTGAACCCGTTTGGCGCGACGATGGCGCCGACTCCCGAGCAGCTCGGCATGCAGCCGCAGCAGGGGGGATACGGACCTCCGGGTCAGCCGCCGCAGTGGCAGCAGCCGCCCCAACAAGGGTGGCAACAGCCGCAAGCCGCGCCGCCACCACAAGCATGGCAACAGCCACCCCCTGAGCAAGCGTGGCAACCGCAAGCCGCGCCAGCCCAACCACAACAGCCGCCGCCCGGTCACGCCGCGGCGTCGCACGATCCATCGGCCTTCGCCGCGACCGCGCCGCCGCCCACCACGGACGAGTTCGAGAATCAGGTGCGCCGCAGCCAGCAGCCGCCGGCTCCCATGGCGCCGAGCCCGGCAGCACCGCAGGCGGGCCCAGCGGCGGCGCAAGCCGCAGGCGCCGGACGCGATCCGGAGCTCGTCGATCCCAGCGCAATCCGCACGCTCACCGGCTTTCTCGTGAGCTACGAGCAGAGTGAACTCGGCGTGTTTTGGCCGCTTTATCAGGGGCAAAATCACGTCGGGCGCAAGGGCGCAGCGCCCGGTCTCGACGTCGAGATCGACCACCCGACAACCTCATCGCGCCACGCGCTGGTCTGGGCCACGGCGCGGCCCGGTCGGCTCAAGATCGAAGACCTCGGCAGCACCAACGGCACGTTCCTCGCGGACCAGCAGCTCGAACGCGGCCGCAAGCTCGAACTCAAAGACGGCGACAGCCTGCGCTTTGGCGGCTTCAACGTCACCGTCAAAATCATCTAACTCGTAGACGATTGTACGGAGCCATGAAGAAGTACGACCTATTCGATCGAAGCTATCGCACGCTCATCGCGCTCGGTTGCGCACTCACCACGTTGCTGACGAGCGCGCTCGCCGTCGCATCTCCCGAAGCGCGCATCTTGCGCATCGACCCGCGCGCGGCGCAGGAGAACGGCAGCCCCGTGCTCACCACGGTGGTGGAGGTGTCGCAGAGCAAGCGCGTGAGCGACGCGGTCGCCGGCTGCGCCTCGCTGAACGGAGGCGCCCAACTCAGCTGCATGAGCGAAGCGCTCGAAAAACCGTTCGCGCTCTATTCACCGTTTCCGTTTCCCAAGGACAACGCGATCTTCACCGTGACGGTCGACGGCACGGACATCCCGACCAAGTTCGAAAGTGACGCGGCCTGGGGCGACAGCCTGCAGCAACCGGGCGTGGGCACGGCCTGGCTGATCCTCATCGATCAGGATCGCCGCATGGGCAACGGCTTCGGCGACGAAAAGCAGCTCGCCAATCAAATTCTCCAGAGCCTCGGCCCGAACGACATCGTCAACGTGATGTTCTTCGACGATCGCCAGGTCGTCAAAGACTCCAAGTGGGTGCCTGCCGCCAAGCGCTCCACGGTCGAGAGCTTGATCTCCGGCACCACCGGCACCATCGCCTCGTCCGGGCGCAATCGCTCACTGCTCACGATCATCAAGACGGCCGCCACCGACAGCTTCAGCGCGCTCGGTAACACCGGAGACGAGATCCAGGTCCCGCTGCATCAGGCGATGGTCGTGCTCTCGAGCGGCTTCGGTGGCGCCGATCCGTCCACGACCGGTCCCGGCGCGATCCAGCTCTCGCAGTACCTGACCGGCGGGCGCTTTCCGGAAGACAACACCGCGCTGCCCAAGGCGCCGGTGCCGGTGATCAGCGTTTGGTATCCGCCGAATACGTTCGACGAGTTTCGCCAGAACTCGCAAGACTTCATGCAAAACCTGGCAAACCCCGAAATCGGCGGTTTTTTCACGATCATGCAGTCCGGCCAGGGCAGCCACTCGGCGGGCATCGTCGCCAGCATTCGCCAGCGCTTCTCGAAGATGCACATCGTGAAGTGGCGGACGTCGTGCGTCGCGCCGTCGGTGAATCAAACTTTCAAGCTCGTATTCAACAACGTGAAGCCGCCCATCCTCGGCGACAACACGTTCAAGGACGTGCCGGTCGGCATCGATCCGACGACCTGGCCGCTCGACATCGACGCGACGCTGACGCAAGCCACGGCCAAGACGAGCCCCATCTATCCGGGCGGCTCGTTCAAGGTGTTCGGCAACTTCTGCTGGAGCGGCGACAAGAGCCGCGCGGAAGTTTACTTCTTGCCCACGGGCCAACCGATCCCGACCGCGCTCGCGGGCGCCGACATCGCCGGCGCGCAAAAGGCCCAGCAGCAACTGATCTCGATGGGCATGAAGGGCGAGTCGACCGAAGCGAGCGACACGTCCGCGACCTTTACCGCGCCGGACAAGGACAAGATCCTGTGGGGCTCGGGCGATCAAGCCGTCGTGCGCTTCGTCGTGTACGACAACAAGGCACACCGCGCGAGCGGCGTGACCGCGAGCACGATTCTGCAGGCCAAGGGCAGCGGCCAACCCTTACCGCTGCTCTTGCTGTTGAGCGGCGCGTTCGGACTCGTGGTGGTCGCGCTCTTGATCGTCGTGATCATCCGCGGCGGTGGCAAGAAGCGCGGCGGCGGTGGCGGCGCGCCGCCGGCACCGGTCGTCGCGGGCGGATACGGCGGGGGCTACGGTGCGCCGCCTGGCGGCTACGGCGCTCCACCGCCGGGCGGCTATGGGCCCCCACCGGGACAGCACGCGCCGATCCAGCAGCAAAGCCCGGCGGTCAGCCCGGAGTTCATGTACGGCTCGGCGGGCGCCGCGCCGAACTACAGCGCGCAGGCGCCGCAACCGCAAGCGCCGCCGCCGAATCCGTACGGAGGCTCGTCGGCGAGCGCGCTCTTGCAGAGCGCGGCCGGCGTTTACACGCTGCTCTCCGGTCAGGAGCTGCGCGCCGGGCGCGACGCGGCGCAATGTGGCATCGCGCTCGCCGAACCGCGCGTCTCGGCCGTGCACGCCACGTTCAAGCTCGACAGCGGCCAACTCGCGGTGCGCGACGAGCACAGCAACAACGGCACGCTCGTGAACAACAACCGCATCTCGCCCGGCATTTGGGCGCCCGTGCCGAACGGCTCGGTCGTGCGGCTCGGGCCGGTCGAATTTACGGCTCGGGTGCAGTAGCGCGCGCCGGTCACTTGACGCGCGGGTGACGGGTCGCCTCTAGTCTCGGCCCATGATTCCGGGATTCGGTAAGGAGTCGATCCTCGTCGGCAGCGCTCCGCACTGCGACATTCGTTTGGCGGCACCGGGCGTCGCCCCGGAGCACGCGCGGATCGTGCATCAAGGGGGCGGTACGTTGCTCTTCGTGGACGGCGGGCAGGGCCCGTCGTTCGTGAACGGCGCGCCGATGCCGCCGGGCGCGAGCACACCGTTCGACTTTCACGCCGAGTTCGCGGTCGGTCAGGCGCCGGTGCCCAAGGCGCACCCCGCCATCACGTTGATGCTGCTCGAGCGCGGCAAGGCGCCGCTCACGCCCGGGCAGCTCGTGTTCGGTCGTGATCCGGCGCGCGTGAACATCGCGATCCACCACCCGAACGTCTCCAGCTTGCACGCGACGTTTTCGCTGAACCCCGTCGCCGTCACCGATCACAATTCGACCAGCGGCACCTGGCTCTTGCAAGAGCGCATTGCGCCGAACCAGCCGCGCCCAATCGATCCGCGCGCGTTCGTGGCGCTCGGTCCGATCGCGCTGCCGGTGGATCTCGTGATCCACTTGGCAGGAGTGCTCACCAGCCAGAGCGCGCAGGGCTTCGCTCCGCCCGCGCAGCCCGGCGCGCCCCCAGGCCCCGGCACCGCGCTCGCGCCACAGCATCCCGGGCCGGCCCCTGGCGGTCCGGGCGGCAGCGGCGACAGCAGCCCCACGCCGCGCCCGAAACACAAGACCGTCGTCGGCCAATTCCAAATCGGTAGCGGCCCACAGCAAACGACGAAGACCATCGGCCGCACGCCGGACAACGACATCCAGATCCCGCACCCGCAGGTGTCGAGCCGTCACGCCGTGCTGCATCTGGTCGCCGGCCAGTTGTTCCTGGAGGACAAGGGCAGCCAGAACGGCACTTACGTGCGCGGCCAACGCATTCCAAGCGGCCAGCGCGTGCCGATTCAAAACGGCGAAAAGGTCCTGATTGGACCGATGCCGTTGCTCTTGCAGGCGCAAGGGCAAGAGGTCGCGGTCGTCGTCGAGGACGCGGCGCACTGGGAAGGCCGCCCGCTCTACGAGATCGAAGCCTGGGATCTCGTGATGCAGGTGCCCGATCGCGACAACCCGAGCGAGCTCAAGACGCTGCTCGATCACATCAGCTTCAAAGCGCTGCCCGGCGATCTGATCGCGCTGATGGGTCCGAGCGGCGCCGGCAAGACCACGCTCTTGCTCACGTTGAACGGCTATTTGCCGCCGAGCGCCGGCCAAGTGCGCATCAACGGCGAAGACCTGTACGCGATCTACGACGCCTTGCGCGGCTCGATCGGCTACGTGCCGCAAGACGACATCGTGCACCCCGAGCTCACTGTCTCGGAAGCGGTGCGCTACAGCGCGAAATTCCGGCTGCCGCCCGACTACTCGGAAGAAGAGATCGATCGCCGTGTGCAGACCACGCTGGCGCAGCTCGGCCTCGAAAACGTCGCGCACCTGACGATCGGCAAGCCCGAGAAGAAAGTGCTCTCGGGCGGCCAGCGCAAGCGCGTCAACATCGCGATGGAGCTCGTCACCGATCCGGTGATCATGTTCCTCGACGAGCCGACCAGCGGTTTGGCCGCCGACGACACGGCCTCGCTCGTGCAACTGCTCGCCGAACTGGCCAAGCAAACCGGCAAGACCATCATCACCACTATTCACCAGCCGGCCAAAGACGAATTCGAGAAGTTCAATTTGGCGTTGATCTTGGGCCCCGGCGGCTTGCTCACGTTCTACGGCTCGCCCAAGGACGGCTACAAGTTCTTCGGCTCCTGGCTCGATCGCCAGCACAAGGCGAACCACGTCGACAATCCGCGCGACATGTTCGACATGCTCAATCAGCGCGAGCGCCCGATTTTCGAGGCCATGCGCGCGCAAAACCCAGCAACCCCGCGCTACGCGGCGCGCGCGCAGGCTGCCCGTGAGTGGAACGCGGAGTACCTGAATCCGCAGAACCCCGTCTTTCAAAAGATGTTCTCGGGTCGCCGCGCGGTCGGCACGCCCACCGAGAACCGCGGCGTGCCGCACGGTCGCGCCACCACCAGCGGTCAGTTCGGTCTGCTCTTCAGCCGCTACTTCAAGGTCAAGGCGCGCGACGTCGGCGGCACCGCGATCATGCTCCTGCAAGCGCCGATCATCGGCGTCCTATTGGCGCTCGTCTTCGGTGGGCAAAAGGACGCGATTCCGTATTGGTGTTTGGGAGCTTTACAGGAGCTCGGCCGGCGCTCGGGGGGCCTGGGCGACAACGTCAATCAGATGCTCTCCAACATGCAGACCACGCCCGACCACTCGGGTTCGATTTTCTTTTTGGTGGTGGCGGCGGTCTGGTTCGGCACCAGCAACGCCGCGCGCGAGATCGTCAGTGAACGCGCGATCTACATGCGCGAACGCATGGTGAACCTGGGGCTCTTCAACTACGTCTTTTCCAAGTTCGTGCTCTTGAGCCTATTTTGCGTGATTCAGTGCACGGTGCTGCTCGCGATCGTGTTCTTCTCGCTCGGCTACAACGGCGGCATACTCGCGTTTTTGGTCTCGCTCGGCACGTTGATCGCGACCGCGATGAACTCCGTCGCGATCGGCCTCCTATTGAGCACGCTCGTGACCAGCGCGGAAGCCGCCATGGCGCTCACGCCGATCGCGCTCATCCCGCAGGTCGTGCTGGGCGGCCTGATGGTGCCCATGACCACGAACCCCTTGCTCGAGTGGCCGATGTACGCAATGCCGGCGCGCTGGGGCTTTCAAGGCGTGGTCGGCCAAGAGCGCCTCGCGATCGCGAACGACGCCGCGTGGCTGATCGATCTGAAGCGCCCCGACGTCACGAGCGTCGAAAATTACGTCACGGCCGGCAAGTTTCATTGCGCGGACGCCCAGATCGCGAGCAGCGACTTCAACGGTGCCTGGGGCTTCCACAGCTACGACATGCCCTGGCTGCCGCCAGCCGTGCTGTTCGGGATGATGCTGCTCACGCTGCTGATTATCTTGTTCGTGCTCAAGCGGCGCGACGCGATTTAGCTGGCGGCGCTCTTCTCGCCTCTGCACGCGAGCGGAACGGGGCCGAGTAGGATCAGTCCTAGCGCCGTGAGACCCGCCGGTACTTCCCCTACCAGCCTTCGTGCGGCTCCGGCACGTCACCCTCGAGCAGTGCGATGTCGCGCAGCCGAAATCGACGCTGAGTGAATTGCTCGATCAGCTTCCCCCGCGGCACGCTGGTAGGAACTGCGAAATCGACGTCGAGCGTTGCCCGCGGCACACCGCTATGGACACCCACGGCAAGCCCTCCAATCAACGCTTAACCGAAGCCACACTCGGAAAAGACGGCGGCCGCGTCGCTGATCGCGGCGAGCTTATCCGGCAATTGCGAGATCGGCCCAGGGTAACACCGCGCTCTGGCGAGCAACAGCTCGCGCTCGGTCGCGCGCGCCGCGGCGTGAAGCATACTCGCCGTCATCGCTCGCTCATCCTATCACCAGGCCGGCGGAGAGACGAATCGCGTCACCGCTGGCGCCATGCGCGACCGCTCGACGCGCTCGACTCTGTGCACGCGAGCAGCAACGAGGCAGCCAATCCCGACATTTTCCGCGCATTTTGCGGTGGAGTGCCGGAGCGTCCGACGCGTCTGGGCATGGCGCTCCGCGTGCTCTATTGTATGATTGATTCACGCGACCGAAGTCCGCCGCGTGCTCGCTCATGTTCGACGAAGATACCTCCGCACTCTGGCACGTCGCGTTTTCGAGCGAGGACGTGCGCGTATGGTCGCTCGACCAACTCAACGACGCGTTTCGCTTCGACGTGGTGACGGCCGCGACGCTCGTGCAAAAGCACGGTAGCCAGGGTTGGCAGCGGCTGGGAGTGATGGCCGGTATCGAGCCGGACGGCACGCCCGCCGATACCGCGGCGCCCAGCCCGCAAGCGGTGGCGCGCGCGCTGCGCGAGGCCGGCATCTCGGCGCAGGGCTCCATTCCCGCGCCCGCGCCCACGTCGTACGCGCCGCCGCCCTTTGCGCCCGCGCCCGCATCGTTCGCGCCCGCGCCGTTCTCGACGATCGCCGAGACGTCCCCGCTCACGTCCGCCCCGCCCAGACGCCAGCGCCCAATGGGCGGCTGGCTGCTCGCCGCCGCGGTGCTCGGCTTCTTTCCGGTGATCTATCGCAACGATCTATTGCTCGCGGCCGCGCAGCGTGCGGGCCGTGAGTCACTTTACCTGTCGCTCGAAAAGCAGTACCTCGGCGGCCCCGCTTACGGCACGCCGCGCCAGCTTGACGGACAATTTCCGACTCTGTCAGCCACGGCTTCCACGGCGGATTCGTCGGAGTCCGTTCCGACTCCCGTGCCAAACTCCGGCGTGAGCGTCGTCGCTCAGGCGCCGAGCGCGCCCGCCGTCAGCGCCTCACCTGCCGCAGCCGCGACGCCGACGGCCGCGACGCCGACGGCCGCGCATGCCGTCTCGCTCGACGCGCTGCCCGTCGAGACCCGGCAAAGCGCGGCAGCCGGCAGCCATCCCGCGGCGGCGAGCGTCGCGCGCGCGCCGAGCAACCCCGTGAAGGCCGCCAGCCCGTCGGTCGAGGAAAGGCCCGCCAAACGCGCCGCCCCGCCGCCCAAAGAAGAAGTGCCGACCGATCCGCTGAAGGCCGCGATTTTTACGGCCGTCAAAAAAGAAGCCCAGAAGAAATGAGCGCTGAGCGAGCGGACGAGCGCCGGCGTTTGCGGCTATAAAGCGCGCGTGAGCTCCGAAAACGACCGCTACGCGCAAGCCGGCGTAAGCTACGCGGCGATCGATCCGGGCAAGCTGCTCGCGCAACGCGCGGCCGCGCTCACCGCTGCTGCGCTGCCGGCGCGCGGTTTTCACGAGCTCGCGGAGAGTCGCGGCGAGAGCGCGTACGTCGTCGATTTCGGCGATCGCTACGTGAGCAGCGTCACCGAGGCCCTCGGCACCAAAGCGCTCGTGGCCGACGCCGTGCGGCCACTCAGCGGCCGCACGCACTACGACGCGATCGCCCAAGACACGGTGGCTACGATTCTCAATGATCTGGCCACGCTCGGCGGCAAGGCCGTCAATATCGCCGCGTACTGGGGCGCCGGTAGCTCGGCCTGGTTCGAAGACAGCGCGCGCATGGCGGATCTGGTCGCAGGCTGGGCCGCGGCTTGCCAGCAGGCGCGCTGCGCGTGGGGCGGCGGCGAAACTCAGGTGCTGGTCGGCGTGATCGAACCGGGCGCGGTCGTGCTCGGCGGCTCGGCGGTCGGCTCGATCGCGAAAGACGAGCTGTTACTCGGCTCGCGCGTCGCGGCAGGCGACGCGATCCTGCTCGCGCGCTCGACGGGCATTCACGCCAACGGCCTCACTTTAGCGCGCAAAATCGCCGAATCTCTCGCCGCGAGCTACGCCACGCCGGTGCCGGGTGACGCGCGCGGTCGCGGCTACGGCGAGGTGCTGCTCGACCCCGCGCCGCTCTATGGCCCGCTGATCGAGGCGTTGCAAGTCGCGCGCGTGCCGCTCCACTACGCCGCGCACATCACCGGCCACGGCTGGCGCAAACTGATGCGCCCGAGCCAAAGCCTGAGTTATTTGATCGAACGGGTGCCGGAGCCGAACCCGATCGATCGCTTTTTGATGCAAGCCGCGCAGATGAGCGAGGCAGAGGCGTACGGGACGTTCAACATGGGCGCCGGCTTCGCGCTCTATTTGCCGCGCGCCGCCGCGGAGCAAGCGCTCGAGGTCGCGGCGCGCGCCGGCTTCGCGCTGCTCGACGCGGGCCGCGTGGAAGCGGGCGTCAAGCAGGTCGTGATTCAGCCGGTCGGCGTCCGCTTCGCCGCCGATTCTTTGGCCATCCGTTGACGGCGTCGTCGCGCGCGCCCGAGCCTGCCGCGCTCAGCGCGCGGCGCACCGAGTTACCGCGCGCGGCGGCGAGCATGGCCGCTGCAGCGTTTCTCTTCGCGCTGATGAGCGTCGCGGTCAAGCTCTCCTCGCGCACGCTGCCGAACGCGATGGTCGTGTTCCTGCGTAGCGCCGTCGGGCTGCTCGCGCTCGCGCCCTTCATCGCCCGCGCGCCCCTGCGCTCGCTCAAGACTCGGCACCTCGCGGAGCACGTCCTGCGCGGCGCCGTGGGCATGGCCGCCATGTACTGTTTCTTCTTCACTATCTCGCGGCTCGGCTTGGCGGAGGCCTTGCTCGTCAATTACTCCCTGCCACTTTACATCCCGATCGTGAGCCGCGTTTGGCTCGGGGAGCCGATCGCGCGCGGCGTCTGGAAGGCCCTCGCGATCGGCCTGTTCGGCTTGGCTCTCATCTTGAAACCAGGCAGCTCGATCTTTCAACCGGCGGCGCTGGTCGGCGTGCTCGGCGCGATCCTCGGGGCCACCGCGCAGGTCGGCGTGCGCGGGCTGACGCGCACCGAGTCGATCACGAGCATCGTTTTTTATTTTGGTTTGGTGTCGACCGGGATCTCACTCGGGCCCGCTCTGTACGACTGGGTCACGCCGCACGGCAGCACGCTCTGGGTCCTGCTCGGGCTCGGCGTCTCCGCCACCGCGGCTCAGTTGCTGATGACCCGCGCGTACCACTACGCGCCCGCTGCCGCCGTCGGCCCGTTCATCTACTTGTCCGTGGTGTTCGCCGCGCTGTTCGACTGGCTGATCTTCACGCGTTCCCCGGACGCCCTCACGCTGTGCGGTGCGATCTGCGTGGTGCTGGCGGGAGCGGTGGCGCTCCGGTTATAGTCACTGTTGGCTCGGCATCGAGCCATTCTGAATGGCGATGCGCGCGGAGATTCGACTCAGCCTGATTCTAGCGCTCTTGCGCGCGGGCGCTTGCTCGGCGCCCGCGAACGTGACCGCACAAAAGCCGTTCTTTCCCGATTTCGATGTCTTCTGGCTGTTTTAAGCTCGGGCCATGAGCTACATCGACCAGAACCTGATGACGGACGAACGGGTCGTGTATCGCACGCACCCGCATTGGATCCGACTGTCCGGGCCGGCGCTGGCGACGCTGCTGTTCTTGCTGCTCGGACTCACGGTGCTGTTCGCCTTCCAGCTGATTCCGCTCGGTCTCGTGTGCCTGGGCCTCGGCGGACTGAACGGTTTCATTTTGCTCTTGAGTTACGTGAAGGCCAGGAGCCAAGAGCTCGCGGTGACCAACAAGCGCGTGCTGGTCAAATCCGGGATTTTGCGCCAGCAGTCGATCGAGATCTTGCTCAGCAAGGTCGAGGCCATCGTCGTCAATCAAACCGTGTTCGGTCGCTTGCTCAACTACGGCAGCATCACCGTCGGCGGCACGGGCGGCACCAAGGAGAGCTTCCACAACATCCGCGCGCCGCATGAATTCCGGAGCAAGGTCCACGAGCAGAGCGCGCGCTGAGCGCCACGTTCAAAAATTGGCGACGAGTCCCGCGCTCACTCCCTTGCGCCGAGCGCTCGCGTAGGGCCGGACGCGCAGGCCGCTGCGCGACTCATATGCGCGCGGCGACTCGCGCTCCCACGACAAGGCGGCCGCGTCGAGCGCGACCGGCGCGGTCAGCGCGAAGACTAGGAGCAACAGGGCCCCGCTGCACTCTCCTTCACACGGCTGGTCCGCAACCACCAAGGCAAACGCAGGCAACGCGGTGCGCAGGGCCAGGCTCCCGGCAGCCGCACCCCAGCGCCCGTGGAACGCATGCACCACCGGAGCGCCGAGCACGAGCGTCGTCAGGCCGGCATCCACCAGGACACCTGCGGCGCGGTTCTGGCGCTGTCCTTGCCCCGCAACGCTGGCGGCCAAAAGCGTGACGCCGGCGCCGTCCGTGCTCAAGGTTTGCCAGCCGTACCAACGCCAGGCGGTCGGCGACTCGGGCGCGGCTTGCGCGCGCGCTGTCGTGGCCATCGTCATGAACAACGCGAGCAGCAAGCCACCCCACGCGGCCGGCTTGCTCGGCCGGCCCAGCTCCGCGGTCGCGAGATTTGACATACGGATATGTATGTCAAATACTACGACGTATGTCAAACTCCAAGCGCGCGCGACGGCCGAACCTGCGCGAACAGGCCAAGCAGCGCACGCGGCAAGCTCTGATCGACGCGGCTCTCGTCTGCTTCACGGAAGCCGGCTTGGACGCGCCCAGTCTTGACGGCATTTGCGAGCGCGCCGGCTGCACGCGCGGCGCATTCTACGTGCACTTTGCGGATCGCGACGAGCTGATCGCCGCGGCCATGGAGCAGCGGCGTGGCGCGGTGCTCGCCAAACTGCTCGAGCTACCGACCGGCGCGGTCACGATTCCGCGGCTGCTCGAGCTGTTCTCGAGCGCGGTCGCGCAGCGGGTCTTCCCGATCCCCGGCGCCGTCCGCACCGGCGAGCTACTCGCCGCCTGCCGTCGATCGAAGAAGATCCAAAAGATGCAGCAACGCCTGATGAACGAAACCTGCGCGCGCTTGCTCGAACAGGTACGCTCCGACCAAGCACACAAACTCCTACGCGCAGACCTCGAGCCCGCGTCGCTTGCAACGCTCTTGCTGGTACTCGAGGCCGGAACGGAGCTCTTGCTCGACCTCGGCGTCGACGCGGATATCGGTGCTGCGGCTACCACTTTTTCGCAGCTCATCGCGCACGGCCCGCGGCCGAGAACCCCGCGACGCCAAGACGAATAGAGAACCGAGGCTGGCTTGGCGATGCCGGGGTACGGGCCCGGCCAAGCCAACGACCGTGACTGATATTCACCGTGGCTGCACGCCCTTTGCGGGTGTTTTCTCAGCCCGACTTTCTCTCACCACCGCCCGGGCTCAAAATCATGATAGGAAGGGACTAGGCTTGGAAGAGAGGTCTCGGTGGATAGCGTGAAATCCAATTGGGTCGGTCTGTATACGGGTGTCTCGCTACTCGTTGCGTTGGTGGGTTGCTCGAACGACTCATCGCCGTCGCCGGTCGGCGCCATCCAAGGTGGAGGGCTCGCGGGAGGCTCCGCCGGTAGCAGCGCGGCCAGCGCGGGCACCACGAGCGCGGCGGGCACGAGCTCTTCTTCCGGTGGCGTGGGCGCGGGCGGCGCGGCGGGTAGCGGCGCGGCGGGTAGCGGCGCGGGCGGCGTCAGCTCCGCGGGCACCAGCAGCTCGAGCGGCGGCGCAACGGCAGGCTCGTCCACGACGACCGCCCCCACTCGTCCAACCTTCGATCCTGGCGCCTACGCGGACACGCGCTTCGATTCGATGCTGTGCCCTGCGGCCGCCAGCACGACTCGCTCCGGCAATATCAAGATCGGCGCGGCGACGGACCTGGCGAATCTCGCCGGGGTGGTCTGTGTCGCAGGCGACCTCACGATTACCTCGAACACGCTCGGCAACCTGTCCGGCCTCGAAACCCTCAAGTATGTCGGTGGCAACCTGCTGATCGTCGACAATGCGGCGCTCGGTTCACTCGACGGCCTGAGCGGCCTGCTCCAAATCGGCGGCTCGCTCGACATCGAGCGCAACGCGCTGCTGCAAAACGTCACCGCTCTCGACAACTTGGCCACGCTGGGCGGCTCACTCACGCTCGCCAACAACGGCGCGCTCGTGAATTCACAGGGCTTGCATACTCTGGCGCACGTCGGCGGGGACGTGTCGCTCAGCGCGAACCCGCAGCTGGCCGAGCTAACCGGCGGTCTGCAATCGCTCAGCGAGGTCGGCGGGAGGCTGACGCTGAACGACACCGCGCTCACGACCTTGCCCGAACTCGGCGCGCTCACCAAAGTCGGCAACGGCATCAGCATTGCCGCCAACGCTCAGCTCACGAGCTTCGACCTGTCCGCGCTCGCGTACTCCGGCGGCTCGCTCAGCATCACGGGCAACCCCTTGGTCAGCGGGCTGTCGCTCGGCAAGCTGGCCTGGGTAGTGGGCGATCTGGATCTGGGCAATAGCGCGGACCTGAGCTCTCTCTCGCTCGATTCGTTGCTCGTCACGACGGGCTCGCTCTCCGTTATCGGCGACGCGGCGCTCAGCTCGCTCGCCTTTCCGAACCTCGTCTTCGTAGACGGCGCCTTGTCCATCACGGACAACCCACAGCTCAACGCCCTCTCGCTGCCCGTACTCGGACAGGTCGGCGGTGCCGCCACTTTGTCGAGCTTGCCCAAGCTGACCGCCCTCGCGCTACCGAAGCTCTACGCAGTAAACAGCACGCTCACGATAGACGCCGACACTCTGCTCACCTCAATCAGCACCGAAAATCTGAACAGCGTCACCGGCAACGTCACGGCCAGCAATCTGCCGGCCCTCAGCAATTTGCAGATGAACGGACTGACCAGCGCGGGCGGCTTCCGCATCGACAAAGCCGGCGCGCTCGATGCCGTCGGCTTGCATCAACTCGCCAGCCTGACGCTCGATTTCTACGTCGGAAACTCCGACGGCTCGCCGATCTTCGACGTGCCGAAGCTCGCGACCGTGAACAATTTCACCTTCGAGTACGACTCCTTCCCGTTCATCGACGGCTTCCAAGGCCTTCAGACGATCGCAGGGGATCTCCTAATCCAGGAGAACACCTCGCTCACGGAGATCAGCGGTTTTCAGGGGCCGATCACGGTCGCCGGGGCCGCGAGCTTCGTGCACAACGCGATCCTTCCGTCATTCGACGGGCTCGCGAACATCACGAGCGTCAGCAAGGGCGTCGAGCTTCACCTGAATCTCGCGCTCTCGCACGTCAGCATGAACCTGACCGCGTCGAACGAGTTCATCCTCACCGGCAGCCCACAGCTGACGACCCTCGATTTGCCGAAGCTCACGAGCGGGGGCGTGGTCACCATGATTTCCCTCACGGCGCTGAGCTGCTTGCACATGCCCGTGCTGACGGACGCCACGTCCTTCTACGTCGGCGGTAGCCCGGCCCTACCCGTGTGCCAGGCCAACGCAATCATCGATCAACTCCCCTCGGGAGTGACTGCATATCAGGTCGGGCTGCTCAATGGCGGCAGCTGTCCGTCGCCGGGTTGCCCGTAAGCGCGTCGCCTACCAGCCGCCCTTGTCGTCGTCTTTTTTGGCCGCGGGCGCGCCGGACTTGTCGGAGGCGCCGGCGGGCTGCGCGGCTGACGGCGCAGCGGTAGGTTCCTTGCTCACGTCCGCCTGCTTGTCAGGGCAACCGGTGAGTACGACTGCCAGTAGAAAGAGCCCTGAGCCGAGCGCGCATTTGTCGAACCGCATTGGACCATCCTCCGTTTCTGACACCTTGATACCGCCGCACCATTTAGCCGGCAAGCGACCGCTCGCCGCGCGGGCCGGGAACGCGGGCTTCTAGCCAAATTTGGCTCGTGGTATACGAGCTTACTTGATGGACCTTCGCGGCACGGCCGAGGCGGCTCGCGACCGAACGCGGCGCATGCCGTAATCCAGGGGCCATGGCGCGCAAGCGATTCCTGATCATCGGCGACGGCGCAGCCGGGCTCACGGCCGCCGCCCGCTTGCGCGAACTGGACGCTCAGGCGTTGATCGGCGTGTTCAGCGACGAGCCCGTGCCGGGCTATTACCGCGCCGCGCTCACCAACTACCTGCTCGGGGAGCTGCGGGACGACCAGCTGTGGGCGGTGGCGCCCGATTTCTACGAGCGCAACGCGATCCATCGCATCTACACCCGTGTGGTCGCGGTCGATGCCGCACGCGCGGAGGTCTGGTGCAGCACGAGCCCCGAGAGCACCAAGTACGACGCGCTCTTGATCGCCTCCGGCTCCCGCGCGCGGGCGCCCAGCTTCGACGGCGCGTATTTTCCGGGCGTTCTCACGTTACGCACGATCGCCGACGCCAGACAGGTGTACGACGCGGTCAAATTGCGCGGGCTCAAATCCGCGCTCGTGCTCGGCGGCGGCGCGCTCGGTCTGGAATGGGCGCACGCTCTGCTCGAGCACGGCGTCAAGGTCACGCTGATGGAGCGCGCGCCACGTTTTCTGCCCGGCGCGCTCGACGAGGTCGGTTCCGACTTGCTCGCGACGCGCCTGCGCAAAGGCGGCATCGAGGTGATCCTCGGCGACGAAGTACGCATGGTCCATCCGGGCCCGAACGGCTCGGCCGCCGGCGTGACGACCCTGCAAGGCCGCACGATACATTGCGAGATCGTGGCCGCCGCGCTCGGCGTCGTGCCCAACACCGAGTTTCTCGCGAGCGCCGGTTTGTCGATGGCCAAAAACGGCGCGGTCAACGTGAACGACGGCTTGCGCGCTTCGGCGGGCAACGTCTGGGCGGCCGGCGACGTCGCCAACGTGGCCGGCGAGTGGCTCGCGCTGTGGGAGCCGGCGCGCCGGCAAGCGCGGATCGCCGCGGAAAATATGGCTGGCGGCAAGGCGCTCTATCGCCCGGGCGTGCACTACTTCGCGACTCGCTTGTTCGATTTGGATTTCGCGCGCGCGGGTAACATCGAGCGCACGCCGGGCTCGGAAGAGCTCGTGGATTTCCCGCGCGGCACCGGGCAAATCGCTTACCGCAAGCTGGTGTTGAACGGCGGACGCTTGCAGGGCGCGCTGATGCTCGGCGAGCGCAGTCAACACGTGCGCGCGATCGGCCGCAACATGAAGCACCTGATCGACGCCGGCGTCGACGTGAGTGAGGTCAAGCATCGCCTGCTCGACGCGAGCTTCGACTGCGAGGCGTGGCTCGAAAAGAAGCGCCTCGTCGAGCGACCCAAAGCGCCGCAAGGCACCAAGCTCATCGACGCGACGAACCTGAAGGAAGCCAACCTCAAGCGCACGCGCTTCGTGAGCTTGGGCGCGATGATGCCGGGCGGCACGTCCGTGCTCGGCGCCACGGGCACTGGGCCGATGACCGCCGTGACCGGCGGCACCGCCATGCTCGAACGCCCATCGCTCGTCGCGGCCTCCGAGCAGAGCGGTCGCACCACGGCCTTGCCGAGCGCCGGCCCCGAGCACGGCACCACTATTTTGCCGAGTTCCGGACCGCGCGCGACCAAGGTCCTATCGATTGGCCTGCGCGCGGAAGCGCCCGTCGAAAACGAGCGCGGCAGCCTGGCACCGATCGACGCGCGCATCGACGCGCAGGGCCGCTCGTGGCCGATCATCGCGACCGTGTCGAACTTGGGGCAAGCGCCCGATTGCCAAATCCAGCTCGCGGATCCGGCACTCTCCGCGCACCACGCGCAGATCCTGCGTTACGCGACCGGCTTGTATTTGCGGGACCTCGGCAGCAGCACGGGCACTTGGCTCAACGGCCAAGGCCTGTCTGCCGTGCAGCCGCTGTTCGACGGCGATCGGATTCGGCTCGGGCAGCTCGAACTCGTATTTCGTTCGAGGGCTCTCGTGCGGAGCAACGCGCTGAAGAGCGAGCAGAGCGTGGCCGGCCCTCAGCTCGAGGTGCGCTCGGGTCGCTCGCTCGGGCTCGGCTTTGCGCTCGGCAAGCAACCCTTGCTGATTGGCACGGCGCCCGAGTGCGCGATCCGCTTGACGGATCCCGGCATCAGTCCACGCCACGCGCAGCTGCGCAGCAACGGCACGGCCTTCTATGTCTCCGACGCCGGTAGCCACGGCGGCACGTTCGTCGGCGGCATGCGCCTCGGCTCAGGCCAAGAAGTCGCACTCGGCGAAGGCAGCTGGCTCCGCGTCGGCGCCGTCGATCTGCTGTTCACGACCGGTCCGCACGCGGACGCAATGGCGCGACTCCGACCCCAGGCGCGCGTGTGTGTCGACTCCGGCTCCGACGCCGGTAAGAGCGCAGCGGTCGCCGAGCGCCTGATCGTCGGCAGCGGCCCGCGCGCGGGCCTCGTGCTGCAAGGCGCGGCCCCCGAACACCTGGAATTCGCCGCGCACGACGGGCGCTTTTGGGTGCGCGACCTGAGCGGCGGACGCGCGTTTCGTGCGGGCGCGCCGCTCGGCGCCGAATTCCGCGAGATCTCCAACGGCGAGCTCTTGCTCTTGTCGGGCACGATCATGGTGCGCTTCGAGGAGGCGTCGTGAGCGAGGCCGAAGATCGCCTGCGCGCGCGCGTCGAGGCCGAGACGATGTCGTGCATCGGCTGCAATGATTGCTTGCTCGCCTGTCCGCTCACGCAATCGAAGCAAGTCACGATCGCCGAGCTCAACGGAGCCGTGTATTTGCCGACGATCGACTCGCGCCACGTGGCGGATTTCGTGCTCGCCTGTACGCAGTGCAAGCAGTGCGTGCCGGCTTGCCCGGCCGATCTGAATCGCGCGGAGATGGTGCTGCTCAACAAGCTCAAGGTCGAAGACCGCGTGGCGGACTTCGAGCTCGCGCTGCAGGCCCGCACGGTGACGTTCCCGTCGGGCGTCACGCTCGACGGCCTGTCGAACAAGCTCGCAGAGCTCGAGCTGTTCAAGGGCGCTTCGCCGCAAGCACTGCGGCGCATGATCCTGAAGAGCACGCTGCGCATGCTGGTGCCGGGCGAAGAGCTCTGTCACGAGGGCGAGTTTCACGAGCGGCTGTGCGTGGTGCTCGACGGCTCGCTCGACCAAACCTCGCGCGGACCGCGCGGCGAGCGGATCCAGATCCTGGTGATCGGCCCGGGCTCTTTCTTCGGGGAAATGGGCGTCTTGGCGGACGCGGCCGAGCCGTTCGGCGTCGTCGCGCGCGAGCGCTCAATCGTGCTGGAAGCGCCCAAGGTGGCGGTGCTCGGCATGATGGAGCTCTCGCCGCCTTTCGCGGAAGCACTGCAATCGCTGTACTCGCGGCGCGCGCTGTTCAGCTACGCGCGCCACCCCGCCGGGCTCGGCGCCTTGCCCGAGCCGGCGCTCGACGAGCTGCTGGCAGGGGCCGAGCTCACGCTCGTACCCACGGGGCACGTGCTGTTCAAGGTCGGCGAGGTGCCGCGCGATTTTTACCTCGTGCGCAACGGCTTTCTGCGCGCCAAGCGCAGCGACGCGAGCGGCGAACGCGTGCTCACCTATTTCCGCGAGGGCAACGTGTTCGGCGTGCTGCCGCTCCTGCACCGCGACGCGCAACACAGCTACACGGTCGAAGCGGTCAGCCGCGCCGAGGTGATCCGCATTCCCGGCGCGCTGCTCGGTCAAATCCTGCAACGCTATCCGGCCGCCTACGGCTCGCTGATGAGCGGCTTCGACGCCGAACGGCTTGCCCGCGCACAAGACGTGGGCGTCGGTCCGCTCAATCCCGGCCTGGGTCCTGGCCCGACGCGACCGCCCGGTCCGACCGCGCCCGGCGATACCACGCGCGCGCCGCTCGCCGAGGGTGTCTTGATGGAAGCCGGGCTCGCCGCGGGTCGCGAAGTGCTCGTCGTCGACCAAACGCGCTGCACGGGTTGCGGCAATTGTATCGACGCCTGCGAGCGCCGCCACGGCTACAGCCGCCTGCAGCTGCGCGGGATTCAAGTCGAAAACTACATGTTTCCCACGGCCTGCCGCCATTGCAGCGATCCGGCCTGCCTGATGTGCAGCGTCAACGGCATCGTGCGACTGCCGAGCGGCGAGATCAAAATCGTGGACGACAACTGTATCGGCTGCGGCGCCTGCGCGGAGCGTTGCCCCTACGGCAACATCAGCATGCACCCGGTCACGAAACCCAAGCAGGGCTTGTTCGTCAGCCTATTCGACTTTTTAGCCGGCAAGAAAGAGCGCGACGCCGCGCTCGAAGCGCTCGATCCGCGCGTACAGCGCATCGCGGTGAAATGTGACTTGTGCGCCGGGCACCACGACTACGCGTGCGTGACGGCTTGTCCGGTCGCCGCCGCGTTTCGCGTCGATCCCGCGCGCGCTCTCTCGCACGCGCCAAAGGGCAGCTGATTGGCGAATTCGGTACTGTCGCGGCGACTGCGCTTCTTCGAACGGCAATGGCCGTGGCTGCTTCTCGCGTTCGGCGCCGCTTTCGTCACGCTCGCCGTCGGCGCGTTGCTCGACTTCGGCGCGCTCGAAGCCTACGAGCTCTTCCCGCGCATCGTGCGTGGCTATACGGCTACGGGCGTGCTGCTCGGGCTCGGCGCGCTCTCACTCGCCGCATTCAGCTTTTTCTACGCGTTCCGCAAACGTGGCTTGCAGGAACATTTGCCCTTCGGCCGCGCCACCATGACCACCTGGCTGTGGGCGCACGTATACTTCGGCCTTTTGGCGGTGGTGGTCGCGGGCGTGCACGCCGGCTACGGCCTATTTTCGCCGCAAATATCCTGGGGTAAAGCGGCTTTTTGGGGACTATTCGCGGTGGTCGGCAGCGGCTTGGTCTGGCGAGCCATTTACGCGTTCGTGCCGGCGCAAGCCGCGCGGGAGGTCGGTAACTACGCCGCGAACACCAGCAAGGCGCGCGCGGAGGCCGTGCAGATCGAGATCGAGAAGCTGTGCGCCGGTGGCTCTCCGCGTTTGCATGAGCTCAAGACGTGGCTCTCGAGCGCGCGGGCCTCCGAGCAAGCGATCGGCCAGGCCGGGCACAGCTTGCCGCCGGAGGAGCAGCTGCGCTTCCGCGAGATCGCCGGGCTGTCGGCCACGCGCCATGACTTGCTCGAGCGATCGCGCAAGCAAGCGCGCTACAGTCGCCTCTTGCAGGGCATGCGGCTCTTTCACGTGCCGTTGAGCCTGCTGTTCCTGGTGGCCGTGCCGCTGCACATTTTCTTTGCCTACGATTTGCCGGCGCGCGTGCTGCCCGTCGGTACCGTCTCGGGCAGCGCGCTCGGCGGCTTCGAGCACAGCGAGGCCTGCGCGGAGTGCCACCAACGCACGGTCGACGAATGGCGGCGCTCGATGCACGCGCACGGCATGACGGGGCCGCTGATGGTGGCGCAGAGCAATCAGGTCTACGCGCGCGTGCTCGCCAAAGCGAGCGCGCCGGATCCCCAGAGAATTTGTGTCAATTGCCACGGACCCCTCGGCGCGGCCCTCACGAGCGATCCACGCTTACCGCTCGGTGGCGACTACCCCGCCCTGAGCGACGACGAGCTCCTGAACGAAGGCGTGTCGTGCTCCGTCTGCCATCAATGGGCGGGCGACGCGGTCACCGGCGGCGGCGGGCTGTCGCAGTTCCAGCGCGGGCTCAAACCTGGACACCGCTACTACGGGCCAATCGAGTCGCCGGTCGGCAACGCGTTTCACCGCAGCGAGCAGAGCGCCCTATTCAAGAACCCGACCGAGCTCTGCCGCAATTGTCACTCCGTGCAGCTCGACAAAAACGGCGACGGCAAGTTTCAGCGCGGGCCCGATCTCGTGCTGCAATCCCTGTTCGACGAGTGGCAAGACTATCGGCACCTCGGCGGCAGCGCGACTTGCATCAATTGCCACATGCCACTGTTGAAGGAGACGCGCGCCGCGGAGCAAGCCGCGATCCCGCTCGAGCAAGATCACGACGCCGACAAGCGCGCGACGCACGACCACACGTTCGTAGCCACCGACTACCCGCTCGACGATCCCAAAATTCGCGACCAAACGAGACCCGCGCGCGAAGCGCTGCTCAAGCGCGCCGCCTCGCTCACACTGGTCGACGGCTCACTCAAGCTCACGCGCACGGCCCTCAAATTCGCGGTCGAGGTCAAGAACGTCGGTTCCGGGCACAACTTGCCCGGCGGCTTCGCGTTCGTGCGCCAGATGTGGATCGAGGCGAGCGTACTCGACGCCGCAGGCGTAGCGATCGCGAGCTCCGGCGTACTCGCGCGCCCGAGCGACGATTTGTGTGACACCTCGGTTCTCGACGTGACGAGCCCCATGCGGTCGTTCGTCAGCGGTTGCGACGCCGCGGATCCGCTGCTCGTCAATTTCCAACAAATGCTGTTCGACGTCACGCAGGTGAAACACGACAACAACGGTCTCGTGCCCACCGATCGGCGCGGCGAGGCCCTGCTGGAGGGAGCGCCCGGCTCGCACGAAGTGGTGATTCAGTACCTGACGAGCGGGGCGTCCGCGCGCATTCGCCCCTTCACCCAAAAACCAACCGCGCCGCTAGCCACCGGTGACGCCGCGGATTTCCCGTACCTATTCGCCGTGCCCGCCGGACGCCTCCCGAAAACGCTGCGGCTCCGCTTGTTATTTCGCACGAGCCCCCCCTATTTCGTACGCGCGTTGGCGAGCGGCGAAAAAGCGCCCAACGCCGACAAGCTCGCCGGCCTCACGCGCAACCTGGAGGTCAGCGAGATGGCCTCGCTGGATGTCGGCCTTTGATGTTCAGCTCGCTGCCTTCGAGGCTTCCGGCATGGTCGCGATCGGTCGCGCGGGCTTCGTCCTGGTAAGATCGTAAGTCGCTTGCAGATTGAGCCAATATTTCGGCGATTGGCCGAAGGCCCCTCCGAGAATCCACGCCGTTTCGGGCGTAACGCCTCGCTTGCCGTTGATGATCTCACTGATTCGCTGCATCGACATGCCCGTGCGCGCGCGAAAGGTCGTCTGCGAAATTCCGAGCTCCTCGAGCATCTCTCGCAGAAATTCGCCCGGGTGGGGCACTACCCTTCCAGGCAGCTTCTTATTGGGGATCGACGGCATGTTCATCTCCGGGATTTTTTGGTGTGCATGGGATCATAAATCCAACCGTCAGTGGTAGTCCGTGAGTTCGACGTCGTGCGCCCCGCCCGACCAGCGGAAGCACAGCCGCCACTGGTCATTGACGCGGACGGAGTGTTGACCCACGCGATCGCCCTTGAGCTTCTCCAGCCGATTGGACGGGGGCTGCCGGAGATCCTCGAGCTCTTCGGCGGCGTCCAAGCTCACGAGCTTTCGGAAGGCGCGGTCTTGCACGTCATTGGGCAGTCGCCTCAGCCTAGCGCTGGCAGTGCCCGCCCATAGATCCGCGGTGCGCGCGTCGGCAAAGCTGTGAATCACGCATCCGTCACACTAGCATTTCATGCCTTCCCGGCAAGCATGAATCTTCATGGCTTCCGTGAAGGAGCGAGCGCGCACGGCTCGAGAACCCGGTTGGTTCGCAGGCTTGGAAACATGCCGGAAAGCGTCGCACGGCCCGCTTCGCTCGCGCTCGGCACCGTGGTATCACGCGGCCCATCGTGTCCAATTCCGCGAAATACAACATCCCGGTCGATGAGCTCTCGCTCGACGCCCAGTCGATTCGAAACAGCTTCGTCAATCACGTTCAGCACACTCAGGGCAAGCACCCGAACGCGGCGACGCGGCTCGATCACTTCGTGAGCACGGCGCGGCTCGCTCGCGATCGCATGTTCGATCGCTGGACGCGTACCTGGCATCGCCGTGAACGTCAGCAGCCGAAGATCGTCTACTACTTGTCGATGGAATACTTGCTCGGCCGCCTGTTGGAGGACGGCCTGGTGAATCTCGGCGTACTCGAGGAAACGCGCGAGGCGCTCGCGAGCCTCGGTATCGATCTCGAGCAGGTGCTCGAACAAGAGCCCGACGCGGGTCTCGGCAACGGCGGCCTCGGCCGGCTCGCGGCTTGTTTCTTGGATTCGATGGCGACGCTCGGCATCGCCGGCATGGGCTACGGCTTGCGCTACGACTACGGCATCTTCCGACAAGACATCGTCGGCGGCATGCAGCAGGAGTCACCGGACCAATGGCTGCAATACGGCAGCCCCTGGGAGATCGCGCGGCCGGAGCGCATGTACAAAGTCTCCTTTGGCGGGCGCGTGATCCAGTACACGGGCAGCTCGGGGCGCCTGGTACACGAGTGGGTCGACACGCAAGACGTGCAGGCCATGGCCTACGACATCCCCGTGCCCGGCTACAAAAACCTGGTCGTCAACACGCTACGCCTTTGGTCGGCCAAGGCCACGCGAGACTTCGACATCACTTGGTTCAACCGCGGGGACTACATCAAATCCGTCGAGGAAAAGAGCTCGACCGAGAACATCTCGCGCGTCTTGTACCCGAACGATCAGCAGCCTGCGGGCAAAGAGCTACGGCTGAAGCAGGAGTACTTCCTGGTCTCGGCGACGCTGCAGGACGTGCTCGGCCGCCACGTGCGCTACCACGCGGATCTGTACAACCTGCACGAGCAAGCCATCTTTCAGATGAACGACACGCATCCCGCGCTGGCCGTCGCCGAGCTGATGCGCCTGCTCGTGGACGTGCACGCCATGCCCTGGGACCACGCATGGTCGCTGGTCAAGCGCTGCTGCGCCTACACCAACCACACCATTTTGCCGGAGGCGCTCGAGCGCTGGCCCGTGTGGCTGATGGAGCGCGTACTGCCGCGCCATTTGCAGATCATCTACGATATCAATTCCGCCTTCCTACAGGATGTGAAGAAGCGCTTCCCTGGCGATGACGAGCGGCTACGCCGCATGTCGATCATCGAAGAGGGCGGAGAAAAGCGCGTGCGCATGGCAAACCTGGCCGTGATCGGCAGCACGCGCGTGAACGGCGTATCCGCGCTCCACTCGCACCTCTTGCGCGAGCACCTCTTCCACGACTTCTACGAGCTGGAAGGCGCGAAATTCTGCAACCAAACCAACGGCGTGACGCCGCGCCGCTGGCTGCTCAAATGCAATCCAAAGCTCGCGGCGCTGATCACCAACCGCATCGGCATCGGTTGGGAGACCAACCTCGATCAACTCGAGCGGCTCGCGCCTTTCGCGTCGGATCCGGAGTTTCAAACCGAGTGGCAGGCGATCAAGCGCGGCAACAAAGATCGCCTGGCCGGCGCGCTCCGCCGTCGCTATCAGATCGAGCTCGATCCGACGCACTTGATCGACGCGCAGGTCAAGCGTATCCACGAGTACAAACGCCAGCTCCTGAACGTGCTGCACGTCGTCTCGCTCTACTTGAGCTATCGCACGAAGGCGCCCTTCGACGTCACGCCGCGCACGTTCTTGTTCGCCGGCAAGGCGGCGCCCGGCTACGACATGGCCAAACGCATCATCCACCTGATAAACTCGGTGGCCGCCGCCATCAACGCCGACGTGAACGTACGCCAGCACCTGCGCGTGCTCTTCGTACCGAACTACAGCGTTTCATTGGCGGAAGTGATCATCCCGGCCAGCGACGTGTCCGAGCAGATCTCGACCGCCGGCACGGAGGCGTCCGGCACCGGCAACATGAAGTTCGCCATGAACGGCGCGCTCACCGTGGGCACCCTCGACGGCGCCAACATCGAGATCAAAGACGCCGTGAGCGAGGCGAACATGTTCCTGTTCGGCCTGACCGCCGAGCAGGTCGCGTCCTCGCGCGAAACCGGCTACGACCCGCAACAGCTTTACTACGCCGAGCCGCTCTTGCGCGGCGCGCTCGACGCTGTCTCGAGCGGCATGTTCTCACCCGACGAGCCCGGTCGCTTCAAACCGATCGTCGACTCGCTCTTGTACGGTGGCGATCCGTACATGGTGCTCGCGGATTTCTTGAGCTACGTGCACTGCCAGCGCAGCGTGGAAGCCGCCTACCACGACCAGGCCGGCTGGACGCGCCGAGCGATCCTCAACGTGGCTCACATGGGCACCTTCTCGAGCGACCGCACCATCTCGAGCTACGCGCGCGACATCTGGGGCGTCTACGTGCCGCCACCCGGCGCTCCCCGTTCAATCGCGCCGCCGCCGAACAGCAGGCCTTAGGCATTCAGAGCGGTGGCTGCACCGCTCGCGCGGGCGTACCCATGTGTGGTGTCGCCCGGTGGCATCGGACCACCGATCGATCGTCAGGGGGCAGGTTTCTGGCGCGAGTAGAGCACTCGCTCGAGCCGCGCTACGTCGACGCGATCCTGGTCGCGATCCACGTCGATTCTAGCCGGGGGAACACCGAACCAAACGACCTCATCGTGCAGGGCGCGCCGCAGACCTTCGACAATCGTCGGCGGTGCACCGAACGCGGCCAGCGCAGCGCAGGCTCGCGTCACGCTGTCGCCTTCGTCCGCAATCACGAGGTCGAGGTCCTTCGTCGCCCGCGTGCGTTAGCGGCGGCGAACTCCGGAAGGCGATCCACGAAGTCCGCTGGCAGGATCGGCGTCGACACTATGTGGCGAAGCCCAATTTCCTAGACACTACTCGGACTGTGGGCCGAGCCAATCGGCAAAAGCGCACGCGAAATACCCTGGTCTTTTCCGCGATCTGGCTGGATCCGAGGCGATGCTCGGTCCACTGAAAAGGTGTCACAAATAATGGTGCGCGCGCCCGGTTGCGGACGGCTTGGAGAGGGGGGAAGCTGACCAGCATCGACGCCGTGCGTTTCGCGCGGCAGCTGCCCTGGAGGATCCCGATGAGCGCCCTCGATTCGCTGAAGAAGTACACCGTCGTAGTCGCCGACACGGGCGACGTAGAAGCGATCGCCAAGGCGAAGCCGCACGATGCGACGACCAATCCGTCGCTGCTCTTCAAGTCCGCGCAGTTGCCGCAGTATCGGCATTTGGTGGAGAAGGCGCTGCGCGAGGTGACCAAGGACGACGGCGACGAGAAGAAGCAAACGGCCCTGTTCATGGACAAGCTGTTCGTGAGCTTTGGCTGCGAGATCCTGAAGGTGATCCCGGGTCGCGTCTCCACCGAGGTAGACGCCGCCATCAGTTTCGACACGCAGGCGAGCATCGAGAAGGCTCGCGAGCTGATCGCCATGTACGAAAAAGCCGGCGTCGATCGCGAGCGCGTGTTGATCAAGGTCAGCTCGACCTGGGAAGGCATTCGCGCCGCCGAGCAGCTCGAGAAAGAGAACATCCACACGAACCTCACGCTGCTCTTCAGCTTTGCTCAGGCCGTGGCCTGCGCCGAGGCCAAGGTCACGCTGATCTCGCCGTTCGTGGGCCGCATTTACGACTGGTACAAGAAGGCGAAGGGCGTCTCCGACATCCCGCGCGCGGAAGATCCAGGCGTGCAGAGCGTGGAGCGCATCTACAACTATTACAAAAAGCACGGCTACAAGACGCAGGTCATGGGCGCGAGCTTCCGCAAGGCGGACCAAATCATCGATCTGTGCGGCTGCGATCTGCTCACCATCAGCCCCGAGCTGATCAAGGAGCTCGAGGGTAAGACCGAGGAGCTCGAGCGCAAGCTCGATCCGGCCAAAGCGGCCGCAATGGACATCCCGAAGATCCACCTCGACGAGAAGACCTATCGCTTCATGCACAACGAAGATCAGATGGCCGTCGAGAAGCTCTCCGAAGGCATCCGCACCTTCTACGCCGACGCGCGTAAGCTCGAGAAATTCGCGCGCACGGAAGTCGCCAAGGCGAACGCAGCCTGATCTTCCCGATTTCGTTGCAACTTTGTCGCTACAGCGCATTTTGTGAGGCTCGCGGGACCTCGAATCAGCCGTCGCCTTAGGTCGCGGTTGGTGGCGCAAGTGCGCGCCAAGTAGAGTCGCTCGCAAAGGTTCCAAAGAAACAAGCCATGTTGATTGAGACGCTTTCTGCCGAGCTCGAGCGTTTGTTCGAGCTGCCTGATTTAACTCGTTTGAGCATGGACGCCCTCGGCTTCGCGCCGAGCGAGCTCGCCCAGGGCGATCCCACGCGCGCGTCGTTCGCGCGCGCCCTCGCCGAGAAGGTGGTCGCAATTGACGCCGTCGACGCGCTGCTCGACGCGATCGCGCTCGAGCCACGCGGGCTCACGGGGCCGCTCGAGGCGCTGCACAAAGAGCGCGTCCGCCCAGTCGAACTCGTGGGCGGCGACGCGCTGGGCGACTACCTGATCACCACCCAAATCGCGGTCGGCCCTTGGGCTTCGATCTATACGGCGCGCCAGGGCGGCCAAGAATACCGACTGAAGATCCTGCATCCGCGCGTGGCCGCGCGCCGCTCCGAAGTCCAGCGCTACCTCACCCACACTCGGCTCGCGTCCCAGGTCGAGCACAAAGGGTTGCCGAGCGAGCTCAGCGTGCTCGACGCGAACGGCAACGGCGGTCATTTTGGTGCCGCGCAGCTCGCGCTCGAGGGCGAGACACTCGCCGCGATGCTCGAGAAAAAGGGCGCTCGCCACTTCAACGAGGTGCTGCCGTTTCTATGGGCGATCGGCGAAGCGCTCGGCGCGCTGCACGAAGCGCGGCTGGTGCATGGCTCGCTCCATCTCGGTAACGTGCTGGTCGTCGATCCGACGCCCGCGGCGCCGCACGTCGTCTTGCTCGACGCCGGCTCGCATCGCCTGCGCAGCGCCGTCGGCGGCAGCCAAACCGTCGGCATTCCGCACTGGCTGGCCGCGAGCTCCCCCGAGCAGCTGCGCGGGGAAGAGCCCGATCCGCGCGCGGACGTGTATGCGCTCGGCGTGCTCATCTACCAGCTAGTGAGCGGCAAAGCGCCGTTCGGCGGCACGCACGCGGTGGAGGCGCTGCTCGGACATCTCACGCAAAATGCCGAGCCGTTGTCGTTCGTGGCGGCGGGTAACGGCGCGACCGCGCCGGTCGAAACCTTCGTGCGCAGCTTGCTCGACAAGCAGCGCGACGCGCGGCCGAGCGACGCGAACGAAGCGATGGAGGGCTTGCGCCGCTTGTGGCGCGCGTCCACGCGCCCGCCCACTTGGGTCACCGAAGAGCGCATGCCCGAGTTCTTCGCGGCGCTCACTCAGAACCCGACGGACGAAAACGCCGCCGCCCAGCTCGAGGGCAGCGTCGACCTCGGCGCGGATCCGAAGAAGCTCGCGGACGGCTTCTTCGAGGTCGCCCGCTCGCTGCACGGGCACCACGAGCCCGCGCTGGCGCACGCCATGAAAAAGCATCTCGCGCGCGCCGCCCGCCTGTACGAGACCGCGTCCGACCACGACACCGCCGAACAAGTCTACAGCGGGCTGGTCAAGCTCGACCCGAGTGATCGCGCCGCGTCGCAGGCTCTGACGCGCATCAAGAAGACGCTCGGCAAATACGAAGAGCTGATCGAAACACTCCTCGAACAGAGCGAGAGCAGCGAGAACTCGAGCGAGCGCGCCGAGCACTTGTCGGAGATCGGCGAGCTCTACGAAACCGAGCTGAAGGACAAAGACCAGGCGCTGGTCGCCTACGCGCAGGCCTTCTGCGAAGACCCGCAGACCGACCAGTATTCACTGGCGATCGAGCGGCTCGCCGGCACGCGCTATCAGGCCTGGGAGGACGTGCTCGGCCGCACGCTGGAGGCGGTGGAGAAAGACATCGGCGCGGCGGACAAGCACGCGCTTTTGTTCCACATGGGTCGCTGGTACGCGGAAAAAGTGGCGCGCCCGGACTTGGCGCTGCCCTGGCTCACGCAGCTGGTCGCTGCCGAGCCGAACCACGATCGCGCGCTGGCGGCGCTGGCGAGCATCTACAAAAAAGCGCAGCAGTGGGCCGAATTCGGGCAAACACTGCTCAAGCGCGCGGACGTCGCGGCACCCAACGTCTCGCGCGATCTGCGCGTGGAAGCGGCGGACGTGCTCGTCTCCAAACTGAGCAGCGCGGATTCGGCGCGCGAGATCTTCCGCGGCGTGCTCGACGAGGATCCCGGACACGCGCGAGCCGCCGAGGGTTTGATCAAGCTCTTGGAGGCCGCGGGCGACAACGCCGAGGCCGTCTCCGTGCGGGAGAAGCGCGCCAACACCCTCAAGGGTGACGACCGCTGGCTGCTCTTATGCGAGGTCGCCGAGGGCTACGAGGTCGATCTGGATCGGCTCGACATCGCCGAGAAGATCTACCGCCAAGTCTTGACGGAAAATTCGCGCTGGGTCGACGCGCTGCGCGGGCTGGATCGCGTGCTCACACGCGCTGGGCGCTACCGCGAGCTGCTCGAGGTCTTGCGCATGCAGGTGGATCTGGGCGTGACCGCTCGCCAAAAGATCGCTCTCTACGAGCGCATCGCGGGCATTTACGACGAGGAGTACCTCGACCACGAAAAGGCCGCCGCCGCGCTGGAAGCGATTCTCGAGCTCGACTCGGGGCATCTCGACGCCGGGCGCGAGCTCGCGAGGCACTACCGCGCCCTAGAAAATTACTCGGCCTTGGCCAGGCTCTACGCCCAACAAGCCGAGAACGGCACGGTCGAGCGCCGCATCGAGGCCGGCCTCTTGCTCGGTCGTGTGCTGGCCGAGAATTTGAAGGTCACCGATCGCGCGATCGCGGCCTACGAGGCGGTGCTCGAGTTGTCACCGGGTCACTCGGGCGCGCTCGACGCGCTCGCCACGTTGCGCACGGTCGTCGGCGACGCCGAGAGCGCGCTGGCCGCGATCGAAGAGCTCAGCGCGAACGCCACCTCGCCCGAGGCCAAAGCCGAGCTCGAGGTGCGCGCCGCGCAGGTGTTCGAAAAGCGCGGCGACTTGGCGGGCGCCCTGCGGCGCTACAAGCTCGCGGCCGAGCTCACGCCGGACGACCCCGCCGCCCAGCGGCGCTTGGTCGAAAAATACGTCGCGACCGGCAATCACGCGGCCGCCGTCGAGCTGCTCGAGGAGCAGATCTCGGAGACCAAAGCCGAGCGCTCACGCGCGGAGCTGGCCGGACAGATGGCGCTGATCTGTTACAAGCATTTGGACGACCCGGCGCGGGCTTCGGCTACGGCGCAGCTCGCCCTGCACCTCGACGCGGCCAACGTCGACGGGCTGCGCGTGCTCGGCCAAATCGCGTATTCGGAGAAGCGCTACGTGGAGGCCGCCAAGCGGCTGGAAGCCGTGGTCACGCAAGGCGGCGCGAGCGACGACGAGGACGCACGTGAGGTCGCGTTTGCGTACATCGACGCGCTTGCGCGCGGCGGCTCGACGGACAAGGCGATCGGCGCGATCGGCAGCCTGATGAATCGCTTCGCGGGCGACGCGAAGTCGCTCCTGCGCCTGGTCGACGTCGCGGGCGAGCACGGCAACCCCGAGCAGACCTTGTGGCTTTGCGAGCAACTGCTGACGGACGAGCTGCGCTCGGGTCTCTCGCCGCTGCAGGAGGCGCAGGCCGAGCTGCGCATGGGCGGCGCGCTGGCGGCGTTGAAGCGCGGCGAGGAAGCGCAAGCGGCGCTCAACCGCGCGCTCGATCTGGATCCGGACGCGGGCGAAGCCCTGAAGATCATGGCCAAGCTCTTCATCGACGAAGGGCAGCCGCGCAAGGCGATGGACGTGCTCTACCGCGAGCTGTCGCTGTCGCACGGCGATCGCAAGGTCGAGATCCTGCTCGAGATGGGCGACATGGCCGTGCAGAAGCTCGACGATCCGGACTACGCCGGCAAGAGCTACCTGCTCGCGCTCAGCGAACGCCCGAACGATCGCACGATCTTGACCAAGCTGATGCAGCTCTACGGCGCGGAGAAGGACTGGCCGCGCCTGATCGACGTGATCACCAAGCTCGCGGAAGTGGTCGACGAGCCGAAGCACAAGGCCAAATACCTGCACACGGCCTCGATGATCGCCTCGCGCGAGCTCTCGGATTTCGGACTCGCCTCGAAGCTGCTCGGTGAAGCGCTCGAACACGACGACGACTTGCCGACCGTGCTCGACGAAGCGCTCTCGATCCGCCAAAAGCTGCGCGACTACGAGGGCGTCAAGGATGTGCTCAAGCTCAAGATCGCGCGCGCTCAGCGGGAAGAAGACGGCGAAGCGCTGCTCACGCACCTGGCCGAGCTCGCCGACGTATACGAGCGCTTCCTCAATCGGCGCGAGCAAGCCGTGGCCGTGTACGAGTCGGCGCTCGAGGTCGACCCCGACAACACGCGCTTCCAGGAAAAGCTCGCCAAGCTGTACACCGCCGATCCCGTCAGCTACTTCGATAAGGCGGTCGAAACACTGGGCGCCTGGGTCGAGCGCACACCGTACGAACCGCAGCCGTACAAGCTCCTGCGCAAAGTGTATACCGAGGCGCGCCACGCGGACGCCGCCTGGTGCACCTGCCAGGCCATGCACGTGCTCGGCCAAGCCGACGCGGACGAGCTGCGCTTTTTCTCGCGCATGCGCTCGGACGAGCCGGCCGTGATCACGAACTTTGCCTCGCCCGACGAGTGGCTCGGCGCCGTGATGCCGGAGGACAGCGAAAAGAATCTGACCGAGCTGTTCGCGCTGATTCAGCCGTTCGTGGTGGCGGCGCGCGCGCGTCCGCTCACCTCCTTCGGAATTTCGGCCGATCATCAGCTCAACGTGGAGAGCTACCCGTACGGCGTGGTGTACGCCGTAAGCGCGGCCACGGAAGTATTGCCGGTGGCCGAACCGCGCATCTTTCAAAATCCGGAAGCGCCGTCCGGCGTTTCCTTCTTGGCTACCGCGCCGCCCGCGCTCTTGCTCGGCGCGCGCGCGTTCGCGGAAGACGTCACGCCGGTGGCCGCGGCGTTCCTGGCTGGGCGGCACTTGTTTTATTACTTCCCCGGCCTGTACGTGCGGCAGCTGCTCGGCAACATGACCGCGCTCAAGGCCTGGCTATTTGCCGCGATTCGGCTGGTCAAAGCCAAATTCCCCGTCGCGCCCGAGCTGGAAGCCTCCGTCACGGACGCCTCGCGCGCCCTGAGCGAGCTCGCCAGCGGCACGCGCCTGGAACAACTCACGCACGTCGTGGCGCAGCTCTTGCGCGACGGCGCGTCCCTGGATCTCAAACGCTGGATCCACGACGCCGATTTCGCCGCCGACGTCGTCGGCTTCGTGCTCGCCAACGACCTCGAAACCGCCGTCGACCGCGTGCGCACCTCACCCCAAGACCCGAGCTCGCCGCCGCTCGCGGCGCGCATCGAGCATTTGATCAAATACTCGGTCAGCGCGCGCTACGTGTGGCTGCGCGAGCGACTCGGGCTGCGGCTCGACGCGGGCTGAGCGCGCGCGACCGTTCGAACTGGCTCGAAAGCGCGGCGCTACTTCGGAATCTTGACGGTCGGGGTGCAACCGATCACGACGCTCACGCTGGAGCCCATGGTCGAGGCCGTCACGAGATCGCAAGCGTTCTTGCATAGGCTGATCTTCGTCGGCTGCGCGGGATCGTCGTAGTACCAGGCGGGCTTGTCCGTCGGGCAATCCGCGGCGGTATCGACTTGGCCGATGGTCGTGACGACATTGCTCTGATCCGTGAGCGTGACGTTGACGTTGGCGAAATTCACTGTTTGTCCGTCCGGCGGAGTGATCCCGGACACCGGGTAGTCGCACGGCAACGGCACAGCTTGCTTGACGATGCCTTGCAGCGCCGAAATGACCGCGTTCGCCGAGCCGTCACCGACGTTCCAGTAGTGGCAGGGCGCGGCCACGCTCCCGCAAAAATCACTATGCGCATCCGCGCCGCCGGCGATCGCGTACTGCTCGAGATTCGCGTCGGTGCCGCCGGTCATGCCGATCACGTACGTCTTGATCTTGTCGTTCATCAAGTGGTCGGAAATGATCTGGCTGAGCGTGGGGATGTCCTCCACGCAGCCGCTCGGATCGCCGTCCGTCATCAACACGCCGATCATTTCGCGCCCGGCCGTGACGTTGTTCGTGGTGAATTGGGCCATGCCGCGCAGCGCGCCCTCAATGTGAGTTCCGAAGCCGCCCTTGAACGTCTCGTTGCTGATGGTAGTGATCAGCGGATCGGTCTCCACCACGGGCAGCTGGGTCAACGGGATGAGCGGCGTCGCGTACAGCGTGCCGTCGCAGTCCGTGTTCGACAGCGACATGAATTGAAACGCCAGCCGCGTGTCGACCATCGGGTTCTCGTTGATCAAATAGTCGGACAGCGCGTAGGTCGCGAAGCAAGCCTTGGAGGCGACCGGCGGAGTCGTGCCGTGCACGTACGCGCAGTCGGTGCCCATGCTCGCCGTACGATCGAAAATGAAATAGATATCGAGCGGGCTCGCGCCTTCCGTCTGCATGTACTGCGAGCCGGAGCACGCCTCGAAACCCGCGTCTGTCGGCGCGGTTCCCGCGCTACCCCCGCTCAGACCCGTGGCACCACCCGCGAGCATCGGTCCGCCACCCACGCCGGTCCGCGCGCCGCTGCTGTTGCCCGCGCTGGTCGAACCAGCCGAGCCGGCCGAGCCCATGGAGGCTCCCGCGCCGCCGGACGCGACCGGCGTCGCAATCGCGGCGTTGTCGTTCGAGCACGCGCCAGCCGCCGCCAACGCCGCGACCACCGGCAGCGCTCGCACCCAGATTCCCACCAAGACTTTTTGCTGCATTGCGGGCTCCATCCTAGCGCGGCTCACCAAATCGACGCCAACTCCAGCTCGAAGCCGGCGAGCTCCGGATCCGCCGACAGGCGCTCTGAGTCGCGAAGCTCGAGCACGGCGGTTCCCGGACGGTACACCAAACCGTGCGCGTTTCGGGATCAATCAGCCAGCCGAGCCGTGCGCCGCACTGCAGATACTCCTCGAACGGGCACGGGGGTGCTCCAACCCGGCGCCTCTACCGGCGAGCTCCAGCTCCGCTTCTCCAAAGTCGATTTTTCGAACTTCAACGAAAACAACGACTACTCCCATCGCATCAGCTCGACCTACCAAGACAGCACGAAAATCGGCGTCTACCGCAACAACGTGTTGATTTGGGGAACACCGCCGTAGGCCGTCAGCCTTTGCGCGCGAGCTCCGCTTCGAGCTCTCGGACTCTTCGCAAAGCCTGCTCACTCGGCGATGGATACAGCTCTTCACCCGCGACGTCGTGGCTGAGGCGCAGCGTGGGACCATTTTCCGGATCTTCAACCACCACCCAGAAACCCGGCAAGACACGGCTCTCTCCGCTCGGCACGGTCAACTGGCGCTCGACGAGATCCTGCTCGAGTGAGTCCCAAATGCGCAGCGGTCGCTCGCTGTCCGCGGGATCGAAGCGCACGAGTTCGACGGCACCGAGGCGCGCGTACTTGCGCAGCTTGCCGTCCCAGTCCCGATCGCGATCGTCTGAATCACTGATGATTTCGACGGCGAGCTGAGGCGCGCCGAGCTCCCACACTTTCCAGCTGCGAAAGAGGTAGTCCGGCTGACCGAGACGGACGAATGCGTCCGGGGCAAGGCACTCGCTCGGTGCGGTCGGATCCCAATACACGAATTGGTCGCAGCCGATGGCGGCCTTGTCCGCGAAGGCGAGCTTCAGCACTTGATAGAGGAGCGTGCGGAGCTCGAGGTGCCGCTTACTCTCGGGCACCAGCTCCTCCGCGGGGAAATACAGCGGGTTCGGCGCGCGCACGTACCTTTGTTCTCGCCCGATCGACACGCTCACAGCTTACCTCCGGCATCCGACTCTCGCCAGTCGGTCGCTGGCGCAGTCAGTTGCTGCGTCAATTGAGCACCGCGCTCATGAAGAGCTTGTCTGGAGTCGTGGCTTCGGGGTACATAGAAGCGTGGCGGTTCCATCGGGGGACCGACGCGATGTCGACAGGGATTCAACCAAGGGACAGGGCATGGAACTGCAAACACATAAGGCGGGTTGGGTAGTGGTGTGCGCGCTGGCGCTCGGCGCGTGTTCGTCGTCGAGCGGCGCGGATGGCACGGGCGTGCCTGCGGCGGGTGCGGCCGGCAGCGGCGCGAGCGGCACTTCGAGTAGCGGGACGAGCGGCTTGGGTACGAGCGGCGCTTCGGGCAGCGGGACGAGCGGCTCGGGCACGGGTGGCTCGAGCAGCAATACGACCATCGCCGCGGGCTCGCTCGCGACAGAATGCTCGACGAGCGCGGACTGCACGGGCGGCCTTACCTGCCACATCGACAGCAGCGACTATATATCGGACATGCAATGCACGAAGACCTGCGCGGCAGATGCCGACTGCGAATCGCTCGTTCCGGGCGCATTTTGTATTGGCGCGATGGTGTGCGTGCGCGCTTGCATCACGGACTCGGATTGTCCGACTCTGACGCATTGCACCGACAACAAGTGGTGCGAGCGCACCGGGCCGGGCTCCGGCGTGCCGTCCTGCGGCGGCACGGCAACGCCTTGCGCGCTGCTCACGTCGACGACTTGTTACAACTCGCTCGGCTGCACCATGGACGGCACGTGCTCCGGGGTGGCCACGGGCTGCTTCGGGATCTTGGACGAGCTCACGTGCCTGGAGCAACAGGGCTGCATCTGGGATTCCTCCCTGTCCGAGTGCTCGGGCGCCGCCGATAGCTGCGGCGGGATGATCGGTCAATTCACTTGCACCGGCCAGCAAGGCTGCTCCTGGGACGCGAGCTGCAGCGGTACGCCGCTGCCCTGCTCGACTACCGCGGTCTCGCTCTGCACACAGACTCCGGGCTGCCAGCTACTGCAATAGCGGCTGCGCGCAGCCGACGCTCGCCAGTCGGTCGCTGGCGAGCTCGGTTGCGTCCGATCAGTTCCCGATCTGCGGCGGCGTCGCGCCGATACCCTGCGACAAAAAGCGCACGACGTCTGCGTTCGCGCTCGCCACGTCGAACGCGACGAAGTGACCGTCGTCGTTCGCGGGCGGCGCGTATTGGCGCACGCCGAGCGTGTAGGGTTTGCCGGCAACGGTGATGTTGCCGGACATCGGCGAGACGTGAGGCTTGGTCACGCTGCGATCGTAGATGGTGTAGAAGTTCGTGCCGACGCTCGCGTCGTCCGCGACCTCGGTGAGGCCGCCCGCGAGCGCGTAGTTCGCGAGGGTCTTGGGCGGCGCGTAGGTGTCGCCGATGCCGAAGGGCTGAAACACGTGCTTGGCGGTGTGGCCCATTTCCGGCACGGCGGTGATCACATGGGCGAAATGCAAGGGATCCGCCGGATCGATCCACTCCTGGAGCAGCGCGAGCACGGGGTTGAACTCAGGCGCCGTGTACATACTCGGAACGAGCGATTGATCTTGCAACGCCAAGGGCAGCCCGGCGGCGATGTTCACGGGGCTCGTCTTGTTCAAGAGCGAGAACTCGAGACCCGCGCCGTTGCCCGACAAGACCACGGCTTTGACGCCGTCCGCGTAGGGCATGGCCAGGCTGCCCTCGGTCGCGCCCTGGGAATGCCCCCAGAAGGTGATGCCCGCCGGGTCGAGCTTGATCGTGTCGGTGCCGACCGTTTGCGTGAAGCTGCTCACGAGGCGCACCAGGCTCAGCTGATCGGCCGCGCCTTGAAGCGGGTTGCCGCGCGCCGCCTTGGGGTTGGCGAAGTTGAAGAAGAGGTTGTCGGCGGACTGGGTCGAGCCGCCGCGGCGCGCGTTGTTCTCGACTTGGTCGATGCCGAGCACGGCGAACTTGACGCTGCCCGCCGGCGTGCCGGTGCTGAGCACCCCAGCCGTATTGTCGACCACGTGCGAGCGGAACGTGCCGCCCGTGCCATGCGCGTAAACCACGACCGGCCAGCCCGCGGTGGGCATCGTGCCCTTGGGGACGGTCAAGCTCATGCACACGTCCGGAGCGCTGGTCGACGGAATTTCGATGTCTCCGCCGTCGGCTGCCGTGAGGTATGGCAGCGTGCCGGCCTGGTAGTTCGGGAGCTGGACGAGCGCCTGATACTCGTCGAAATCCGCGGCGCCGCCCGTGCAGTCACTGCCGTCGGAGCAGGGCGAGGTCACGCCGGTCGCGCACTTCACCCAGCTCTTGGTGGTCGGCGCGGGCGCCTTGGCGATCGCGGCCGCCAGTGATTTCATCGGATCGCGAATCGCGCCGACCGTGAACACGGAGCCGACGAGCACGTCCGCCGTCGTAAGCGTGATCGTCTTGGCCGGCGCGGCCGGCCTGGGCGGCGTGCTCGTCGGATCACCGGGATCGGCGGGGACGCTCTCGATCTTGGGCGCCGTCTTGATGTAGTCGCGGAACGGCTTGTACGCGGCATAGGGCCCCGTGAGCTTCGCGTCCGTGGGCGCCGTGTCAGACAGCATCGAGACGAAGTTCTCGGCGCGCTCGATGGCGCCTTTGTTCGCGTCCGTGATCGTGGTCAACATCCACACGGCATAGGTATGACCCGGTGTGAGCGGCGCCCCGATGTACGGCTGGATGGACGCCGAGTTGTCACAAACGTACGCGCCGTGACCACCAGCAAACCAAGCACCCCAGCCGCCGGCACCCACGCTGCCCGGCGTCAGGTCGGTAAAATGCACGGCGTCATTGTCGGGCACGGTGAAACCACCCGAGAAGCGGAAGATCACCGTCGGGAACGCACCCCACGCGGAATCCGTGGAGGCGACCGCATCGACGTAGAGCTTGACCGGGTCGTAGCCGAGGAAGCCCGCGCCCGGCGTCGGAAAGCCGCTCAGATCGAGCATGCCCGACGCGCTCCGGCGCGCGTCGTTCGGGAACGGCAAGCGGAAGAAATCCCCTTCTTGCGCGTTCATCGCGCCGGGGACCTCGAAGTAAGCACGCACGGTGCCGGTGCTGGGGGGATCGCAGGTAACGCCGGTAAAAGGCGTACCGAGGAGCGTACCGCCCGGCGACACCGCGCAGGTGCCGCTCACGCAGGCGAGGCCCGCCAAGCAATCCAGGTTCGTGGTGCAGCTGCCGCCCGCGTCCGTCATGCCTTCCGGCACACAGGTGGAGGAGAGTCCGGTGAGTGCGCAGCGCATGCCCGCGGCGCAATCTCCGTCGCCCGTGCAAGAGTCGCCCGTCATGCCGGAGCCGCCCGGCCCGCATTTACCGGAGACGCACTGCAAGCCCGTTTCGCACTCGTCCGCGATCACGCAACGGCTGCCCGTGGTGAGGCTATGGCCGACCTGACACATGCCCGATGTGCAGGCGAGCCCGGGGCGACAGTCCATGTCCATCTGACAAGTTTCGCCGATACCGGCGCCCAACACGCCGCCAGTGACGCCGCCGGAACCCGACGCGCCTCCGCCGGCACCCGACGTACCGCCGTTCGAGCTGCCGGACTGCGCGCTGCCGCCGCTGTTGCCGGCGCCGTTACCGCCCGTCGCATTCGTACCGCCGGCGTTTGCGAAGCCACCCGTCGCGTTGGGCGCACCGACGTACGCGCCGTCTCCGCACGCGACGCACAAGGCGTACGACCCAAACACCAGCGCGCCCGAGACGAAACGAGGCTTTAACATGACAAGCTCCATGGCCCTCCCCGCGCAGCGCGTCGACTCGCGCTGCGGGAAGTGGGAACCTTTGCAGGTTATCCGGCTTTCGGGGTGCACTCAAGGCCGCGTTCAGTGATGCTCTAGTGTTAGAGTGCGGGCCAAATGGCCTTGCTCAACACGGTCCGCGCCAAACTCATTGCGCTCGTAGGCCTTTCTGCGGTCACCACGGCCGCGTCATTGCCCGTGCTGCACTGGGTCATGGATCGCGAGCTCACCGACGTGGTCGCCGATCGCGTACCGGAGGCCGTCCGCGGTTTCGACTTGGAGCTCGCCGACGACATTCGCGACCTGGAGGCAGCCACCTTCAGCCTCGCCGGGTCGGAAGAAGTGGCCCGGGCGCTCGCTACCAACAACAGCGAACTCGCCCACGGCGAACTGAAGGTATTTCGCAAAGCCTACCCCGGCATAGTGTTCGCCGCTTACGACAAGGACGGCAACGCCGTCGCGCAGTCCGGGCTCCACGGCGGCGCCCCGAGCGGCGAGCGCGCGGTCGGGCTCACCGAGCTCTCATCCGGCAAGGACGAGGCGCGCCTGATCACGCACGACGGCTGCTCCGCTCAAAGCGCCAAGGAGAGCGCGCTGATGATCGCGCGCCGCGTGAAAGACAGCGGCGTGCTCGTCGCCTGCATGCTGCTCGACAAGGACTACGCCTCGAACTCGCACGCCAAGCTCGGCATCGATCTCGGCTTCATGCCACCCGGTGTGACGGAGCCCACGGTAACGTCCACGCATTTTCCCGCGCGCGCGCTGGCCGCTTGGCGGGGCGACGGTTCGGTGCTGTCGATGGACGGCGAAGCGTGGGCTCTCGTCCGCTTCGAACCCGAGCCTTTGAAGGATCTGAACGGCCATTTCAGCGTGATCGCCGCGCTGAACATGACGCGCGAGCGCAATGTGATGCGCCGCAATCTGGCGTTCACTTTCGGCGCGCTGGCGTTTGCTTCCGTGCTCGCCATTCTGTTCGGCTTGCGCATGGCACGCGTGATGTCGCGCGCGCTCACCCGCCTGACCAACGCGCTCAAGAAGCTCGAGCAATCGGAGTACGTCCACGTGACCGGCGTCAAGACCGGCGACGAGATCGAAGACCTCGCGTCCGGCTTCAACTCGATGGTCGACGGCCTGCAAGAACGCGACAAGCTGCGCAGCACCTTCGGCAAATACATGACCGAGCAGGTGATGGACCACTTGCTCAAGGGCAAGGTAGAGCTCGGCGGCGAGGCGCTCACGGTCACCATTTTGTTCACCGACATTCGCAGCTTCACCACGCTCAGCGAGTCGATGCCCGCGCAGGAACTCGTGGCGCTCCTGAACGAGTACTTCACGGAAATGGTGACGATCGTGATTCAAGAGGGCGGCGTGGTCGACAAGTACATCGGCGACGCGATCATGGCCGTATTCGGCGCCCCTGTCGTGAAAGAGGACGACGCGCGACGCGCGGTGCGCGCGGCGATCCGCATGCGCGACGCGCTCGGCAAACTCAACGAGCGCCTGAGCGAGCGCGGCAAGCCAACGCTGCGCACCGGCATCGGCATTCACACCGGCGAAGTCATCGCCGGCAACATCGGCAGCGAGGCGCGCATGGAGTACACCGTGATCGGCGACGCGGTGAACCTCGCCTCACGCCTGGAAAGCTCGACCAAGGATTTCGGCGTCGGCATCTTGATCAGCCAAGACACCGAACAATTGCTGGAACCCTCCGTGGAGCGCCGCAAGATCCACGAAATCACCGTCAAGGGCCGGCATCAGCCGGTGATGGTGTATGAGGTCGTTACTGCGGGCTGAACTTGGGTTTGAAGAGAGTTGAAGAGAGGAAGGGGCAAAGACAGAGCTGGGGCATGGTTGGGGCAGAGCGTAAGGTTTGCTGCCCCGCGACGCTCGCGTGCACAAAGTACTGTGCCGGTGCGGGCTCAGGGTTGAGCGGGTGCAAACGGGAGCGTTGGGGGGGACTGCTCGGGGTGTTTGAGCGTGCCGCTGTGCTCGGCGGCCGCAAGGGTCTTCGACCGCGCTCCGCGCGGCGCCTGCGGCGCCCTTGCAGCCGCCTGCGCGCAGCAGCGGGGCCTGGGGCGTCCCCGAGCAAGAAGGAGCTCATCATGACTCTCAAGATTTATCCGGTTGTGCTCGAGTTGGTTCGAAGGCTTGCGCCCGTGCCGCCCAGATTGAAAGGCAGAAGCGCTGCGCTCGCGGACCAGCTCGAACGCGCGCTCATCAGCGTGCCGCTCAATGTCGCGGAGGGCGCTTACTCGCGCGGTAGGAATCGCCAGGCTCGTTATCAATCAGCGGCCGCGTCCGCGCGCGAGGCGCTCGCTTGCTGGGAGACCGCGCAAGCTTTCGGCTGGCTCGGGCCCATGGACCCGGAGCTTCTCGCTCTCTTTCAGCGCGTCATCGGCACGCTCGTACGTCTCGTCGAGCCGCGCAAGTGAGCTCTAAAACTCGCCGTTCTTCGCCTTCTTGATCCAGTCGCCGATCTCGCCTTCGATTACACCAAGCGCCTGGCTCTTGAAGGGCCGGAGCAAGAACGGCACGTCGACGTCCATGTCGATGCTGCGTTCGAGCACTTCCAAGGTTCCGCCGAGCGACATGCCTTTGACGCTGAACGAGATCTTGGCCCGGTTCACATCGAGCCACGCCACCTGCGGGTTGTACTTGGCGAATTTCTCCGCGTAGCTCGCGAGCGCTTTTTGCGCCACGACGCGAGCGCGTTCCTGGCCGAGATCGTGGGCAACCGAGTGCTTCATGAGTCCTCACTGCCGAGCGAAGCCGGCGCGCGCTCCTTAACCCAGGTCCGCGTCGAATACCAATATCGCGCGAAATTTCGCGCAAAGGGCGCGCGACGGTGGGGCGCGCGGGTCTAGCGACGGCCCTTGAAGCCCATCATGTTCTGCACGGCCGACTCGCTCTCTTCGGCGATCTGGTCCTTTTCGCGCGCTTCGTCCGCGCAGGACTCGCAGAGTTTTTTGGATTTGCTGCCCACCTTGACGGTCACGAGCTCGTCGACGTCGTCACCACAGCCTTTGCACGTCGCCATAACCTGCATTTTTCGCGCGCTTTGGCGCGCGGGTCAATGTTCAAAACGAGCGCGGCTCGACCGTGATGTCCGCTACCAGCCCGAAGTGGTCCGAAGGCCAGACGGGCTCGGCAAACTCGGCGGACGCTTCGTGGAAGGCGAGATCCGCGCTGAGCGCCTCGCCTCGGAATTGGCGATCGGGTCCCCGCGTAAAAATGTAGTCGATGCGGCGCGACGGTTCGCGCGCCTTGCGCGCATAGTCGTTCTCGCGATCGAACGTGTAGCCTGGGCCGCTACCGGCATAGGCCCAAGCGTCGGCGAGGTACGCGGTTTTGCCGTCGATCGCGTGGAGGCCCGTGAGGTAGCGAATTTCGTCGGCGTCCGGCGCCGCGTTGAAATCTCCCATCAAGACGGCCGGCAGCGTCTTGTCGTCCGGCGGCGCAAGCTCGTCGATCCGCTCCACGATGTACGCGACTTGACGCTGGCGCACCGAGCCATGGTGAAGCTTCCAGTTCAAGTGCGTGACGAACACCGGCAGCGGGCCGCTCGGCGTATCGCACAGCGTGTACAAGAGCGCGCGCTGCTCGCCGCTCTCGATGCCGGGCAACACGAAGCGTCGCTCCTCGACGATTGGGTAGCGAGACAAAAGAGCGTTGCCGAACTTCAGGCCCCGCCCCCAGTCGTTGGCCTCGGCGAACGCGACGTGAAAGCCGAGACCGTCGGCGATCTCGCTCGCTTGATCGTTCTGTGGGCTCGGCTGCATGTGCTCGAGGCCCTCGGGCAAGAAGCGCAAGACCTCTTGCAGGCCCAATATTTTGGGATCGAGCCGCTCGATTTCGCGACGGATCAAGGGCAGCCTCGAGAGCCACGGTCCGCCTTTGTTCCAGATGTTGAGCGTCGCCACGCGCAGCGTACTCACGGCGAACACTCCCAGAAAAACTCGAATTTTCCCCAAGAACACGGCATGGTCGTGACTCCTTTGGCGCCTGGGATTCGAACGATAGCGCAATTTGGAGGGCATTTTCGCCGCGCGATCCGGGCCCAAAATCCCGAACATGGATGATAGGCTCCGCGCCCCGTCATGCTTATTGGAGTCGATTTCGGAGGCACACACGTCAAGGCCGGCATCGTCGAAAACGGCGAGGTCGTGCGCTCGACGTCGATGGCAACCCGCGCGGGCACGAGCCCGAGTGAGGTGCTCGACACGATCGCCGCTACGGTGCTGGCGCTCTCCGCTCAGCCGCGCGCCGTCGGAGTGGCCATTCCGGGTGAGGTCAATTCCGACGGCCTGTGCTGGCGCTTACCGAACGTCCCCGGGTTCGAAGGCGTGCACATCGCGCAAGAGCTGTCCAAACGCTTGAACTGCCCGATCGCCGTCGAGAACGACGCGACCACCGCGGCGCTCGGTGAGCGCCTGCACGGTCACGGCCGCGAGCACCCGAGCTTTCTGATGATCACGCTCGGCACGGGCATCGGCGGTGGGCTCGTGCTCGGCCACATGCTCTATCCCGGCGCGACTGGCTTCGCCGCCGAAGTCGGGCACATGAACGTCGATCGCTCGCCGGAGGCGCCGCTCTGTGCTTGCGGGCAGCGCGGCTGCGTCGAAGCGTACGCTGGAACGAAGGCGATTCTGCGCTGCTTCGCGGAAAACGGCGGCCACGCGCATGAAGTGCTGCCGGTGTCGGTCGCCGCGCGCCGGGGCGACCCCGCAGGCGTCAAGACCTTCGAGATGATGGGTACCGCGCTCGGTCGCTGTCTGGCCAACGTGCAAAATCTGCTCGATCTGAACGCGATCATTTTCTCCGGCGGCATTTCCGCCTCCTTCGATTTGATCGAGCCCCACATCCGCGCCGCGCTGCGCGCCTACACTTTCGCTCAGCCGCTCGCCGAAGTGCCGCTGCTCGTGAGTGAGCTCGGCGAACGCGCGGGCGTGATCGGCGCCGCGCATTTGCCCGAGCTATGAAGGACTCGCCCCGGGACTCTCGCCGATGAAAGCCGTCGTCGTCGCGCGACCCGGGGGGCCCGAAGAGCTGCGGATTGCCGACGTCCCGGCGCCGAGCCCCGGCCCCGGAGAGCTCGCGATCGACGTCGTGGCGACCGCGCTGAATCGCGCGGATCTGTTGCAGCGGCGCGGGCTTTACCCGCCGCCCGCCGGCGCAAGCGAGATCCTGGGGCTCGAGTGCGCGGGTGTCGTGAGCGAGCTCGGCGCGGACGTCGCCGGGCGCGCGCTCGGCGAGCGCGTGATGGCGCTACTGCCCGGCGGCGGCTACGCGGAGCGCGTGGTCGTGCCGGAGGCGATGGCCATGGTCATCCCGAGCGAGCTCGACTTCTCACATGCGGCCGCGATCCCGGAGGCGTTCCTCACCGCGCGTGAAGCGCTGGTCAGCGCGGGCAAGCTGCGCGCACAGGAATCGGTCTTGGTGCACGCCGCGGCGGGGGGCGTCGGGCTCGCTGCCGTGCAGCTCGCGCGGGCGCTCGGGGCGCGCGTGTTCGCGACCGCCGGCAGTCCGGAAAAGTGCGCGCGCGTGCGTGAGCTCGGCGCCGACGTCGTGGTGAACTACAAGCTCGAAGACTTCGCGGACGTCGCGCTGCGCGAGACCTCCGGGCGCGGCGTGGATCTGATCTTGGATTTCATTGGCGCGGCTTACATGCCGCAGCACGCCCGCTGTTTGGCCGAGCAAGGTCGCCACGTGCTGATTGGGCTCCTAGGCGGAGCCCGCGCGGAGCTCGATCTCGGGCGCCTGCTGATGAAGCGTCAAACGTTGACCGGGCTCGTGATGCGCACGCGCTCCACCGCCGAGAAAATCGCGCTGACGCGCGCGTTCGAGCGCGACACGTTGCCGCTCTTCTCCGACGGCCGCGTGAAGCCAATCATCGACAGCGTGTATCCACTGGCGGAGATCGCCCGCGCGCACGAGCGCATGGAAGCAAATCTCAACCTCGGGAAAATAGTCGTTACGCTGCGCTCGGCCTGAGCAGAAGATTTCAGCGCGACGACCCAAGCCCGGGGCGAACGCGCGCGTCCAATTCGTCGCACCCCAGGCGATGACCGCGAGCCGCAGAACGGCAGCGCAGGTCGTCCGGCAAAGGAAAACGAGCATGGGCAGAGCTCGCGACGGCTCGCTTTTAGTCTCATTGAAATCGCTACAAGACGATCACCACGCGCGGGCGCGCGACGACGCGCAGGCTGCGCTCGCGCGCGCCGAAGCCGAGCAGCGCGCACGGCTCGCCAAGGAGCGTGATAGTCAGCAGCGCGCCGCACTCGAGCGAGCTCGCGCCGCAGAAGAAGCTCGTGAAGCTGAGCGGATGCGGCTCGAAGCGGGCAGCCGCGCGGAGGTGGCGCGCTCCGCCGAGCTAGACGATCGCATGCGGCTCGAGCGCGCCAGCGCGGAACTCACCCAGCGGGTGACCGAACTGGAGCGCGCTTTGCAACTCTCGGAGCTCGCCGCGCAGGCCGCACGTTTTCGCGACCGCCTGGCGGCTTGGTTGAGCGGCTCGCTGTGCGTGCTGGTCGTCGCTGGAACCCTCGGCTTTTACTACGGCAGGCTGCGTCCCGAGCGGACGGCGCTCGACGCCGCGCAGGCAAACGCTCTCGCCGCCGAAGCCCGACAGGCGAATGGCGCGCAGAGTTTGCTCGCGCAAGCACAGCGCAGAAATGACGAACTCACGAGTCAAATCTCCAATCTGCGCGACGCGCTACGCAACGCCGCGCGCGCACCGGCGGCTACGACGAACACCCATCCGAACGCGCACGGTTCAGGCGCGAGGTCCATCGGCCGCAAAGGAACCGGCGACTGCGTCGGCAACGGCGACAGCGGCGACCCGCTCGATCCGTGCTTCAAACCCCGCTAAGTCCCCAACTCAGCCCAGCATCGAGCGCAGCCGAATCAAGCCGGGGCCTGGCTTGACGCGCGCTTGGCAGGCGAGCCGAGTCGAGCCGTCGCCGCCGAGCACGCGCAGGAGCTCTTCTTCGTCGTCGTTGGGAGTCTCGAGGAATTCCGCGCCCTCGAGCACCGCGACGTGACATGTCCCGCAACTCGCGGAGCGACACGAAAACGGAATCGGCGCGAGGTACTCGTCGCAAATATCCACGAGCTCTCCACCTTGTTCGGCGTCTACGAGCTTAGCCTGGCCAATACTGTTGGCTGAGAACTCGATCTTCGGCATCTTTGGCGGTGACCCGAGCTGCCCAGAGTCGTGCGAGCCTTGGTAGACCGCATGTCGTGGCACAGCACCCATTACCCCGGCTCTTGTGCGGTCGCCAGCGCCGGCGGTTCCGCCCCCGACCAAGCTGTGGTTTGCTGAGACAGGATGAGCGACCCGGCCGACGATCCCTTTGCGTGGGAGCACGCCACGATCGACGGAAAGTACGAAGTCGACGCCGTGGTGGGTCGCGGCGGCTTCGGCGTGGTGTACGGCGCGCGTCACCTAGGCTTCGGCGAGAAGGTCGCCGTCAAATGCCTGAAGATTCCGCAGACGCTCTCGTCCGACGAGCGTTCGCAATTTCAACAGAGCTTTTTGGCCGAGGGGCGGCTCTTGCACCAGCTCTCGCGGGCGACCGCCGGCATCGTGCAGGCACTCGACGTCGGTACGGCCGTTTCGCCGAACGGAACCTGGACGCCGTTTCTGGTCCTGGAATGGCTGGAAGGGCGCTCGCTCGAACAAGATTTCGCGGGTCGCCGCAAGGACGGGGTCCCCGGCAGAACACTCAGGGAGTCGATCGAGCTGATGGACAGCGCGGTGCGCGCGTTGGAGGTCGCGCACAGCCAGGGCATCGCGCACCGCGACATCAAGCCGGCCAATTTGTTCATCACAGAAATTGGCGGCCGCACGACACTCAAGGTCCTGGACTTCGGCATCGCCAAAGTCGTGAGCGACTCGGAGAGCATGACCAAGGCGTTCGAGGCGACCGGCGCGTCGCTGCAAGCGTTCACGGCCCGCTACGGTTCGCCCGAGCAGTTTAGCCGCCGCTACGGCTCGACCGGGCCGTGGACGGACGTGTTCGCGCTCACGCTGGTCTTGATCGAGATGGTGATCGGCCGTTCGCCGCTCGACGGCAGCGACGCCGCGCAGCTGTTCATTTCCGCCGCCGATACGCTGCATCGCCCGACGCTGCGCACGCACGGCGTCGAGACGAGCGACGCGATCGAAGCCGTGCTCAAGACGGCGCTCTCGGTCGACCCCAAGGAGCGCTATCCGAGCGCAGGCCCGTTCTGGGACGCGCTGATTGCCGCCGTCGAGGCGAGCGGCGAAGCGGGCAACATCGCGGGCCGCAGCCGCTCACCGTCGCTGCCGCTCTTCAGCAGCACGAGCGCGACGCGCGTCGAAGGGCCGGCGGTCGAGATCGTGCCAGCCGGAGACGCGCCGGCTCGCACCGAGCTCACTTCGAGCACTCCCGCCCAGCGCGGCCCAGCGCAACCACCGACGGCTCAAGGCAGCCGGCGCGTGGCGTTGATCACCGCGGGCGTCTTGTCGCTGGTCTCGGTGATCATCGTGCTCTTGTTTCACGCCAAATCCAGCGGACCCACGGACGGCGCGAGCAGCCCGGCGAACTCCGCCGTTGCCTCGAACAGCCTGGCCCTGACCGGCGGTTCCGCGCCCGAGCGTCCGCCGGTGCCGGCAGCGAGCGCGCCGGGCGCGCCTAGCGTCGCGAGCAGCGCGAGCGCAGCGCCGGCGGCGGGCGGCACCAACGCGGCGACGCGCGCGCTGCCCGGCTTTCCGTCGCGCGACATCCCGGCGGGCACCGTGGAAGACAGCGGAGCCTGGCTCGACAAATTCAGCGTGCTCGAGCGAGAAGGCGGCGCCGGGCTCAACCTGGCCGACGCCTTCGCGCGCTGCGCCGACGTGGGCAAGGCGTTGTGCAGTGAATCGCAGTGGCGCCGGGCGTGCGCGAGCTTTCCGGAGGTCGCCCAAGCCGCCTCGTGGACCGAGAGCCTCGAAGACGGCCAGAGCGTCGTACGCGGCGGGGCCACCTGCTCCACGCGCAAGCTGGTGAGCGAAGACGATCGCGATCCGGCACGCGTCGGTTTGTGTTGCGACCGGGCGATCGCGATGACGACGACCACGCTGCAGAAGCAATTTCTGGCGTCGGTCGGCAACGTGTTGATCAAGGTCGAAAAAGCGCTGAACCAGCGGAATATCGACGGCTTCTTGGAGCTGAGCGACGACAAAATCTCGCTCAACCAAAAGCCGAGCGACAAGGCGAGCTTGCGCAATCTGCTCACGCAGTCCTTCAGCGCGTCGCAAGACCTGGTCGTGGTGAACGATATTTGCGACATCTCGGTCGAGGGCAAGCGCACCTTCAAGAAGGTGCATCGCAAGAAGGTGCCGGTCACCGAGACCACGGGTTGGAGCGCCGTCTGCCGGCAAACGCGCCACCGCGACGGCAAGGCCTTCAGCGCAAAGAGCACCTACGATTTCACGGCTACGAGCAAGATCCGCGCGATTGCGGACGCGGAGTCGCGCGGGCCGGAGTGACTCCCGGCGATGAACGCTCCTTCGCGCCCGCGCTTCCGCCGCCCCACGCTGGGCCTGCAACTGCTCGTCGCGTTCACTTGCGCGGCGCTGTTGCCGCTCTTGCTCTTGGGTTACGCGCAGCTGATGTCTTGGCAAGAGTCGGAAGAGGCTCACGCCGATCGGGAGACCTTGCTCTCGAGCACCTCGCTCGCGCGCGAGATCGGCGGCATGCTCGAGGCGCGCGCGGAGATCGTGCGCACGTTGGCGGCCGAACTGAGCGCGACACCCGAGCTGTCACGGCAAGCACTGGAAGCCCTCACCGATCGCTTCCTGCGCGCGTCACCCGGCTTTTACGTGATGGAGATTGCGGATCCGAGCGGCATGGCCATCGGCGGTGCGCTCCACGACGCACAGGGCACGCGCCCCGTGCATGGCACTTCCTACGCGGATCGCGAGTACGTCAAGCGCATCCAGACGGGCGCCGATTTCGCGGCGTCCAGCATGTTGCGCTCGAAGCTCACCGGACGGCCCGCCATCATCCTGGCCGCGCGCGTCCCCGGCGCTGACGGCGGTTTGCGCGCCATCGTGCTAGCGGGGGTCGATCTGTCGCTCGTCGAGTTGGCCGTCACACGCGTGACGCTCGCCGCGCCCGGGCTTTTCAGCGTGATCAGCGACGCTTCGGGGAGCGTGGTCGCCGCCGACAGTTCGAGTGCGCTCGCCGTGCTCGACAAGACCGGCGAACGCGAACTGTTTGCGCCCCCGACAGGACCCGAGCCGGAGCGCCGTCACGGTGATTTTGCGGGGCAAGCGCGACGCGGCGTGGTGTCGCGCATTCAGTCGAACGTCGTCGATTGGTCGGCGCTGTGCAGCTGGCCGGAAGAGCTCGTGCAAGCGCGAGCGCGCTCGGTCGCGCACATGACGCTCGCCGTCGTGCTGGGCGCGCTGATCCTCGGGCTCGGGTTAGCGATCGGCCTGGCGCGCTTGGTGGGCGGTCCCGTGGCGAAACTCGCCGGCGTCGTGGCAGCTATCGGTCACGGCGACCTGCACGTTCGTCTCGAGCCACCCGACTTTTGGTACGGGCAAGAGCTATGCGAGCTGAGCTCGGCCATCGAAGAGACGTTGTTCCGTCTGCACGCCTTGTTGCGACAGATCGCCCAAACCGCGCTCGCGCTGTCCGACGTCACGCACAAGCTCGGCGCCGAAAGCACGAATCTGCTGCGCGAGAGCCAGGAACAGCAGCGAGCCGTGCGACACGGCTCGGGCGCAATCGTACAGATGGCCGACTCAATCGCCGGCGTCAGCTCCGGTACGCGGGACCTCTCGCAGGTGGCGAGCGAAACCAGCGCCTCGCTCTCGAGCTTGGATCTACAAATTGCCCAAATTGCCGGCTCGATCAAGGCATTGACCGAAACGATCGACGCCGCGGGCAAGGAGGTCGACGAGATGGGCGAGCAGGTCGACGCGACCGCCTCGACGGCCGCCGAGCTCGCCACCAACGTGGTGGGCACGACGGAGTCCGTGGACACACTCGCGCACTCGATCGAAGGTGTCATCGTGAGCGCGGCTCAAAGCGAGAAGCTCGCGCAGGAGGCGATCGTGGCCGCGGAGGCGGGCCGTTCCGCGGTGGACGCTACGATCGGCGCGTCACATCAAATCCAGGAGAGTTTCGACCGCGTGCAACAGGTCGTGGAAGGCCTGGCGAGTCGTTCGGAAGCGATCTGGAACGTCGTGCGCATGATCGACGAGGTGACGCGCGCGACGCAACTCTTGGCCATCAACGCCTCGATCATCGCCTCGCAGGCCGGCGAGCACGGCAAGAGCTTCGCGATCGTCGCGGACCGCGTCAAGGAGCTCGCGCAAGAGACCGTGAGCTCCACTCGCGAGATCGAGAAGCTGATCGATTCCGTGCAGGGCGACATTCAACAAGCAGTCCAAGCGGTCGCGTATGGACAAGAAACCGTGCTCGCAGGCAAGCAACGCTCCGACGAGGCCGGCCGACGCCTACAGTTGATCATCGCGAGCTCGAGCGAGGCCGAGCGCCAGGTACGCGAGATCGGCGGGGCCATGAGCGTGCACTCGGACGGGCTGCGGCAGGTCCGTCTGGCCATTTCCGACGTGAGCGGCATCACCCGGCGTTTGGACGTCGCCACGTCCGCGCAACGTCAGGCGCAGCAAGGCATGACCGTGGCCATCGAGCGCGCGCGCAAGGTCGGTCGCCAAGTAGAAGCGTCGACCACCGCGCAGAAAGGGTCGAGCCACGCGATGGCCGCAGCCGTGCGCGAGATAACCGAGCGACTCAAAGGCGTCGCGGCCGCCAGCCAGAGTCAACACGACGAGCGCGCGCGGATCGAGCTCAGCCTAGGCACTTTCCAAGGCGCATCCCACATCAGCGTCGAACGCGCCCACCAAATCGACGCCGTCACCGCCACCCTCCGCGCACGCCTATCCGAACTCGAACGCCAACTCAAAGCCTTCCGCTTCGATTAGGGCGAGACTAACCGCGAAGACGCGAAGACCAATTTTTTTTGGGGGGGGGACTATGTTCGGCAGACGTCGTCATTGGAAACGCCGGGCCGTCGACCATGTCGGTCAACGCGCAACTGAACCCCCAAAAAAATCTTCGCGCCTTCGCGCCTTCGCGGTTGCCCGTGATAGGACGGCAGCGTCGTTGGGGTTATTTGGATTCGTTGTGACAGAGATCGCCGGCTGGGTCGGGACAGGCGATGCGGACGTGGAAGTGATCGTCGTGCGGACTGACGCCCGGGGGTTGCTTGAGGAGCACCGCGAGATCTCCTACGTACGGTGCGAATTCGGCGTGGGCGCGGCCGTATTCGATCAGACGCCAGCGCAGCCCTTGTGACACGAAAATGTGCGAGAGCCCTGCTCGGCGATCGGTCACCCAGGCGCGCAGGAGCAGCCAATTGCGGTAGTCGTCGAAATAGACGCCGGGTTCGAAGCGCGCACGTCCGTTCGGGTCGAAGGGCATGAAACGCTCACGCACAACCGGCTTACCGCTCGCGTCGCGCAAATAAAAGCCGATGTCGGCGTCTCGTCCGCTTTGATGACTCACGTGACCGGCGAGCGGACCACCGTCTTGCCGCGACAAATCACCGACGGTGAGCACGGAACCTTTGGCGATGCGCGCCACTTCGTGCGCGCTCCGCTCGAGCATCAGCACGAGCGCCGGGTGACCGTAAGAGTTGTCCTTGCTGTTGTCCTTGATCGACAGCGTGTTGGTCGACTTGAGCTTTTTTGCGCGCAGCTGAAAGCCGTCGTTCGGGTAACCGACGCTGAGCGACATGACCGAAAACGGTGCAACTCGAAAGCGCTCCGGTAGATCGTGAGCGAGCCCGGCGCGGGCCGTCGGCGCAACGGCGCACAGCCCGAGCGCGAGCGGCACAGCCCAGTAGAATCCAGCGCGTTTCGCCGGCAAAAACCGCATTGTATCGGCCTTATCATCTGCGCCCGTATTTGGGCAAAATCCTGCGTCACCACCACAACTCGGCGCTCAGGTGGGCGCTGCGACCGGGCAATGGGTAGCCGATCAGATCGAAGTGGCGGGCATCGAGGACGTCGTCGACGGCTACGCGCAGCGTGAGTAGCTCGTCCCCGAGCGAGAGCGAGCCGCCCAAGTCGAGCGTGGTCGAGGCGGGCAACACGATCAATCCCGCCGGATCGGCGACGCGCGCGGCTCGATAGCTGAGCCGCGCATCGAGCGCGGCGCGCCGGAGGGTACCTGTCCTTTCAACGAAGCCTTCAACGTATTCGCTCAGCACGAGTCGCGAGCGGTAAGGGAGAATGTCGTTGTTCGTCGTGCGGCCGGCGGTCGTGTCGCGCGGGTCGAGCAAGCTCAACGCGAGCTGCGAGCGAGCATGATGAAAGAGCTCGTTGTGAAGATCCAGCTCGGCGCCCAGCAGGCGAGCGCTGCCGACGTTGTACGGCTGAGCACTGCCGAGCGACGAGCGACGGTACGCGATCAGATCCGCGACCTCGCGGCCAAAAACGAAGAGCTCGAGCGCGTGGCGCGTCGCACCCCAGTCTTCCGTGACGCGCGCCCCCAGATCGGCGCCGTTGCCACGCTCGAGCCCGAGTGCCTGGTTGCCACGCACCACTTCGGAGACACCGTACAGCTCGCCGAGCGTCGGGACGCGCACGTAGTGTCCGAGGTTGCCGCGCAGCTCCAGTGCGCCGAGCTCGAGTAGCGCGCCGGCGCGCGCTTCTGGGGCGAGGGACGCGCAACCGTCGCTCGCGCGTGCGCTCCACGTCTGGTCGCAGCTCTCGACCACCAGCGCTGACAGCGTGAGTGAGGACGTCAAATCGCCGATCAACGCGACACGCGCGGAGGCGCTGCGCCGCTCGGCGCGCAGCGAACCGATGTAGCCGCTTTGGCTCGCCGCGCTGTCGAGCGCGAGGCGCTCGAGTTCGGCGTCGGCTCCCAGCGCCACGCTGAGCCCGTCCGCGACGAGCGTGAGGCGTGCACCTTGACCAAAGCGCGTGCCTCGCGAATCGACGCGCGTGGTGAGTAGACCAAGCTCTCCGTTGGGATCCGAAATCGAGTACGCCGCGCTCAGCCCTTGGCTCTTCAGCTCGAGCTCACAGCGTCCGCCGCCGCTACACGGTGTTTTGGCCGACAGACCCGCCAAAACGCGCTGGCTGTGCGCGCGCGCCGAACGCGCCGGAGTCGCCCCGAGCCCGCTCACACCTTGCTCGCGCTCGAACGCGTTGAAGACCGTGACGACGCGCGCGCCGCCGGGAGCGAGCTCGCTGCGCGCGATCGCCCAGGCGTCGCGCGACGTGTAGTCGGCGTTGGGCCGGCGCACCACGCGATCGTCGCTCGTGCCGCGCGTGCCGCGATCGTCGAGGTACGGATAGTCGTTTTGCGCGCCCGCTCCGCGCAGCGCGACGAGCGCCCCGCTGCGACCCTTGGCCACTTCGCCCGCGACGAAGCCGTTCCGCTCACCGAAGCTCCCGACTCCGGCGCCGGCGCCCAGGCGCGTCTTGCGCGGCAGACGCGGCTCGAAAAACACCGCGCCGCCGATCCCGAGCCGCTCGGCGTCGGCCGGCGCGTTGCCGCGATAGACCTCCACGCGCTCCAGCATCCACAGCGGCACGAGCGACAGATCCGCGCCGCCGCTCACGTCGTCGTTGAGGCGGATGCCCGCCAGATAGACCGGAGTCTGCGCGCTGCTCGCGCCGCGGAGCGAGGCGCTCGCAAGCTCCGAGCCCGCGCCCGTTTCGGCGATTTGAACGCCGGGCACGTGGCTCAGTACGGCCGCCGCGCTGGCACCGGGGCGTACGAGCTCCGCGCGTGCGATGCGACTGCCCGCGATGGTCGGATCGCGCGACGGCCGCTCGTTCTCCTGGCCCTGCACCGTGACCTCGGGCGGCTCGCTCGCCTGCTCCGTGCTCGCGACGGTGGCGTTCGACTCGGCGCGCGCGCGCTGCAAGGTGAGCAGGCACCACGCGAGCACCGTGACCGAAACGCGCGGCCGCACCGTCAAAAGACTCGCTTCGTGTCGATCAAGATCGTGACCGGGCCGTCGTTCTCGAGCGCGAGCTGCATCGTCGCGCGAAAACGTCCCGTCTCGATACGAGCTCCACGCACGCGGCACGCCTCACAAAACTGCTCGAACAGTGTGCGCGCCGCGTCGGGTTCCATGGCGTCGCCGAAGCTCGGGCGGCGACCCTTTCGCACGTCGCCGTACAGCGTAAATTGTGAGATCGCGAGGAGCTCCCCGCCCGCCTCGAGCAGGCTGTGATTCATCTTCCCCGCGTCGTCCTCGAAGATGCGCAGGCCAATCACCTTGTCCGCGAGCGCTTCGGCGTCCTCGTGCGAGTCGTCGCGACCGACGCCCACCAGCGCGCACGCACCGGGACCGATCCGGCCGACGACTTCAGCGTCGACCGAAACCTGTGCGTGAGTCACTCGCTGCACGACGGCTCGCATGGCGAGCGAGCCTTCCCTCGCGCGCTCCGCATTTCAATCGGCATTTCGCGACCGCCGAAATCTCCGATACAGAGTAGAGTACGAGCCGTGTCCGCCACGCCGAGGGACGTCGAATTGGCTCCGCCCGTGCCGGCCTGGGCCGAACGCCTGGCGCGACTGATGGATGACGCTCTGCGCGTCCCGGGCACCGAGATCGGCGTCGGGCTCGACGCGATCTTGGGCTTCGTCTTCCCCGGCCTCGGCGACGCGGTGTGCGCGCTGGTCTCACTGTCGCTGTTCGTGGTCGCCGTTCAGCTGCGCGTGCCCAAAGTCGTGATGCTCCGCATGCTGATCAACGTCGCCCTCGACGCGCTGATCGGCTCGCTGCCGATCGTCGGCGACGTGCTGGACATCTTTTATCGCGCGAACCGAAAAAATCTCCTACTCCTTCGTCGCTACGAAGCAAAACCGCTGCGTCGCGCCGACTTCGGCGACTACCTGTTCGTCGGCGCCGGCGTCGCGGTGGTCGCCGCCCTCGCGCTGACGCCGCTCGTGCTGGGTCTTCTACTCTGGCGGGCGCTCACACACGGCTAGCCCCGCGAGCGGTGTTTCGAGCAACGAGCAGCGGCACGAATCTTCCCGGGGGATTTGACGCCACGTCGATCTCACAGGAATCCAATGCGAGCTTGGGTTATGCTCGCGCTGGGAGATGCAGCGCGCGAGCGAAAAGCCTTCGGGGCGAGATCCGCTGATCGGGCAGAAGCTCGTGAGCCAGTATCACGCGGGCGTGCTGTACGAGCTCACGACCAAGCTCGGCGAGGGCGGCACCGCCGTCGCGTATCTGGCCAAGCGCATTTCTCCCAACGGGGAGTCGGAGGTCGTGATCAAGATCATCTTGCCGCAGATCGTGGCGGAATCCGACGATCGAGCACTCACGATCATCAAGAAGGAGGCCGTCGCGCTCGGCCGCTTGAACGAACGCGTCCCGCCGACTCCGTTCGTCGTGCGTCTATTGGATACGGGCAGCATGGACTTTCGCACGATGACGCGCGACTTGCAGCTTCCGTTCATCGCGCTCGAATACGTGCATGGTGGGCTCGAGGGCGTCACGCTCGACGACCGCATCACCTACTCCGTGCGCGGCACCGGCTTCGCATTCGACCCGGAGCGCGCCGCGCGTCTGATCCAGAGCTTGGCCAAGGGCCTGGACGAGATCCACGCCGTCGGCGTCGTGCATCGCGATCTCAGCCCGAACAACGTGCTCTGCTGCGGCGCAGGTGAAACGGAGATGTTCAAGATCTCCGATTTCGGTATCGCGCGCCCGATGGGCGTCTCTGCCACGTTCGGCAACATGATGGTCGGCACGCCCGGCTACCTCGCGCCGGAGCAAGTGACCGGCGGTGAGCTCAGCTCCGCAACCGATATTTTCAGCTTGGGAGCGATCATTTTTCACGTGCTCACCGGTGAGTCGCTGTTCGACACGCGCTCGCCCACTCAGGCGATCGTGCTGGCCCGCTCAGCGGTTCGCCGCAGCATCCTCGACGTTCCAACGCTCGCGTTCGAGCTGCGCGAGCGCGAGGCGGCCTGCCAAGCCATCGATCTGGCGATCGCCCGCGCCACGCACGCCGATCCCAAGCAGCGCCCGAGCAACGGCCAACGCTTCGCCGAAAGCTTGCTGCCCTGGATCAGCCAAGATCCGAGCACCGCGCGCCCGAGCCGTCGCTGGTTTACCAGCATGGAGCAGCTGCGCTCGCGCGAACTCGTGATCGAGACCAACTGGATGGTGCGCCATCCGCCCGGCGACGACCGCCTGGTGCTGCAAGTGGCGTGGAACGCGGCCGGGCACGCGCTCGCGGCCACGGTGCGTGGGCTCGAGTATTGGGACGGCACGCGCTGGTGCTCGCTCCCGCCCGAGGGTTTGCCGCCCGCGGGCAGTGTGCGCCTCGTGCAACGGCTGAGCCCCGCGACCTGGGTCGTCGGTGGCGGCGGCGCGAAGCTGCTCGAGTACTCGCGCGACGGATTGCGCGAGCTGTTCCAAGGCCCGGATCCCGACGTGACCTTCACGGCGCTCACGCCCGGCTTCGACGACATCGCCGTGCTGCTCGGCAGCAAGCCCGGCTCTCCGCCGCTCTTGCACGCGCTACTCGGCAAGCGCTGGCTGCGCCCGCTACCCGTCGCGGACGCGGCCATGATCGCCGGCCTGTGTCGGCTCGACGACGAGCGTTGGTTGGTCGTCGGTCGCGGCGTCGACGGCCGGCCGTACGCTGCCCACTATCGCCCGCTCGACTGGCAGCTCGAGCGGCTGCCCACGCCCCAAACGCGCGCCTTGCTCGCTTGCGCGAGCCGCCCGGAGCGGCACACGGCCACGGCGGTCGGCATCGAGGGCGCGTGCCTCGAGCTCGAGGACGGCAACGTCACGCCGCTCATCATCCCAGGCAAGCCCGACCTCGGCACGATCGCCATCGACACACTCGGCCGCCATTGGGCAGCGGGCCCTGGGCGCGTCTGGACCCGGCGCCTCTCCGGCGAGTGGACCGTGGTCTGGCAGCACAACGCCTGGCAGCCGCCTTTCGTGAGCATCATGGCCGAGATCGGCACCGTCGCCGCCATGACGGTCGACGGCGCCGTGCTCGAGTGTCGCTCCGTCTTGCTCGACAAGACGTCCCCGGCGTTCTAAAAACCTTCGCCAGGGAACATGCGCGGGTGGAACGTACCGACGATGGCGTGCTCGAGCGCTCTGCTCGCGCTCAGCGCAGGTTGTTCCTCTAGCTACCAACCCGCCCAGTCGCCGCGCGCGTCGCTCGTGATGGATGAGGGCGCCCCGCACGTCGTGCGCGACGGCGTGGACAAGGGCGGATTCACCTTCGGCGACGGCGTCGTCAACGCCGTCCAAGGCAACCGCCGCGCGGAGGAGGAGGCACGCCTCGGTCGCAATCTCATCATCGGCGGCTTCGTCCTGGATCTCACCGGCCTCGCGCTGGAGACGGGTGGCCTCGTCTACACCATCGAAAATCCCCAAAGGAACGGCGCCCTCGGCCTTGGGCTGGCCTTCGGGGGGCTGAGCGTGGCCCTAGCCGGCACGATCATGATCTTGAACGGGCAACCGCACCTCTACGACGCCCTCAACATCTACAACGACGGCCTGGAGGAGCCGACGTGGACCCCGCGTCCGCCCGCGCCCGTTCTCGCGCCGCCCGCGCTCCCTCCGGCGCCGCCCGCACCCGCCGCGCAGTCGCTCCCGGCGTCAGGCGAGTCTGCGAGCAAGCCGCAGCCAGCGCCAAGCACACATTAAATCAGAGCGCATTTTTCGGTATACACCACCCGCGCCCCCGCATTTCCCGCGGATTTTCAGGCTCGCTTTGTGAGCGACGCGCGTGATCGTTTGTTGGTTCGGACGCATTACTGGCGACCCCATCATCCGAGCTGCGCTTGCTCGGTCCGCTCTGGGGGCTGCAGCGGAAAGGCGTTCGCCAATGCTGATTCATCGTCCTTATTTCAAATGGTTAGCCACGGGTCTGTATGCGGTGGCTGTTGCGTCCATGGCGAGCTGCGGCGCGACCAGCGGCAAGAACCACGTCGTGGTGCTCGGAGGGGGTACGGGCGGCGGCGCTGGCACAGGTAACCCCGGCACCGGCGGACTTTCCATGGGGGCCACCGGCGGCACGCTGGCCATCCCGGACGGCGGCGGTATCCCGGACGGCGGCTGCACCCCTTCGGTTTCGTGCACCCCGTTGGGCGGCACGTATTGCGGCGAAATCGGCAACGGCTGTGAAGGCACCATCACCTGCCCGGATTGCACCGGCGGTTGGACCTGCAGCACGATGAATGTCTGCCAAGGCGACGCCACCGTGTGTACGCCCATCGCGTGCACCGCCGGCACCACGCAGTTCTGCGGAACCATCGGCGACAACTGCGGCCATAGCCTCGATTGCGGAACGTGTGCCGCCGGCCTGACCTGCACCAACAGCGTGTGCGTTCCGGCCAACTGCACGCCGCTCACCTGTGGCAACGCGGGTGGTCAATTCTGCGGCACCATCGGTGACGGCTGCGGCGGCACCTTGCCCTGCGGTGATTGTCCGGCGGGAGACACCTGCAACGCGAACGGCGTGTGCATCCCCACCAATTGTAAGCCCAGTACGTGCACGGCCTCCAACGGTGGCCAGTATTGCGGCACCATCGGTGACGGCTGCGGCGCGACGCTCAACTGCGATACGCCTTGCCCCAACGCGATGACCTGCGGCGGCGGAACCCCCCCGCAACCGAACGTTTGTCCTGGAACCGGTACGGGCGGCGGTTGCACCGGTCTCTGTACGCAGATCAAGGCTTGCACGGGCACAACGCACACCACGTTGAGCGGCGTCGTTTACGACCCGGCGGGCGTAAACCCGATCTACAACGCGCTCGTTTACATTCCTCAAGTCTCGACGCTCGATCCAATCCCAACCGGCGCGTCCTGCGACCTGTGCACGGCGACCGCGTCGGGCGCGCCGCTCGTCACGGCACTCACCGACGCCAAGGGTCACTTCACCCTCGGTGGCGAGGGCAACAAGGGCGGTACGGACGTGCCGACCGGTAGCAACATCCCGCTCGTGATCCAGGTCGGTAAATGGCGCCGCGAGATCTTGACCGGCATCACCACCACCGCTTGCATGGACACCGCGCTCACGGACCCGAACCTGACCCGGCTCCCGCGCACGCAATCTGAAGGCAATATCCCGAAGATCGCGATGGTCACTGGCGGCTCGGACGCGCTCGAGTGTCAGCTGCGTCGCATCGGCATCGCCGACAGCGAGTTCACGACGGACGCGGGCAACGGCCGCGTGAACATGTACTTCGGCGGGGACGCAACCCCACCGGCAATCCCTGCGGCGACCACGAGCGGACCCAACGGCTCGGGGACCAACAGCTTCAGCGCAGGCGGCAACTTCACCTCCGCGCAGGTGCTCTGGGCCAGCACGGACAAGATGAAGAGCTACGACATCGTCGTCTTGTCCTGCGAGGGCGGTACGTACCAGAACGCCAAGAAGCCGTACTACCCCAACATGGTGAGCTACCTGAACGCAGGTGGTCGCGTCTTCTTCGATCACGACCACTACCCGTGGCTGCGAGACGGCGGCTTCGCCACCACGATGACCTTCAACGCCAACGCGGACAAGCAAGCCGACGGCACCGTCGGCATCGTCAACACCGCGCCCACGTTTGCGAAGGGCAACGCGCTAGCCGACTGGCTCCAAAACGTCGGTGCCACGGTGACGCGTGGACAGCTGCTCTTCAACCAGGGCCAGCACTCCGTGATCTCGGTGACTCCGCCCACGCAAGACTGGATCACCGTCCCGGTCGATGCGAGCGACACGCACGGTATGCGGCCGTCGGTGCAGTACGCCTCGTTCAACACACCGCTCGGTGTCGACGCCGCAATGCAATGCGGTCGTGGCGTATTCACCGATCTACACATGAACGTGTCGGTCACCGATCCGATCACGAGCAAGTCGGACGGCGGCGACAACTCGGATCCGAGTAAACCGTTCCCGACGGAGTGCTCGGCCAAACCGATGAGCCCGCAGAGCAAGGCGCTCGAGTTCTTGTTCTTCGACCTCTCCGCGTGCGTCGCGCCCGACACGGCAACCCCGACCCCCCCACCTCCGTCGACCCCGCCGAACGTACCGACTCCGCCGGCCAACGCGCCGCCGCCGCCACCACCCCCGCCGCCGCCGCCGCCGCCGCCACCACCCAAGTGACGAACGCGTAGCGCAAGGCACACTGGAGTGCGTGCCATTGCTGGCATGCACTCTTGTGTATTTTGCGGAATTCCTTTGCTGCCCCAGCTCGGAGTCGTGAAGTGTACTTCGGGGCGCGGTGTTTGGTGCCCTATACCGACCGAGCGCGAGCGCTGAGCCTCACAACCAGTACAGCATCAAGTATACGACCACACCGCTCACCGACACGTAGAGCCAGATCGGGAGAGTGATCTTGGCGATGCGCTTGTGGAGCGCGATTTTCTCGGTCCAGCCGCGGTAGAGGGTGAGCACGGCCAGCGGCACCACCACGGCCGCGAGGATGACGTGCGGCACGAGGATGGCGAGGTAGAGCGTGTGTACGAGGCCGGCATGCTGAAAAGGAACTGAGCCGACTTGCACGTGATGAATCACGTACGTGACTAGGAAACAGACCGAGACGACGAACGCCGTCAGCATGGCGCGGCGGTGGCGCGCGATCTGCTTGGTGCGCATGAAGTAGTAGCCAATGCTCAAGCAGATGGCCGCGGTTCCGTTGAGGATGGCGTCGAGCGTGGCGAGGATCATGCGAAAAATCTCACGGCGCGCTCTACCACGGTTTCGCTTGCGTGCTCGCCGACGTCGCCCTGCCCGCCCTGCTCCGCCTGCTTGAGCAAGCGCCAGATGTGCGGACCGAGCAGGTCGAGCTCGGTCGACATGTACTGCTCGCCTCCGAAGCGTCGAATGTTGTCGGTTTGCTTGCGCAGGAGCGCCGCGTCCTGGCCAAAGATGCGCAGGGCAAACGGCTCGAGCACGCGCTGGACGACGCGCGCCGGAAAGCGCGTCTTGAACTGCGCTACCGCCGTGAGCCGCGTGTGAAAGTCACTGACCGGCGTACAGAGCGCCGTGACGAGAAAGTGCACGTCCGCGCCCAGGCGATATTCGACCTCTGCCACGGACGGCAAGATGAAGCGATCCCAATGTTCGACCACTCCGCCGCCGGGCGACAGCAAACGACCCACGACGCCGCTCGGTCGCGGCTCGCCGCTGTATTCGGCTTCGACGCGATCCGCGCCGCGGCGCACGACCGCACTGATCTCGTTCTTGCGTCCGCCGCGAAAGAGTCCGCGGTGCAAAAACCCGGTGTGCGGCACGTCCAGCGCGTTTTCGATGGTGGCGTGCAAAGTCGCGTCCGCGGCTACTTCGCGGACGACGCGCGCATAGCCGTCATCCGTTTTCGGCAACCTGAACGGCTCACTCGTGGGCGTGACGTCGAGTTCCGGGTAAACCCAGATCAAGCCGTCGACTTCGCGCGTGGCGGCAGCCGCAACTCGCCGCTCACGCGCCTCACTCGCGACCAGGCCCGGCACGAGCTGGCAGGCCCCGGCGCAATCGAATTGCCAGCCGTGGTAGCGACACTCGAGCCGCTCGCCGACGACGCGCCCGAGCGCGAGCGGCACGTTGCGATGCGGACAGCGATCGAGCAAGGCGGACGCTTGCCCGGAGCGCGTGCGGAAGATCACCAACGGCACGCCGAGCACCGTGCGCGACAGCGGTTTCGAGCCGAGCTCTTGCGACCGACACGCGACGTACCAATAGCGGCGCAGCGCCGCGACCGACACGTGCGGCTTGGTTTCGGGTGGCAGGAGCTTGTCGATCAGCATCGAAAGGCCGTCCCAAGCTTACTCGAGGATCGTTCACCGGTCGCGCGACCGACTCCGCGCGCGGTTCTCGAAGAAAGATCGAATTTGTCATTGGCCCGCTCCCGGGAGAAACTCGCATGAATCGCCAGGAGAACCCGATGCCCGACAAGAAGACCGTCAGCTTCATGCGCTCGCTTTGCATGGGCCAAATCGAAGAAGACGTAATTTTGCCGTTTCCGAGCATCTCCGCGGCGGAGAAGGAAACCTTGCAGGGCGTGGTGAGCTCGCTCGAACAACTGCTCAAGCCGCGCGAGACGGATTTCAGGCAGTGGGACCGGCAGGGTGAGTTTCCGCCGGAGTTCGTGGAAGAGCTGAAGAGCTTCGGTTTGTTCAGCTTCATCATTCCGGAGGCGCACGGCGGGATGGGCTTCGGCTCGGGCGCCTACTCGCGCGCGCTGCAAGAGGTCGCCAAGTACGACGCTTCGGTGGCGGTGACGGTCGGGGCGCACAGCTCGATCGGCATGCGCGGGCTCTTGCTGTTCGGAACCGACGAGCAAAAAGAGCGTTACATGCCGAAGCTCGCGACCGGTGAGCTAGTCGCCGCGTTCTGTCTGACCGAGCCGGGCTCCGGGTCCGACGCGGCTTCGATCAAGACTGCGGCGGTGAAGGACGGCGACGACTGGGTCCTGAACGGCAACAAGCTCTGGATCACCAACGGTGGAATCGCCGACTTTTTCACGGTGTTCGCGAAGACCAGCGATCCAGGCGAGCGCGGAAAAATGAGCGCCTTCATCGTCACGCGCGACATGCCAGGCGTGAGCACCGGCCCGCACGAAGACAAGATGGGCCTGCGCGCGAGCTCGACCACGACCGTGCACTTCGACAACGTGCGCGTGCCCAAGCACAACTTGCTCGGAGAAGAGGGCAAGGGCTTCAAGATAGCGATGCAGATCTTGAACTCCGGGCGCACCGGCCTCGGCGGCGGAGCGGTCGGCGGCATGAAGAAGCTGATCGCGCTCTCCGCCAAGCAAGCCAAAGAACGAGTGCAGTTCGGGAAATCCATTTCCGAGTTCGGCTTGATCAAGCAGAAGGTCGGACAAATGGTGGTCGATTGCTATGCGACCGAATGCGTCGTGAGCATGGTCGCTGGTCTCACCGACGCGGGTTATCAGGACTACGCGGTGGAAGCCGCGATCAGCAAAGTGTTCGCCTCCGAATGCCTATATCGCGCCGCGGACGAAGCGCTGCAAATCGCCGGCGGCAACGGCTACATGTGCGAGTACCCTTATGAGCGCGTGGTGCGCGACACGCGCATCAACCGCATTTTCGAGGGCACGAACGACATCTTGCGCCTGTTCATCGCGCTGAACGCGATGGCCGACGTCGGACAAACGCTGCGCGAGCTCGGTAAATCCCTGGAGGGCGCGTTCGCCGACCCGCTCAAGGGTTTCGGCGTGGTGTCCGAATACACGCTGCGTCGCGTATCGCTCGCAACCGGCATCAACCGTCAAGGCACGAGCTTTACCAAGCTCGACCCCGCGCTCAAGACAGCGACCGTAATCTTCGAAGACGGCACGCGGGATTTGGCGATCGCCGTGGATCGCATCTTGCGCAAGCACGGGCGCGAGATCATCGACAAGCAGTTCGCCACGCGCCGCCTGGCCGACATCATGATCGACCTGTTCGTGCTCGCGAGCATGCTCAGCCGCGTCGACTCGGCACTCAAGGCGCAGGGCGCCAGCCGCGTGAAGCACGAGCTCGAAATCCTGACCACCTTCTCCGGCCAGGCCCGCAAACGCATCCGCAGCACGATGGACGAAATCGACAACAACGTGGACGAGCCGATCAAGGCGCTCGCCGACTACACGTTCGAGCTCGAGCGCTTCGGTTGGGATACGCTGTAGCGGGCGTTGCCCGCGGGCGCTGGGCGCTGCCGAACCACTGGCCGCGGAGGCCGCGCTGGCGACCGGACGAGCGGGGCGGCGGCCTGTCGCGGTGGGAGGGCGCTCGCGTTTCGCCTCGCTTCCCGAAGCGCCACACTCAAGCAACGAGCAGGCCCTTTCCCGCTCGGGTGGAACTTGGCGCGCCTTGGCTGATTCGTGCACAATGCGCCATCACGTAAACGCCCGCATGCCGGCAAGAAAGAAACAGAAACCTCGGCCAGCGGCCGAGAACCAGGCACAACTTCAGGTCGAGAGGCTCCCGGGACTAGCCGTAGGGGCCCGCCGGTTCTACGAGTCTAAACGCAGGCACTCGGTGGAAATTCTCGACAAGGCACATGAATTCTCCCAGCGATATGACCACCGAACTCGTCGCCCCGCAGTCGCATAAATCCGCGCGCTGGGTGCTCATACTCGTCGGTCTCGCGCTCGTCGGGGGCGGCTTGTGGTTCGCGCGTAGCAAAAGGCAGGGCCCGGGTGGTCCGAACGCCGCGCCTTCCGGCAGCGCCGCTGAAGCGCGGCCGATCCCGGTCGTGCTGGCCAAGGCCGAGCGCCGTGACGTGCCGGTCGTGCTCGAGGGGCTCGGCAATGCCACGCCCCTGGCCACCGTCACGCTGCACTCTCAGGTGGACGGTCGGCTCGACGCCGTGCTCTTCACGGAAGGCCAGCAGGTCAAAAAGGGCGATGTGCTCGCCCGCGTCGATCCGCGGCCGTTCGTGATCGCGCTGCACCAGGCGCAAGCCGCCCTCGCGCGCGACACCGCGCAACAGCAAAACGCGCAGCGCACGTTCGATCGCAACACGGCGCTCGTCGGCCAAGGCCTCGCGACGCAGCAACAGCTCGACGACTCGCACGCCCAGGTCGATCAGCTGTCCGGCACGCTCAAGACGGATCAAGCCCAGATCGAGACGGCGCAATTGCAACTCGACTACTCGAGCGTGCGCTCGCCGATCGACGGCGTGACCGGCGTGCGTCAGGTCGATCCCGGCAATCTCGTCCACTCGGCCGACCCGGGTGGCATCGTCGTCATCACGCAGCTCGATCCGATGGCCGTCATTTTCTCGCTGCCCCAGGACGACCTGCCGCGCATCAACCAAGAGATTGCGAACGGCCTACAAGTCGAGGCGTACAATCGAGAAGGTGGCGAGCCGCTCGCCAAAGGCAAGCTGACGCTCGTCGACAATCAGGTGAACGTCGCGACCGCCACCATTCGGCTCAAGGCGACGCTGCCCAATCCCAACCGGACGTTGTGGCCGAACGCGCTCTTGCGCATTCGATTGCTGCTCGCGCCCAAGAATCAAGCGCTCACCGTGCCCGCGCAAGCCGTCCAGCGCGGCCCACAAGGGACGTTCGTGTACGTGAGCGGGCCGGACCAGACGGCGCAGCTCCGCAACATCGACGTCGACAGCGTCGGCAGCGACTGGGCGATCGTGAAGAGCGGCATCCAGGCGGGCGACGACGTCGTGGTCGAAGGCCAGAATCAGCTGCGCCCAGGGGCGAAAGTCTCGGTGCGCCCGAACGTGGGGCCAAAACCGCAGAACGGCAACGAAGCGCCCGGCGCAGATTCGAGCAAGGCCGGCGGCGGCGCGCACAAGCGCAACAATTCCGGGAATCAGGCAGGCGGAGCCCAGCCGTGAGCATCTCCGAGCCGTTCGTCCGCCGACCGGTGGCGACGACGCTGCTCGTAGTAGGCATTCTGATCGCGGGCATCGTCGCGTTCCGCTCGCTGGCGGTCTCTGCGTTACCGCAAGTCGACTACCCGACGATCGTCGTCGCGACCTACATGCCCGGCGCGAGCGGCGACACGATGGCCGCGACGGTCACCACGCCGCTCGAGCGACAGTTCGGTCAGATCCCGTCCCTGTCGCAGATGACGAGCGTATCGAGCTTTGGCAGCTCGCAAATAACCCTGCAATTTACGCTCGATCGCAATATCGACGCGGCTGAGCAGGACGTGCAAGCGGCGATCAACGCGGCCGCGAATTTGCTGCCGCGCACGTTGCCCACGCCGCCCTCGTACAGCAAGAGTAACCCTGCCGACACGCCGATCCTCACGCTCAGCGTCAGCTCGGACACGCTCGCGCTCAGCCAGGTCGACGACTACGCGGACTCGATCCTCGCGCAAAAGATTTCACAAGTATCCGGCGTCGGTTTGGTCACGCTGAACGGCGGACAAAAGCCGGCCGTGCGCATTCAAGCCGACCCCGAGGCGCTCTCGGGCACCGGGCTCAGTCTCGAGGACCTGCGCAACGCGATCGCCCTCGCCAACGTCAATCAACCGAAGGGCACGCTCGACGGGCCACGCCAATCGTACACGCTTGCCACCGACGATCAGCTGTTCAAGGCCGAGCAGTTTCGGCCGCTGATTCTCGCGTACAAGAACGGCGCGCCCGTCCGTTTGAGTGAGGTGGCGAACGCGATCGACGGCGTCGAAAACTCGGAACTTGCCGGTTGGGCGGACGAAAAGCACGCGGTCATCCTCAACGTGCAGCGCCAGCCGGGCGCGAACGTGATCGAGGTCGCCGAGCGGGTCAAGGCGCTCTTACCGCAGCTCGCTGCGTCGATGCCGCAGAACGTGGCCGTCAAAGTGCTGAGCGATCGCACCGAGACCGTGCGCGCGTCGGTGGAGGACGTGGAGTACACGCTCTTGATCACGATTGGCCTGGTAGTCGGGGTGATCTACGTCTTCTTGCGCAGCCTGCGCGCGACCTCGATCCCGAGCCTCGTAGTGCCTCTGTCTTTGGTGGGCACCTTCGGCGTCATGTACTTGCTCGGCTACAGCTTGGACAACCTGTCGTTGATGGCGCTCACCATCTCCACGGGCTTCGTGGTCGACGACGCGATCGTGATGATCGAAAATATCGCGCGTTTCATCGAAGAGGGCGAGTCCCCGTTCGAAGCGGCGCTCAAGGGCTCGAAGCAAATCGGCTTCACCATCGTATCCTTGACGGTTTCGCTGGTCGCCGTGCTGATTCCGCTGTTGTTCATGGGCGGCATCGTGGGCCGCTTGTTCCGTGAGTTCGCGGTCACGCTCAGCGTCGCGATCGGCGTGTCGGCCGTACTGTCGCTGACGCTCACGCCCATGATGTGCGCGCACGTACTGCGTCCGGAGCCGCCCATCGAGCAGCAGAGCGCCTTTCACCGAGGCTCCGAGCGGATGTTCGAAGCTATGGTGCACTTCTACGACCACGGCTTGAAGTGGGTGCTTCGCCACCAGCGGACCACCTTGCTCGTCACGCTCGCCACGCTCGGCTTCACGCTGTTCACCGCGTGGATCATTCCCAAGGGCTTTTTCCCGCAGCAGGACACGGGGCTCATCACCGGCGTGACCGAGGCGCCGCCGGACGTCTCCTTCACGCGCATGATGGATCTGCAGCAAGCCGTCTCCGACATCGTGCGCAAGGATCCCGACGTCGATCACGTCGCCTCGTTCATCGGCGCGGACGGCTCGAACGCGACCGTCAACAGCGGCCGACTCTCGATTGCGCTCAAGTCGCGCAAGGAGCGCAAGTCCGACAGCGAAGAGATCATCGCGCGGCTCAAACCGCAGTTGAACAAACTGAGCTCGGTGACCACGCACTTGCAGTCGGTGCAAGACCTACAGGTCGACAGCCGCGTCGGGCGCACGCAGTTTCAATACACGCTCACGGACGCCGACCCGGGCGAGCTCGCTGAATGGTCCAATCGCATCCTGCAAAAGCTGCAAAAGTTGCCGGAACTCGCCGACGTCGCGAGCGACCAAGAAGCGGCGGGGCCCGTGCTCGCGCTCGATATCGATCGCGATCAGGCGTCACGCCTCGGCGTCGCCCCGCAGGTGATCGACGACACTTTGTACGACGCCTTCGGACAGCGCCAGATCTCGACCATCTTCACGCAGCTCAACTTGTACCGCGTGATCCTGGAGGTAAAGCCCGAGGCCCGCAGTGACAAGAGCGTCTTGCAACGCATCTACGTGCACTCGCAGAACGGCGGGCAGGTTCCACTCAGCGCGTTCGTCCATTTCAAAGATGCGGTCGCGCCGCTCGCGATCAACCACGAAGGTCAATTCCCGGCCGTCACTTTGTCCTTCAACCTGGCCCCCAAGGCGGCGCTCGGCGAGGCGGTCACGGCCATCGAAAACGCGGAGCGGGAGCTCGACGTGCCACCGGGCGTTCACGCCGACTTTGCCGGCACCGCGCGCGCGTTCGGGGACTCGCTGGCGAGCGAGCCGATCCTGATCTTGGCCGCGCTGATCACCGTGTACATCGTGCTCGGTGTTCTGTACGAGAGCTACATTCACCCGGTCACGATCCTGTCCACGCTGCCCTCCGCCGGCGTGGGCGCGCTGCTCGCGCTGATGGCGTGCGGCAGTGAATTCAGCGTGATTGCGCTGATCGGCATCATCCTCTTGATCGGCATCGTGAAAAAGAACGCGATCATGATGATCGATTTTGCGCTGGAGGCCGAGCGGGAAGAGCACCTCTCCCCGCTCGAATCGATCCACAAGGCGTGCCTCTTGCGCTTTCGGCCGATCATGATGACTACGCTCGCCGCTCTGCTCGGCGGCTTGCCGCTCGCGCTCGGCACCGGCACCGGCTCCGAACTGCGCCGTCCGCTCGGCATCTCGATCGTGGGCGGCCTGGTGATTTCGCAGATCCTCACGCTCTACACGACGCCCGTCATTTACTTGTACATGGATCGCTTGGGTCGCGCGCTCTCGGGCAAGGGAAAGCGCGAGGAAGGTAGCGGCGGCGAAGCCAGCCCGGTAGCGACGTCGTGAACCTGGCCGGCCCCTTCATTCGCCGACCGATCGCGACCACGCTGCTGGCGATCGGCGTCATGCTCGCGGGTTCCTGGGCGTACCGGTTGTTGCCGGTCGCGCCGCTGCCACGCGTGGATTTCCCGACCATCAACGTGAGCGCGTCGCTGCCCGGCGCGAGCCCCGAGACGATGGCGTCCGCGGTGGCGACGCCGCTCGAACGGCGCTTCGGGCGCATCGCCGGCGTCACCGAGATCACGTCCTCCAGCACGCTCGGCTCGAGCAACATCACGCTGCAGTTCGACCTCGATCGCGACGTGGATTCTGCGGCGCGCGACGTACAGGCCGCGATCGCCGCAGCCGGCGGAGAATTGCCCACCAACCTGCCGTTTCGGCCCACCTACCGCAAAGTGAATCCCGCCGATTCACCGATCTTGATCCTGTCGCTCACCTCCGACGCGCTGCCGCTGTCGACCGTGTTCGAGTCAGCGAACACCATCCTGGCTCAAAAGATTTCGCAGGTAGAAGGAGTCGGCCAAGTGTTCGTCGGCGGCGGGCAGCAACCCGCGGTGCGCGTCCAGGCCGACCCGGAAAAACTCGCGGGCCTCGGCTTGAGTATGGAGGACGTGCGCGCCGCGCTCGCAGCGACCACCGTGGCTTCGGCCAAGGGCACGATCGCCGGCAGCGATCGCACGCTCGTGATAGGCGCGAACGATCAGCTGTTTTCGGCCGAAAAATACAAGCCGCTGATCGTCGCTTACCAGAACAACGCGCCCGTACGCCTGAGCGACGTGGCCAACGTGTTCGACGACGTCGAGAACAACCGGGTGGCCGCCTGGCACAACGGCAAACGCTGCGTGTTGATCATCATTCGCAAGCAGCCGGGCGCGAACATCATCGAGACCATCGAGCGTGTGCGCAATCTGATTCCGTCGATGGTGAGCTCGATTCCGCCGTCGATCAACGTCGTCGTGGCCACCGAGCGCGCCAAGTCCATCCGTGCCTCGGTGGCGGAGGTCGAACGCACGCTGCTGCTCAGCGTGGCGCTCGTGATCGGAGTCGTGTTCGTGTTTCTGCGCAGCGCGCGCGCCACGGCCATTCCGAGCGTGGCGGTGCCGTTGTCATTGGTCGGCACGTTCGGCGTGATGTACCTGCTCGGCTACAGCATCGACAACCTGTCGTTGATGGCGCTCACCATCTCCACGGGCTTCGTGGTCGACGACGCGATCGTGGTGACCGAAAACATCACCCGCCACGTGGAGGCCGGCAAATCCCCGATGGAAGCCGCGCTGCTAGGCGCCAAGGAGATCGGCTTTACCATCCTATCCATCACGGCCTCCTTATTGGCAGTGTTCATTCCGCTCTTGATGATGGGCGGCATCGTCGGGCGGCTGTTCCGCGAATTCGCGGTCACGCTCAGCGTCGCCATCGCGTTTTCGGCGCTCGTCTCGCTCACGCTCACGCCCATGATGTGCTCGCGCGTCTTGCGCTCCGCTCACGAGCACAAGCACGGCCGGCTGTACGAGCTGTCCGAGCGCGGTTTCCAGTGGCTCGCCGACGGCTATGCGCGCGCCCTCGATTGGGTCCTCGATCACCGCTGGGGCGTGCAGATCGTGATGCTGCTGACGATCGCGCTCACGGTGTACCTGTTCATCCTGAGCCCAAAGGGACTCTTTCCACAGCAGGACATCGGGCAACTAGCCGGCTTTTCACAGGCGCCGCAAGACGTGTCGTTCCAGACCATGCGCGAACGGCAGATCCAGATCAACGACATCGTCGCCAAGGATCCCGACGTCGCCAACGCGGTCTCGTTCATCGGCGGCGGCTCCACGGGCAACACGGGCACGGTCTTCATCGAGCTCAAGGATCTGCCGCCGCGCAAGACGAGCGCGGACGCGATCATCGGTCGGCTGCGGCCCAAGCTCGGCAAGTTGACCGGGATCACGCTGTATCTGCAGTCAGTTCAGGATCTGCGCGTCGGCGGCCGCTCCTCGCGCACGCAATATCAATACACGTTGCAGGACGCCGACCTCGACGAGCTGCGCACCTGGGGCCCGCGCGTACTCGACCGGCTACGCAAGATCCCGCTGCTCAAGGACATCAACACGGACGAGCAAACCGCCGGTCTGACGCTGCAATTGGCGATTGATCGCGATAAAGCCGCCGAGCTCGGACTCAGCCCCAAGAGCATCGACGACACGCTGTACGACGCCTACGGCCAGCGTCAGGTCGCAACGATGTACGCGCAGCTCAACCAATACCGCGTCGTGCTGGAGACCAAGCCCGAGTTTCAAAAGAGCCCCGAGAGCCTGAACGGTTTGTACGTCGGCGCCGGGACGTCACAGGTGCCGCTGCGCGCCGTGACGCGCTCCTCGATCACCAACACCGCGCTCGCCATCAACCATCAAAGCCAATTTCCGTCGACCACGCTGTCATTCAACCTCACGCCGGGCGCGGCGCTCGGGCAGGCGATGACCGCCATCGATCAGGCCGAGCGCGAGATCGGCATGCCGCCCAGCGTGCATGCCTCATTTCAAGGCACCGCGCAGGCTTTCAGTTCGTCGCTCTCGAGCCAGCCGATCTTGCTGATGCTCGCGCTGCTCACCGTCTACATCGTGCTCGGCGTACTCTACGAGAGCTACGTGCACCCGATCACGATTCTGTCCACGCTGCCCTCCGCGGGCGTCGGCGCGCTGCTCGGCCTCTTGCTGTTCAAGGTCGAGTTCAACGTGATCGCGATGGTGGGACTCATTCTCTTGATCGGCATCGTCAAAAAGAACGCCATTATGATGATCGACTTTGCGATCGAGGCGCGCCGCGAACAGGATCTGCCCGCCAAAGAGGCGATTCGCCAAGCTTGCCTGCTCCGTTTTCGCCCGATCACGATGACGACCGCGGCGGCGTTGCTCGGCGCGCTGCCGCTCGCGTTCGGTCACGGCATGGGTTACGAATTGCGCATGCCCCTCGGTATCGCGATTGTGGGCGGACTACTTTTGTCGCAGCTCCTCACGCTGTTTACGACGCCGGTGACCTACCTTTCGCTCGACCGTTTCACGCGCAAGAAGCGACACCCGACGCGAGCACCCGATCCGGTTCCGGCGTGAACGGCGTCGCAGCGGCAACATGAAGGCGCAGCCGAGCATGCTGAGCATGCTCACGCGCAGCTTCGGCTTGCGCTTGCCGCCGCGCGAGTTGCTCAGCCATTCCTGAGTGGCCGACGCGCTGCCCGGGCTGCTGCCCGAACAGGTGTCGCCGCTCGAGCCGCTATGTGAATTGCTCGAGCAACCCGACGAGTCTTTGGAGCCGTCCGACGAATCACCGCTGCACGAGTCGCTCGAGTCCTGGCCGTCCGACGAATCACCGCTGCACGAATCACTCGAGCCCTGGCCGTCCGACGAATCACCGCTGCACGAATCGCTCGAGCCCGCACTGGGCGGTTCTTGCTCGCCCTGCCCGGTGCCGGGGCTCGACGTCCCGCACCCTTCGTCGCTGTCGCCACCTCCGCTCGCATCGACGTAGGTGTTCGTGTCGACGGAGACGTCACTCCCGCTCGACCCCGACGGCGATTCGCTCACTCCCCCGAGCGGGACACCGCCGGCAGACTCGCCGTTCGAAGGTCCGCCGGTCGGCGACCCGTTCACGGTCCCAACAGCGCAACCGCTGGCATCGACGTCCGTGGCGACCAAGAGCGGCGCCTCGCTCGCGAGCTCTGCGCCGGCGAGCGCGAGCACTCGGGCCGAGCGCAGCGCGCCCGAGTAGCGACTCAAGACGGGATCGTGAAAATCCAGCACCTGCAAGGCGCGGGAGAGATCGCTCGCCCCCATGCATTGATAGTCCGTCGTCCGCTGCGAGTTCGCGAGCCATGCGCTCTGAATCTGCGCCACGCATGCGTCCGCCGCGCTCGAGCTCAATGCATTTTCGACGTAGCGCGTCGAGACCGGATCGATCACGCCCCAGCCGGCCAGCGCCACGAAACCAAACCACGGCGCGGGCACGACTGCCTCGCGCAGCCAGCCGTCCGGAGTCGTCAGCGTCTCTTCGTCCACCGCCGCGCGATAGTCACTGCTGCCTTGCAGACCCCGATACAGGACTCTCAGCGTGCTCGTGTCGCTCACAGACCCTGCCGTGGGCGAGAGCGCACGCTCGGACAGCGCGAGCAGGTTGAGCGTTCCAGAGCATTTTTCGAGCCAAATGGTCGGCGGCTGCGTGCTCTCCGATGACGCGAGCGCGAGCGCCGAGGTCGCCCCACCCGTGCTCGGTGCTTCGAACCAGCTGATGCGATACGGAGCGAGCGCAGCCGCTTCGAAAGCTGCCAGGTCGTCGACGTTGACATCGAGTTGTCCCTGTTCGAGCGCGCGCCGCAACTCGAGATCGGAGCCGACCAGGTCGCTCGAACTCGCGGCGATCCGTGCAGCTTCGGGCAGTCCACTGTCAGCGAGCTCGGGCGCGCGGCCCTGACAAGCCAACGCGAAATCACCAGGCGGCGCCACGCGCACGCGGGACGCGAAGTCCAAAGCGCGCAGCCAAGCATCCGACGCCGCGGAGCTCGGCAGCGTCGCGCCGTCCGGCGTCACGATCGCAATGCGGTCCGCGCTCGGGACGCGCGCGCTGAGCCAGCTCGCGCTGCTCGCCCCGCCCAGGACATGCCCGAGCTCGATCTCCACCTTCAGCGCCGTCTGGCTGGCGATCATCACCTGCGCGCTCGCCGTGCCGGAAAACGCGTTGGTCAGCAGCAAACTCAGGCCGATCCCGGCGCGACGACGCAGCATGGAGAGCCGCTACTGCATCGCACGTGCCGCAGGCCTGACTGCGCAATCTCGCTAGCTTCGTGAGCGGCGTGAACTTCCGTTCGGCACTGTATCCGCGCTGCCACATTTGCAGCCTCGCGCATCAAAAACGCATTCGAATGGCCTATCCGACCGGGAAACCTGGCCAAATCCGATCGCATTGACATCACTAACGACTATTGACAGGCTTAAGGGACAAGCGGCCTAAGGAAACGCCGCTCCGGGAAGGTACACAATGGGAATGTCGCTTGGTCGTGTAGCAGCCATTGGAATCGTGGTAGTGGGCGCTTCGGCAACCCTGGCAGCGTTGTTGAGCTCGAGCCCTGGATACGCGGCTACCGCGGTAGACACAGCGCCACCACCTAGCCTGCCAATACAGTTGAACCGCCTCAACGGGGTTGTCTCGGTAGTTGAGGCCACAATCGATCGAACGTGGCAGACATACGACGACCGACTCGGACCGCGGACGCACATCTCGCTCACCGAGCTAGTGGTTCTAGCGGGAACGACGCCATTGAGCAACGAATTTTCGCAACTCGGTGGGGACTTACCAGACGGCAGACGTGTCTCCATCTCTGAGCTCCCGTCCTTCAGCGCTGGCGCGCGGTACATCATTTTTTTCCCGAGGCAAGCGTCCATGTACGTTACCGTTTGGGGGGAAATGGCATTTCGAGTCGAAGACGTAGGCAACAAGTCAATCGTGCTCAATCCTGATGGTCTTCCACTGGAGTCCTTTTCATTGACTAGCGCAACGGTAGGGCAAACACCGTTGTTGCATGGTTTGCGGGAAAGATCGCTTCCTCCGGGGAGTGAAACATTCGATATGACTGTCGCGTTGAACGATCCAAGTGTCAAGACGGCGTTGAGTCACGATGAGTTCATTTCCCAGGCGCTTGTAGCTCTACAGATCGCGGGTGCCCCTTTGGGGGAAAAGATGAATTTGGAGCCTCCTTCGGGTGCGCGTTGGGACACGGCCACAGCCCAACCACAACAATAGCTTTCCGAAAGGTTACCAGAAAAATGAATCCGAGCCTCGAGCTTTTGACCCGCGTACGATGGATTTTGGTATGTTGCCTTTCTCTGCTTGCCATCACCAATAGCAGGCCGGCCCACGCATGGACGGTTGATACGTGCAATGGTTTCGCCGTTGTTTGGCCAAATCCCCTCGGCCCTGGACCATTCACCAGGATGGCAGTCGATACGTACAGCATGCCAAGCGGCTCGGCAGCGTATGCCGCATATTTTAACGTTGCGACAAGCTGGAATCAGGTCGTCAGAGTAACGGACTATAATTGGCAGTTCTACTCGAACGGGACTATCCACCATGGCGATGGCCTTAGTTCCACAGCCCTGGTCGCTCCGTCAACTCTCAACGGGTTCTTGGGCCTCACTACTGTGATTAGCTCTGGATGTACGTCCTCCTCGTCGTTTGATCAAATAATCGAGACAGACGTAATGTTAGCTAATAATCTAAATTTGGGAGCAGAAGACTCCAGTTTCTATGTATACCATATAAATGGGGGACAAGACCAGGGCCGGGTGGCGATGATGCATGAGTTCGGACACGCAATCGGGCTGGACCACTCAGATGGCTCCTCTGATGGCTTCAACGTCATGAGAGCTTCCTCAGCGT
>DASXKQ010000116.1:0-5642 GCA_036496745.1 Polyangiaceae bacterium
CGCCGGCGGTACGAGCGCCGGTGGTACGAGCGCCGGTGGTTCCAGCGCCGGCACGGGTGGCTCGAGCGCGGGCGCGGGCGGTACAGGTGGTGGCGGCGGTAACTTTCCGGCCAACAACGCGACCGGCGTCTGTCTCGACGCGCCACTCACCCTCACGTTTACCTCGGCACCGACCGTTGGCGCTGCGGGCACGATCTCGATCTTCGATTCGTCCGCTCCGAACACTGCCATCGACACGGTGAACGTAGGCGCCGGGACATATACGGACACGATCGGCGGTCAGGCGTTCAATGTCGTGCGTCCCGTGTTCATCGACGGCAATCAAGCGGTCGTCTATTTTCATCAGCACAAGCTCAAGGCGAACACGAAGTACTTCGTCACCGTCAGCTCGGGCACCTTCCTCAACGGACAAACTCCGGTCGGCACCGTTGGCCCCAATACCTGGTCATTCACCACCGGTCCGGCGCCGACCGCCGCGGCGGCAATGACTGTGGACCGCACCGGCAGCGGACCATTTTGCACGGTGCAAGGAGCATTCGACGCGATCGCAAACAACAATACGACCGCGCGCACCATCACCGTACAGCCCGGCAACTATCACGAAATCGTGTACGTGGCCGGTGGCAAGAAGAACATCACCCTGCAGGGTGCGGATCGCGCGGCGTCGCTGATCGAGTATCCGAACAACAACAATCTCAACGCGAGCACCAGCACGCGCAACGTGTTCTACGCCAACGGAACGACGGGCATGACGCTCTCGAACCTCACCATCTACAACACTACGCCGCAAGACGGCAGTCAGGCCGAAGCGCTGCGTGTCCAAGCGGACCAAGTGATCTTGCGCAACGCGAACTTCAAGAGCTTGCAAGACACCTTGGACCTGTCCGGTAGAGTCTATGTCGTCGGCTCGTACATCGAGGGCAACGTGGACTTCGTGTGGGGCAGCGGCGCCGCCTACTTCGACCAGTGCGAGTTGAAGACCGTCGGGCGCTCGGGCGCCGTCGTGCAGGCGCGCAACGGCCAGACGGCTTACGGCTACGCGTTCGTCGACTCCAAGCTGACGGCGGGCAGCGGCGTCAGCAATCAAGTGCTCGGTCGCATCGACGCCTCACAGTTTCCGTATAGCCATGTCGCCTACATCAATTGTCAGATGACGGCGATCGCGGCCAAGGGCTGGACCATCACGAACCCCCAGAGCCCCAGCAACCTGCGCTTCTGGGAGTACCAGAGCACGGACGCGAACGGCAAAGCCCTCGACACGAGCCAGCGCGTCGTGCAGCAGATCGACGCCGCGACCGCCGCCATGATGCGCGACAAAACAGTCGTCTTGGCGGGCTGGAACCCGACGTGAGCTAGCTCGCTCGACGTGCGGTCACGTTCCACGAGCTCGAGCCCATGACGATGCCGCGTTCGGTCTGAAACTTCTCGAGCAGGGCGGCGAGCTCGGCCGAGATCTCGGCGCGCCGCTGTTCGCCGAGCGCGCCGGCCTCGCGCACGATCTCGCCGGCGGGTCCGAGCAATAGCTGAAACTCGACGGCTTCTTGCGGGCTCTTGCCGACCATCACGGGCGCGTCGATGCGCTCGAAAGCGATCTCGCTGAAGCCCGCGCCTTCTAGAATGGCGGTGACCGTTTCACGGTCGGCCATCGAAAAGGGGCCTGGACCGCAGGTTTGGCCGGTGTCCGGCGGGGGCGGCAGGTACTTGCGCGCGACCTCCTTGGAAAACTTGAGCCAGTCGTTGTCCTCGAGCGTGCGCCAGACGAGCATCATCAGCCGGCCGCCGGGCACCAGCGACTGACGAAGGTTGCGCATGGCCGCGAGCGGGCTCTGAAAAAACATCGTGCCGAAGCGCGCAAAGCACAGCTCGAAGCTCTCATGGAAGGACTCGGTCTGGGCGTCCGAGACCGCAAAGCGCAGGTTGTCGAGGCCCTGCGCGCGCGCGTCGCGCCGCCCGAACTCTAGAAATGCGTCGCAGCAGTCGATCCCGAGCACCGAGCCCGTCGGGCCCACTGCGCGCGCCAGATCGATGCTCGTATCTCCGAATCCGCAGGCCACGTCGAGCGCGCGTTCGCCCGCGCGCGGCGCGTGCTTCGCCAACGCCGCGTCGCTGTGTCCGCGAAAGCCGTCCACGAGCACATGCCGAAAGCGGACGAACTTCGGCACCAGAATCTCGTTCCAGGTTCGGATGAACTCCGCGTTCGGCGAGCTCGCTTCCATATCCAATCGACTACCACGCGATCGGTTTGCCGTCGCGGAAGAAGCCGCCACTCGGTCCGCCCGCCGTAAGCGTCGCGGCCCAAACGATGCCTTTTACGCCTTGGGCGAGGCTGCGCGTGGCACCTGGGCCGCCCAAGTCCGTGCGCACCCAGCCCGGACAGATCGCGTTGATGCGCATACCGGCGGGCAAATCACGGGCCCAGATGCGAGTGAGCGCGTTCAAGCAGATCTTCGACACGCGATAGGCGGAGCTCGGCCAGCCGCGCGCGGAGTGACGCCCGGCCGCGACGTCCTCGATGAACGCGTTCGCGAGACCCACGAGCTCGGGCAGCGTCAACGCCGGGTTCGAGAATCGCGTGCGAAGCTCGCGCGTCACGCTCGACAGCTCGCCCATCCCGCTCGAGACCATCACGATATTGGCGGTATCCGAGAGCCGCGGGCGCAGCGCCTCGGTCAGCCGAAGCGCGCCGAAGAAATTCGTGCCGAGCGTGCCGCGCACCACGCGCTCGTCGAAGCCTTGCATCGAGATGCCGGCGTTGTTGACGAGCACGTCGACACGAGGAAGCTCGGCGCGCGCGTGCTCTGCGAACGAAGCGATGCTCGCCTCGCTCGAAACGTCGAGCGTAGCCGGCTCGATCCGGAGCGAATCGCCACGCTCGAGCTCCGCGACAGCAGCCTGTGCGCTCTCCAGGCTGCGGGCGCTCAGCACGACGCGATAGCCGAGCGTGGCGAGCTCGCGACAGGTCTCGAGGCCGAGCCCGCGGTTGGCGCCGCTGACGATCGCAATCTTCCCGTTGTCTTTGGCCATCTCGCGCTCCTGCCACATCCGGGGCATTTGTCGACTGCCGTTGTCGCGCTTGTGCGACGAGCATTCGAGTCCTAAGACTGGGGCATGATTTCACGACTGGTCGTGGGTTGTTCGCTATTACTACTTGCCGCATGCCAGAAGGCGTCCACGCCGGATGCTGCTGGTCACTCGAGCGCGGCTCCTGCCGCGAGTGCCGCTGCGGAGCCGGCGCTCTTGGCTGAAGGCGCGCAGTTGCCCGACGTCAGCGCAGTGGAGCAGGACGGCAGCGTGGTGCGCCTGCGTGACTTCCTGGGCAAGCCGGTGGTCGTCTACTTTTATCCGAAGGACGACACCACGGGTTGCACGATCGAAGCCAAGGGGATTCGCGATCTGTACACGGACTTGAAAGCGACCTCCGCGGTCGTGATCGGCGTATCGAGCGACGATCGCGATTCGCACGTGGCCTTCACGAGCAAGTACCAATTGCCGTTCGTGCTGCTCGACGACAGCGCGCACAAGGTCGAAAACGCGTTCGGCGTACCGCTCTCTGCGGGTCACGCGCAGCGCGTCACTTTCGTGTTCGATGGCGCGGGCAAGCTGCGCAAGGTGTTTCCACACGTGAACCCCACCGGTCATGCGGCGGAGATTTTGAATACGCTCAAGGCGCTCGGCTGATTGAGGGGCGCGCTCGCACAAAAGCGCACGGGCCGCCTTGCGGGCGGCCCGTGACGCGCGTGGGCGACGGTCGACGAGTCCGTATCAGTACTGGACGCTGTCGATGAGTAGCGTGCCCGTGGTCGGCGAGACGGCCATGCCGTCGGTATCGAACTGAATGCCCATCTCGCGGATGTCGGAGGGATCGAACGGTGCGTGCGCCGGATCGACGTAGTCGGGGTTACACGTATCGATGGTGATCTCTTGCCAGGCTCCGACCGTGTTGATCGGGGTGTAGGTGCCGGCGACGTACTCGTAGCTCATGCCCGACTTGAGGTAGATTTTCGAGCCCGCGCCGTGGCTCGCGAGGTTGGCCGGATCCGTGTCGACGCCCGCCTTGATCTGAACCCAGGCGTGAACGATGCGGCCCGTCAGATTGATGGGCGTGCTCAGCAAGACGCCGATACCGACGTATTGGCTGGCAGTCGTGTAAGGAATCACGGACTGGACCGAGCCGGAGGTGGCCACGGACATGGCGTCATCCGTGCCGTCCCAACTCACCATGACCATGCTTTGCGGGACAGCTACGGCGGCCATGCCGTTGGCCAGCGTCCCGGCCGACGTGTAGGTCACTTTCCAACCTTCGAGGGCGGTGTCGAAGTTGATCATCGTCGAAATGGGTACGGCGCCGCTCACGCAAGCCGCCGCGCCGCCGCTGCCGGCGGTACCGCTACCGGCCGTGCCGCTACCGGCTGCGCCGCTCGTGCCCGTGCCCGCCGTGCCGGTGCCTGCGGTGCCCGTGCCCGCCGTGCCGGAACCGCCGGTGCCGGAGCCTGCTCCGCCGGTGTTCGAACTCATGCCCGCGGAGCCGCCGCTGGCGGGAGCATCCGTACCCGTGCCACCACAAGCGACCGCGAGAGCAGTCGCACAGCCAAGACCGACCAAACGTAGCAAAGCTTGCATGTTAATTACTCCTCGCGGGGGGCCGAGAGCCGCGCCCGACGCCGACGACGCTACCAGCTTAACCGTTTAAGTCAACTTCAGCGGCGCGCGTGTTGCTCTCGCTGGCCCCGCCGAGCCGCGACAAAATTCTGGTCTCAACGAAGCGCCCGCGTGCACGTTGCAACATGCGCCAGCCAGGCAGAGTCAGCGGTGGTTTCAGAACGACGCGAGGTGAGCGTGATAGGTCATCGCGTACTCGCTCGCGTTGGGTGTGCCGTCGGTGCTCGAGATCAGCGCGTAGGGCGCGCCGCCCGACATCGTGGTGGCCGCGATGCAGCCGCTGTTCGCGTTCCACGACCAAGCGAGGTAGCCGGAGTTCTTGCTCTCGAGCCAGCTCATCAGCCCACTGATGAACGTGCCCTGACAGTCGTTCTCGCCGATCTCGGTCGCGAGTAGCGGCACTTGCGCGGCAACGGCCGCGGGCGCGCTGTCCCAGCAACCGGAGGTGCGGCACGGGTTGTTGTTGTAAATGTGCCACGAGGCCGCGAGGTTCGGCGGGTTCAGCGAATCTTGCGGCTGGTAGTCGAGCCAATGAGTCAGCGTGTTCGAGAATTGCAGGCCGCCGAGCAGGATGACTTGATTCGCGCTCGCCTGACGAATCGCCGTCACCAGGGCTTGATAGCCCGTCGCCGGAAAGAGCGTCGGATCCGAGAAACTCGACGGCTGCATGCACCCGTCGCGCCAGCAGGTCCAGCCCGTGGTGGTGTCGGCGTTGCCGTCCGGGTACGGTTCGTTGAACGGCTCGAAGATCATGCCCGTGTCCGCGGCGAAGGTGGTCGCGACGCTGCTCCAGAATTCCGCCGCGTGCGGCCCGGGCAGCGGGGTTTGGCCGAGCGCGACGCCGTCGTCCGGAGCCGACCAGTGCAGCTCGACGATGGGCACTAGACCATGAGCGTGCAGGCCGCTCACGTAGTCCTCGATCGCGGCGCGGTAGTCGGCGCCCGAATACTCCTTGAGCAAACCCGCGTTGCCGAGCCAGCACG
>DASXKQ010000117.1:0-6103 GCA_036496745.1 Polyangiaceae bacterium
CAATCCCGGAGAACGCGTCCAAGTCCTGCGCGCCACGTGGGGCCGCTTCTGGCGCACGCTCCGTGAAGAGCTCCGCCCCGCGCTCCAGAAGCGGAGCGGAATCACGCTGAGCGAAGTGCCGCGCGGCATGACCGAGCGGGCGATCTTGCAGCGCCAGAAGCAAGCGAAGATGAGCCTCGAGCGCTACACGCTGAAGCGCCTCAAGGACCGGCGCATCGGTCCGATCGAGTGGAAGAAACGGATCGAGTTTTTTCCGGTCATCGGCGAGCAGGGCGTCCCGCTGAAGAGCGATCTCAACGTCGAGCTATCGCTCTGGGACATGCTCTCCTACCTGCACGTGTTCGAGTGGACTCCGGGCGCCGATGGCCTTGGGCACCCACACATGCACGTGTGGCTGTTCTCGCGCTACATCGAGCAAGCCTTGCTCGAGCGCCTGTGGCGCGAGGCCTACGCGCACGTGACAGAGCAGCCAATCGAAGCGATCGAAAAGCTCGTGGTGGACATTCGGCAAGCGAAACCCGACGTCGCCCACGAGCTCGTCAAATACATGACCAAGGACTGGGAGATCTCAGACTCCGGCGCGAAGCGCGCCGCGCCCGAGGTCTTTGCAGAGGTCTACGCCGAGCTCGCCGACAAGCGCCTTCGCCAATCAAGCTCGGGTTTCTCCAATTGGGCGATCGCGAAATACTCCGCCTGCCCCTGCTGCGACTTCCAAGCCGAGCGCGGCCACTGGGCGCGCGTCGACATCGTGCACGCGCTCGAGGGCGAAACGATCCCGAGTCGCCCCGCCGAGCCCGACACGACGCCGGCGCCGCTGACCGCGGCCCGCGACCCCCAACTGACTGAGCTCGAGCAGGCGCTAGCTGTGCGCCAAGAGCTCGGCAAGCACGCGACCGGAGGCTCCGCGCTCCGTGCTGCGTGGCTGGCGAAGCGGCGACAACAGAAAGGCAAGAGATGAGCGAAAAATATCACTGCGACAACTGCGATGCCGTCATGGATCCACCGTTCCTGCGCGTCACCGTTCAGGTGTTGAAGAATTGCGCGCCACCCATGGCCGGCACCTACATAGACCGGCACGCAACGAATCTCGACGTCTGCGGCAAGTGCACGCTACCGGCTGCGCTGAACGCTGTCAGCGCGGCCCTATTGAAAACGAGCGAGCCCGATGGGCTGGTCTGGTCCTGTCGCAATTGCAGTTTCTCGAACCTGAATGGCTTCAGGACCTGCGGACACTGCGGAATGACGCGCCAGACCGCGAGCGAAGAAGAATGATCTACTTACTCGTGCTGTGCGCCGCGTGGTTCGCGTGGGCAGCTCGCCGCCTATTCCTCACGCCGTGGGCCACCTACGTGCGGCACACCGTCGTGAAATCCACAGTCAAAAAGGACAATGTCCCGCGTTACGTGGGCTCAAAAGAACCCACAACGACGACGGTGCAGGTGGCCGCCTACCTGATCACCGTCACTCGCGTGCACTGGTATCCGCCTTACCTGAACTTCTCCGAGACCTGGGCGAGCCACGACGGTAAAACGTGGGCGCGCGAAGGCGATGGGGTCCAGGCCTCGGCCTGGCAAAACACGCGCCTTTCAAACGCGATCTCGATCGCGGTGCTCCGCGAGCTGGAAACCGAGCAACTCCTCTCGAAGGATCTCGATGAGGAACTAAAGAAGTGAGCGGCTGCGTCTGGTGCGGCAGTCCCGCCGAACGCGCCGCGGCGTGCCTCACGTGCGCTCCCGAGCAAGGCCACGCGCGCGATCCCGATCATGATTCGGTGTTCGAGCCGACCGCGATCGAGCATGCCTCCCTCGAGAACCTCCGAGCCATGCTCGATGACAGCGGCATCCCCGAGATCGTCTTTCCCCCCGACGAGCCCGAGTGGTTCGAGCTAAACGAGGCTCGTTTCCTGGACGGCTTGCACCCGCGTTGATCGCGGTGTACTTGTTCGGTGTACATGACTGAACGCACGAAAGACGTGATGCGCATTGAACGAGCAGAGGATCCGGGGAGCCCGTGCATGCGCTGCAAAAAGCCGAGTCGTTGGGGAACGATCTTCGATGTTCCGAATGAGCCCTACGGTCGATTCCTGTGCAACGATTGCCAATCTGCCCCGAGGGGCTTTCTCTACTCGTTCTCCCAAGTGAGCTTCAACGATCTAACCGTCGTGCCGGAGCTTCCCGCCCTGGCGATCGGCCCATGGACGCTCGAGCACCAGAACTTTGCAGCCGCCTACGGCTCGGCAGGCGTGATCGGCGTCGTGTGGCGGTGTTGGGTGCTCTCGCCGTTGTTCGTCGACAACGAAGGCAAGCCGCTCCCGTGAGTCGCCCCGACATTCTACAGGTGCGCGTGCCGCTGGACGATCTCCGCACGCTGAAGCGCCGAGCTCGAGAGCTCGGGGTAAAGCCCGCGACCTACGCGCGGATCCTGCTGCTCGAAGCGCTCCGCACCGAGAACCCCAAACCGAAGGCGAAGCGATGACTTGGGATTGGATAGTCGCGACTCAGCCACACGCTGTGCGCCGTCGTAGTGGTTTACGTGGTGCTGCGGCTGTTCCGCGTGATCGTCATATGACGCTCACGCCCGAAGAGTGGGAGACTGAGCTTGAGTCGGTAGACCAAGTCGCCGCGCGCGACACCGAACCAGCTCCGCCTCCCACCGAGCCGCACCACGCGATCCCGACGCCGGCGCCGGCGTTCGAGGTCGTGAGCGCGCCGCGTCCGCTCGAGCCGGGCGATCACACCTGCGGCGGCTACGGCTCCGAGCCGTGCCTAGCCTGCGAGCCGGTAACCGACGCTTGCCCGTTCTGCGGCGAGCTCTTCGAGCACCTGCCGCACTGCTCAAACTTCGGAGTCTTCAAGTGAGCCGCGTGCGCGTTGCCGTGCTCGAGCTCACGAGCGCCCTTCACAACTGGCGCACGGACCCAAACCCCCGCAACGTCGAAGCGCTCGCCGTAGCGGCCTGGGACGTCAGCGGACACGCGCTCGAGCTCGAGCGCCAGCTGCAAGCACTCGCCGCCGGCGAAGAGCAAACGGAGCACCACGAATGAATACCTGGGAGCTCGCGAGCAAGCTTTCCATAGCCGGCGGGGCAGTGGGTCTCTGTGGGTGGATGATTGGGGCGACCGTTCAAGAAGCGATCAACCGCTGGAAAGAACGACTCTCTCGAAAGTGCGCCCGCTGTAACCACGAGGAAACATGAGACCCCGCATCGAAACAGTCGGCTTCACGTTCTTTCTGGTGGTGCCCATGACGAACGGCACTCCCGACTTGCGCGTCGAGCTCTCCCCCGAGGGCCTGACGGGCCTCGCGCGTGACATCGCTGAGCGCTTCGAAGCGATGCGCCAGGACCCCGATCACATGAAGAAGGTCGGCGCGTCGCTCGTGTCCGGCTTGGTTGATCTGTTCGCGAAAGGCAAAGGATGAAAACCGCTCTGATTCGTTGGCTGCTACGCCGCCTCGGCTACGAGCCACCACCACCGAAACCGTTCACGTACTTCTACGCTCTGGTCGAGAACGGCGAGCGCGTGGCCGACGTCACCACGAACCGCTGGCGAGCTCGAGCCATTGCCCTAGAGCAGCAAGCGCAAGGCAAGTCGATCACGCTCTGGCAGTGCGCGCCCGTCAAGAAGATCTTGCTCCGGGAGACAGCATGAAGCGATCGCACTTCTTCCTAGGTGTGGCGCTCGCTCTGTCCGCGCTCTCAATACTCGGGTTCTGCGGTATCTACTTCAGCCACAACGCGGCGATCGTTGCGGCGTGTCTCGCAAACTTCAACTTCGGCCGCTACTTGGAGATCACCCGATGACGGACAAGTTCCTCGCCTGCCTGCTCGGCATTGTGGCAATCGTCGCTTTTGCCTACCTCTTCAAGAGCTGCTCCGATTCAGCAGTAGCGTGCATGAAGGCGGACAAGTGTTGGCGTGGCTCGGATGGCTCGTGCATGCAGTGCGGAGACATCAAGTGACCGCACCCTTCCGACCCGATCTAGGCGGCGGGCGTCTGCTGCAATTCGGTTGCGGGCCTCACCCGCTCCCCGCCCCCTGGGAGAGCTACGACGCTGAGGTCGACATCTCAGAACCCCTCCCGTTCCCGAGCGGCTGCGCGTCGTTCATCCACGCCGAGGACGTGATCGAACACATCCCCTTCAAGGCGGGCGTAGCCTTCCTGCACGAGTGCTTCCGCGTGCTCGAGCCGGGCGGCGTAGTCCGGATCTGTTTCCCCGACTGCGAACGTTTCCTGGAGGCGTTAGCGTTCGACTCCGAGCGTCCAGACGAGTACCTCGCCTTCCTAAAAAAGCTCGGTCGCCCGCACGCCGACGCGCGCGACGTCCTGCGCTTCATCCTCTGCGATAGCGGCCACCAGAGCGCATGGACTGCCATGGTCGGCCTCGGAGCTCTCCACGCCGCCGGCTTCGCAGGAATCGATCTCGCTGAGTACGGCGAGAGCTCACACGCCGAGCTCGTCGACGTCGACCGCCACCACCTCACCGCGCCGCGCTCCGTGGTGCTGGCCGAAACAACCATCCTGGAAGGAACCAAATGAACCGCACCGTGATCGCGATCTCCTATAACCGCCACATGCAAGAAGCCACGCGGAGCACGCTCGGCGAGTTCATCCGCGCCGGCGCAAAGCTCGTGCAGCAAACCGGGAGCGCCGACGTCTCGCTTGCTCGGAACCAAGCCCTAACGATGGCGCTCCGCGTGCTCTCCACCCTGAACCGCGAGCGCGCGACGGCGCTAAATGGAGAGAACCCGGACGGCCTAAACCCCGCTCCCTTCATGTTCGACACAGTGCTGATGATCGATGACGACATTGCGTGCACGCTCGAGCAAGCCCAAGAGCTCGTGACGCACGCGCGCGACACGGGCGTACCGGCTTCCGCCATGTACTCGACGATCAACGCGGCCCTCGCCGGCACGCGCCTCTTCACGCCGCCGGGCGAGCCCTACCGCTGGGTGGTCGGCCTCGGCTTGCTCGCGATCCCCGTGGCCGTGCTTCGCACGCTCGCCAAAGCCTCCGTGCACTTCGACCTGCACGGCGAGGAGCAGGTTGAGTTTACTTGGTCTGGCACGATCCGCGGAAAGTGGCACTCCGAAGATTACACGTTCTGCCGGCGTCTCGGAGGCGTGCACCTGCTGCCGATCCCGGTGGCGCACATGAAGACGATCCCGATCTACCCGCACGCCGATAGCGTGGCCTGCATCAAAGAAGGTCGCCGCCTGCCGGGCGAGCTCGACTCGACGCAGCTCGAACACCTGACCGACGCCGAGCTCACCGAGCCCACGCGCGCCCGAGATGATAGCCTATGAGCGCGGACGCGATCGAGTTTCAGTGCCCGGGCTGTGCGCGCCCGTGCCGCGTGTCAATTGCTCAGAAGGCAGTGCAGCACTCCGATCCGATCTGCGCGGTCTGGGTGGCGCACAAGGGCGATCGCGAGGGCAAGAAGATGCAAGACTTCCTCGGCCTCGCCCTGATGCAAGCCAAGGGCAACATGATCCTAGGCGAGGCGGGCGCCACCGAAACCGAGCGCGCGCCCTCCGACGAAAAGGCGAAAGCCGACATCCTCGAACAACTCTACGAAGGGATGAAACGCCTGTGACCAACCTCGCGAAAGGGGGCTGTGTCTGCGGCCGTGAGCACTGCAAGAATCCCGGCGGCAAGGCCTGTCTTCGTGCTACCCGCCATCGGTTGAAGGTGCTGAACGGCATCGCCGCGGCCAAGCTCCCAACGCTCGAGCGCTGCGAAGAAGTGGAAGGCCAGATCCAGCACTTCAACGCGGCCCTCGCGCAGTACAAGCGCCGGAACGCCTACCTCGATGTAGATCTGTCGTTCCGCTACATCCTGGTGGATCGGCTGGTCAAAAAGCTCGCCGAGCTGACGAGCCCAGAAGAGGCGGAAGCCTTCGCGCGCGCGGCGCTCCCGAGCGATGGCAGCTCGACGACGTTTGTGCGTTCGCTCGGGCCGCTCGAGCACATCCTAAAGGCGATGCGCCACAACGAAGAGATCGCGGCGGCGGCGCACGAAGAGCCCACGCTCGAGCTTCCGCCGAAACCGATCCCCCTACTCCGAGGCGAAGACAAACCATGAGCAAATACCTCGACTACAAGA
>DASXKQ010000118.1:0-3436 GCA_036496745.1 Polyangiaceae bacterium
CTCTCCTTCAAGGCGACGGTACACGGCGTCCACGATCTCACCGTCGGCCAACCGTACTTCACCGGCGCCCGCTTGGGTCGTGATCGACAACGTCCCGCTTCGCCGATTCATGCTGAGCAATTGCAGCAAGTCAAGGATGCTCACTTGCTGCAAGTTGCCGCGCACGTCTCCGCCCGCTTCGACCGCGGCGCCAGCTCGTGTCGGAAGCGCGTGCACGCGACGCGCGATCTCTTCCACGTCGCCCTGCGACAGTTCACCGAGGGCGAGCTCTCTTCCGAGATCCGTACCGACCAACGAAAACACGGGAACTAGCGAGAGAGCGGCGTCCGCGGCGATGCGAGTTAGCAGTGCGTCGCGATCCAACAGCGCCGCGGAAAGCACGAACGCATCGGGTGGCGACGCGTGCGCTCGTTCGACGGCGCTCGCCGAATCATCAGCTATGGTCACCTCGAGCCCACGAGCACGCAGCTTCGACGCAAGCGCGCCGAGCGCGTCAAAGTCGGGCTCTACGACGAGTACCGTACGTGCCATTAGTCAATGACTCTCACGTGAGCGGCGTCCGACAGTTTTTGCAGGGCAAGGTCGACTAGCAGTGAGTCCGCCGCGTGCACCGCGCGCACGATATTGCCCTCGGCGCGCCCGACCAATCCGTAGGCGGCGTGCTCCGCGATGATGCACAAGAACTCCAGGTTGGCGCAACCGGGCAAGGCTCCCACCTCGACGACGTCGAAGCGAACGCCATCGGCGTCATGCCCGTATTCCGCACGAACTGCACCGCCCACGTTGATCCCCGGATGTACGGCTGCGACAACACGCGCTTGTCCGCCCTGCGCCGCCTCTGCCACCGCTCCGAGCGCGAGGCTGACGACGTCCATCGCGGGCAACTCGATGTAGCGAGGATGTTCGAGACCATGCTCCGACATCTCGCTCGGGAGCGCCACCTGATTCAGCAGCTCATCGACCATCGCGGGCAGCGTCAGCGACGCCAAGCCCAGCCGCCCGACTGAGCTGCCCTGCGACGCTTCCGCGCGATGTTTGGCCACGCGCAGCAGGCGTGAGAGATCATTGCCGTCATGTGGGAAAGTGGCGACGCCCACCGCGACCGAAAGCGTCGAAGTCGCACGTGCAATTTCGGCGAGAACACGGCGTCGACAACTGTGAGCGCCTAGGCCCCCGGTTTCCGGCAAAAGCAAATAGAACTCGTTGGCGTCAACGCGGGCCAGCACGTCGGTGTCGCGGACGGCGGAGAGAACGTTGTCTGCGACTTGCACCGTCGGCTCCACCGCAGTCGATGCCTGCCCGCGCTGTTGAATGCCGATCGTGGCCAGGGAAAAGCGCCGCCCATGACGTCTGGCCATATCGATCTCGCGCCCGGCGACGTCGACGAAATAGGAAAACGTATAGGCACTCGAACTTGGATCCTTCATCGAGCCGCGATTGGATTGTTCGCGCGCGCCGATCAGCGCCAGTGCAGTCGTGGCTTGCGCCACGACCAAACCGAGCAGCGGGAATGCGTCCGCGGCCTCGCGACCGTCGTTCGTTTTTCCGAGTAAGAGCAAGCCGCTCTGTTGCCGACGCAGAGCCAGACGCACAACCTCGAGATCTCGCTCTCGTGCGAAGTTCAAGAGCTCCATTTCGTCGCAGAAGGTCGGAGGGTCCACAGGCGCACCGCGCAGGGCGGAGCGCATGAGTTGGCGTGAACCTTCCGCAGCGGGCAAATACACGGCCGAGAGGGACACCCCAACCGAGTCCACCAGCACCTCTGCCAAGCGTTCTGCAGCGTCGCGGCGAGTGTCCGCCTCTGCGATTTCCGCGACCAGTTCGACGACAGACGATTGCTTCTGCGTCAACAGTGCAGCACGCTGAAGGCGTTGTCGCTCGAGCTTCTCCGCCAGGCGCGCACGAACGGTTGAGAGCGCGTTCAGGATCTCATCGCCGGAGAGCGGCATCACTAATGTGCCCGCGCTCCCGAGTGACGCGGCTTGAATTCCGAGCTCGAGATGGTCTGCCGTCGTCAACGCAAATACTGTCACGTTGGGCGCGAGCGCGCGCACGTGGTGAAGCACCGCCAAGCCTGCGCCGTCCCCAAGCGTGAGCTCCACGAACGCAACATCAGGGGCTTGCGAAGAGACCTTGACCAACCCCTCGGCCAAGTCGGTCGCTACGCTGAGTCGGTCGCTCGTCGGCGCCAGCGTGCGACTCATGAGCTCGATCTCGGCAGATCTCGAGATGATCGCAACGACGCTCAAATCGTGGCGAATATCGAGGTCGGTACTCACTGAATTCGGCTCTCGCCGCTAAAGACCAGGCGGGCCGGTCCGCTCATAGTCACCGCCAAAGTCCCGCCGCGCACGGTGATCTCGAGAGCACCACCGGGCAAACTGACATGAATGGGTAGATCAAAGGGCGAGCGGCCGCTGACAGCCGCCGCGACAGCCGCCGCGCAGGCTCCTGTCCCGCACGCGAGCGTACGACCGACTCCGCGCTCCCAGACGAGAAGCTCAAACTCGCGGGCACTGCACATAGTCACGGATTCGACGTTGGTCCCGCCCGGCACAGCCGCCGAAATGAGCGGACCGAGCTCATCGAGTTCACCCGCATTCAGATCCGCGTCGAAGCAGATTGCGTGTGGATTACCCATCGATACACGCATGAATGAAAGCTGTCGACCGCGATACGTTCGGCTTAGCTCCGCTTCGACCAACGCTTGCCCCATCTCGACAGCGGCAGACGCCACGCCGCCCTCTCGTTCGAGCGTGATCGCGCGCGGGCCGGCGTCCGTATCGATCGTCAGAGAGCCGACCTGCTGGTTGTCTCGCAAAGCCAAATGCAGTGCGACGCAGCGCACTCCGTTGCCACACATCTCTGGTCGGCTGCCGTCGGCATTCAGCACCACCATACGCGCGCGCGCGCGCTGAGACACCGGCGGCAACACGAGCAGAACACCATCGGCACCAATGCCGAAATGTCGGTCACACATGCGTATCGCCAGGGCTGGGTCCAGAAGCGCTTCGGTGGCAGCGTCAATCACGACAAAGTCGTTGCCGAGCCCTTCGTACTTGGAGAACGCGAGGCCGCTCATCGTGCTTGCACCAGCACAAATTCCTAGCATTGTCGCGCCGGCTTGGCATGGTTCATCGCTGGTCGGCGCGCGGCGCAATCTGCGGTAGGTTGCCGTCTTCCTCTGAAATCCCCTCATTCATGCGTAGACCACTGCTCCTCAATGGCTTCATGGCGACGGGTAAGACGTGCGTCGGTGAGCTCGTCGCCAAGCGGGCCGGGCATCCTTTCATCGACCTCGATCAGCGTATCCAAATTGAGACGGGCCTCAGCATTGCCCAAGTCTTTGCTGCTCACGGCGAGGCACATTTTCGCGATCTCGAACGGACCTGTCTGACGCGGATCCTCGATGAAGCACTCGGTGCGGGGCGCCCAC
>DASXKQ010000119.1:0-83978 GCA_036496745.1 Polyangiaceae bacterium
TGCGACGGCTGCCATTCGATCGTTTGTCCGTCGGGCAACCTGAACACAGCACACAAGACCTCAGTGGTCTCGTGCTCGGCGTAAGCACGACCGCCGAGCTTCCTGAGCGACGCGAGCGAACGGGTTTCGAAGTCCAAGAAAAATACGTCAAGCGACCGTCGCAGCAGGAGGAGCAACGCCGGCTTGAGTGCGCGAAGGCGTTCAATCTCGTCACGGGCAACGACCCCTGGGGGCGCCTCGATTCGCAACTTGTCAGCTTCTGCGAGCTCAACCTGCACGCTCTTTGCACGGAGTTCACTTAACAATTTCTCCGCCGCGGTCATATGAAAAATACCTCGGTTGCGCCCCTATGGGTCGGTGTTTTGCTCAATGCAGCGCGCGCGGCCAGCCACACTCGCGAATCAACGGGCTCCAAAATTTCATAACCGTCGGCGACAAGATCGAGCATCCACCGTTGTGATTCATCGTCGGGAATTGGGATCGGGTCGGCGCGCCCGCCGCGGAAGGCCTTCCACCCGCGCAAGTGACAGTACGAGACCCACCACCAGGTCTCGACCTCAGTCGTGTGATAGCCAAGCTCCGCGCCGCAATGCGGACAGGGCACGGGAGAGATGCTTGGTGGATCGGATTTGGCCGCTTCATCGGTCGAGGTTCGGAACGAACCGAAGCGACCTTGCAAGTGCAGACCGTGGGTCGCCATTTCCCAGCGCGCCACGAGCGTTGGGTTTTGCACTTCGCGGCGCTCACTGAACCAACGCTCACAAAGAGGGGACGTTCCTTTGATGGCATATTTCAAGGTCTCGCGAAGGGCGCGCTTTGTGGCTTGCGCGTGATTTTCTCCCTCGCGCGGCACCACGTTGTTGATTTTCGAGAAACCACACTGCTCGAACGCCTCCCTGGCGGTGTTCTCCAACCACTCCTTCGGGATGAACCCTCCGAGATAGACGAAGTGCAGATGCACATTGCCCGAGCCGGCGCATTCGATGCCGTACGCGAGCCCAGCACCTTTGCGCTTTTGCTTCATCTTGTCGCGAGCGTCGCGAAGGCCGACCTGCCAAAGATGACGGATTGCGTTGCCCAGGCCCGTTACCCGCGTTCGCAAAGCGTCAACTGTTACGTCGTCCGGATCGCAGGGATCGTAGCGCGCCGTCAGGGTCACGAAACGCATCTGAAAGCTCTTCGTTGCGGTTGTCGAAGCACGCTCAACGGAAGGCCACCAATCGGCGAGCCGCTCTGCGGAGGCGCGTCGTTGGCACAATGAGCAGACGCGCGTCCCGCAAGCGTGACCAGCCGAGATCTGCACGCCGGTACCGGCTATATGCTCACCGCAGCCGTTGCACGTGTCTACAACTGTCCGCCGCCCGCACAAGCGCAGTGCTGCGGCCTTGTGTCTGAATGCGCGCCTCCGCCGACCGTACTTGGCCTCCGCCGCCTCGGTCTCGATTGCGTCCGCTACTTGCGCTTTGTATTCCCAGCAAGTGAGCTCGATTGGAGGAAGCATATGGCCTTCCCTCGCTCCGGTCCGGCCAGAAATCCGATCACGTTTCGAGCGCTGCGGATGCTGCCGTTCGCGAAATCCCTTAGGTGTCGAGTAAAGGGGCGCTTCGCGCCCACCGGGGGGCTCCGCCCCCCGCAGCCCCCGGGACGCGGGGCACGCCGCCGAGTCACGCTCAGCCGAAGGAGCGGTCGCACTCGCGATTGAATGCGACCGCTGTGCCCGAGCGGCGGGCGTCACCGCGACCGCTCCTTCGACTGAGCGCGAGCCTGACATCAGACGCGCCCCCGCGCGGAGACCGAGGAAGGCCCACCGACGATTTTTTCAGCGAGCTCAATCGCACGCCTGAAGCGGTGCGTGTTCCTTTCGTCGAGCACCGCGAGCGCAAGCCGCGCCGCGGTCTGGTCGAGAACTGCGTTTGCCAGCGCCACGGCGAGTTCGCCGTGCGGAGCGCCGATCGAACACGCTCGAAGGAAGACCTCCGCTAGCGCAACAACGTCCGTCCCGGGTTGATGTGCCGCATCAACCTCGGGATTCGCAACTACCTGGAGTTGCTTGTGCTTTTTATTACGGGGTGAGTGACGGGGATCGAACCCGCGACAACCGGAGCCACAATCCAGTGCTCTACCACTGAGCTACACCCACCGTAGGGTCTACGGCGACCGGGCCTTCTTCGGGCCAGCAGCGCGGGGTATCTAGCTCAGCTCGGGCCACCTCGGCAACCCGCCCCGGGTGGATCTTTCAATCCAAGCGCCAAAAATTGCCGGCAATGCGGCTTACCAAGTCGAGATCGCGTTCGTGAGTCGTCGAGAGGGCATCCGTGGACGGCTCGGGCTTCCCTCCGCCCAGCGCCTGCAGCGTCGCGGCAAGCGACTCACTGAGCCCAATCAAATCATAGCCGCCCTCCAGGACCAACCCAACGCCGACTTCAGCTGGGAGCGCGGCGAGCAGCCGCTCGGTGATCGCAGCGTAGCCGTGCTCACTCAAACACATCTGCGCCAGCGGGTCGCGCGCGTGGGCATCGTAACCCGCGCTCACCAAGAGCAGCCCAGGGCGGTACTCCTCGAGCACGGGCGCTACGACGCGCTGCATGGCCGCCAGATACGTCGCGTCGCCGGCGCCGGCGGAGAGCGGCACGTTGACCGTGTAGCCGAGGCCCTCGCCTCGGCCGCACTCGGTCGCGGCGCCAGTGCCCGGATAGTGCGGCCATTGGTGCAATGAAACGTAGAGCACCGATGGATCATCGTAGAAGCACTCTTGGGTCCCGTTGCCGTGGTGCACGTCGAAGTCGACGATCGCCACGCGCTCGACGCCACGCGCCCGGGCATGGGCGGCGGCGACCGCGACGTTGTTGAGCAAGCAGAAGCCCATCGCTCGAGACGGTCGTGCGTGGTGGCCGGGCGGGCGAACCAATGCGACGCCGAATTCTGCGCGCCGATCGATCAGGGCGTCGCACAGGACGATCGCTGCGCCCGCGGCGACACGCGCGGCCTCGATCGAGCGCGGGCCGAAGAACGTATCGGCGTCGAGGTAGCCGGACTTGCCGGCCAAATGGCCGAGGCTGTCGATGTACGCGGCGTCATGGACGCGAACGAGCTCGTCTTCTTCCGCCGGACGCGCCGACAGCTCGCACTGCTGAAGCCCGGAGTCAGCCCGAGCCGCTCCCGCGCGTGCGGCGTCGAGTCGCTCCGGCCGCTCCGGGTGTCCGGACGGGCAGCCATGCAAACCGAAGACGGGATCGTCAATCAACGCGAGACGTTTGGCCGGGGGGGTGGAGGGCTGGGCGTGTGATTGCATGGCGGTTGCAGGAACGAGAATATCGGGCTTTCAGGCCGGCCATTGCAGGCGCGAGAATCGATACTTCCGTACTTTAGCTCGGCGGCGACAAGTAGTAGCCTCGCGTGTCAAATCGCCGTTAGCACGGCTGCGGATAAGAGCGCGGCAAGAGCCCCCTCGGGGGATCGACCCAAAAGGGGCCTTAGGATGCGTTGGAAGATCATCATCGTTAACGCCGGAATCGTCATTGTCGTCGGCTTGCTGACGTACTTTTTGCTGCTCACGTCGCTGCGCGACGTGGTGGCGAATCAGGAAAAACGCAAACTCGAAGTTGGCCAGGCTCTGCGCGCCGCCAATGCACAACTCGCCCTCGATGGCCTGCGCATGGAGCGCTGGCTCGAGACGGCCGCCATGAGCGACGCAGCGCGGACCGTGCTGGGCGCCTCGACGCCGGAAGCTCGCAGCGAGGCGGCCACCGCCGAAGCAAACCGCCTTCACGACGCCGCCGTCGGCGAGCCGATGTTCGCAAAAATGGCGCCGTCGCTCGTGATGTTCGTGGACGCCCAGGGCGTTACGATCGGCCGAAACGGTTCTGCGCAGTTGCGCGGTGACAAGACGGGGGAGGCACATCCGTCGCTGCTCGCCTCGCTCAAGGGCGGACGTACCGCGAGCGCCCTCTGGCTGAACGAGAAGCGTCAGGAGCAAATGTTGACTAGCTACGCGCCCGTCCGCGGCGACAGCGGCGCCGTAGTCGGTGCGCTCGTGATCGGCACGCCGTTGAACGACGAGCGGATGACCCGCACGAGCGAGCTCACTAGCGGGCAAGCCTTGTTGCTCGGCGTGCCGGCAGGCGACAAGGTGAACGCGGTTGCGGATAGCGCCGCGCCTCCAGAGGTCGTCTCGGCGGCGGCTCAGTCCGGGGTGGTGAATGCCGCCAAACAGGCGCTGTCTTCGGCCGGCGTGGCCAACGCAGACGCGCCGATCGCCGGCCTCTTGCTCGGCGCGATCCCATTGGACGGCTATGGAGAGACGCGAGCGGTGATCATCGCGGCTTTGCCCGCGTCGCTCGTAGACAGCCTAAATGGCCTGCTGTGGCCGGTGTTCGGCGTGGCGGCCCTGGGCGTTCTGCTCGTGATCATGGGCGGCGTCATGCTCGGCAACTACATTTCCGGCCCGGTCTCGGAGCTGGAAGACGGTCTCTTGGCGATCATCAACGGCAGCTCCGATCTTCGCTTTCAAATCGAGCATGAAGAGCTCGGCGGGCTCGTGTTCCGGATCAATTCGCTACTCAACGCCCTGATGGGCGTCGCGGAAGACACGACGGACGAGCAAGGTCGGCCGTCTCAGGGTCCAAGCGCGCGGGATTTTCAGGAAGCGCTCGCCGTCGACGAGAGCTCGGTCGCTGGCCAAGTCGATCCTGCGGTGGTCGCTGCGCTCCGCGCGGAGGGGCCGGACCAGTACTACCGGCGCCTCTACAACGAGTACATCGCGGCCAAGCGGCAAATGGGCGATCCCGTCGATCACATCACGTTCGACGCATTCACCGGCCGCATTCGCTCGAGCGAAGGCGAGATGACGCAAAAGCACGGGCGCCCCGTGCGCTATCAAGTTCAGGTCAAAAACAACGCGGTCGTGCTGATCGCGGTCCCTCTCGGCTGACGCGACTCCGCGGCATTTTCACTTGGTGTGCGGCCAACCTGCCGCGGGCGGTGCTATATCGCCAGCCAGCTCAGTTCCCATGGGTATCTTCGATTTCCTAGGCAAGAAAACGGACCGGCCGCCCAAGGCGTCCGATCGCGAGATCGCTCGGCTCGAACGCCTGCTCGCGAACAAGCTCTCTCAGAACTTCGATCGGCAGGAAGCGATCCAAGAACTCGGCCGCATGGGGACAGCGGCGGCGGCGGCGGCGCTGCTCAAACGCTTCGACTGGGTGCTCGATCCATCGATCACGGACCAAGACGAAAAAGAGGCGTGCGTGCAGGGCATCGTCGCTGCTGGTGCAGACGCGCTCGAGCCCATTCGTCAATACTGCAAGCGCGCTGAAAGCGTCACCTGGCCCCTCAAAGTGCTGCGCGCGATCGTGCCGGAGGAGGACCTGGCGGAAGAGCTGCTTGGCATCCTCGACCAGTTCGACACGGAATACATGCGCAATCCGGAGCCCAAGATCCAACTGATACAGGCGCTGGAAGCGCACGCGCTCGACGACGTCCGCGTCGCCGTGGAACCGTTTCTCCAGGATGCCAGCGAGCCCGTGCGGTTCACCGCGGTCGGGACGCTATTTGCCGTCAATGATCCACAGAGTTTGCCCGCGCTGCTCGACGCCCTCGAGGGAGAAGAGTCGCGCCGCGTGCAAATCCGCATTGCCCAAGGCCTGGTTGATCGTAAATGGCCGATCGATCCAGAAGCACGCGCCCCGCTCGGAAAGAAGCTGCCCCAAGGCTACTCGGTTGGAGCGGATGGAACAGTGCGCGGCGGACAGCCCAGCGCGTCTTTCGGGTAGAGAACTGACCGCGAAGGCCGCGCTTCGGTGCACTAGGCCGAGGCAGCGACCGTTGGCGCATGCGCTCCAGCGCGAGCCGCGTGGCGGACGCGCGCCTACGAGCCAAGCGTAGGGAGCGGAGTGTGAGCTACTCGCTGACGCGGTACTGGAACGGCAGGTAGATGTTGTAGCTCACCGTCAGCAGCTGATTGAAATAGAAGCGACGGTCCGCGTTCGTGATCTTGTTGTCCGGGAACTGGTTGTCCTTGCCGCCGCCTGCGGTATCGAAGCCGCCGGTGTTCCACGAGTAGGGCATGCCGCGATACTCGAAGCCGATGCCGCTGAACTTGTTCACGAAGAACGTGAAACCGAGGCCGAACGTCGGAGCGATTGCGGTGCGCTTGGTGGTGCTGAAATTGTTGGCGCACGGGTCGCAGTTGGCGCGCTCGGTCATGCCGATGAACGCCGGGCCGCCGAAGAAGTAGAGGTCGGCGTCCAGGAAGATGCCTTGGAACAAGGCGAGCTTGCCGCGGAACGGAACGGCCATGATTTGAGGCGCGAGCACCCAATCGATGCCGCCGAGTTGGTCCTTGAAATTCGGACCGAGGTTGACGGCGGTCTTCGCCAGGTCGTTTTGGTCCTGCACGCTGCCCGCTGCCGCGGCTGCGCGGCGATTCGCGTTCACGGATTGAATCTGATCCGTCAAATCCGTCGATACGCGGATCAGGTTGCCCGCGGCAGCCCAGGCCCCGATCCCGAGCCAGTCCGTGATGTTGTAGTTGAGACGCGCGCCGAGCAAAATGGTGCGCTGGTATTGATCGAGCAGGGTGAAGGTAACAGCGGGATCAATCTCGAAGCGGCCCTGGCGGTAGAGCCGCATTTTGCGCACCGCCGGAGCTCCTGCGAGTGGACCCGTCAACAAGACTTCTTCCGCCTGGGCGCGCTCGGTGACGGCGAGTGTTGCAAAGCCGAGCGCCAGTACGGCGATCAGCCTCTTCATCATCTTGGCTTTCGTGGTCGTCATGTCTCGCCCTTTGCCCATCACTTCGGCAACCGGTAGTCGAAGGACAACGGTAGGAAGATGGCGGCGCCTACCTGAGCTTGGATGTTATTCGTCAGTTTGGAATCGCCGTACCAAGTGGAAGGATCAGTCTGCTGCGCCTGCGTGGGTGCGATTGACAAGTTCTCGAGCTGATCGTTGAAGATGTAGTCGCGCACTTCCATCACGGCCGCGAACCAACGATTGAAGAAGATGCGCAGGCCGATGCCTGCGTTGAACGCGAGCTTGGTCTTGTACGAGAAGTTGCGGTTGTCGGGATCGATGATCGGAATCGGCCGCACGCTCATGGCACCGACGCCACCCACCACGTACGCGTCGTAGTGGAAGATGAAGTCGCTGAAGCCGGCGAACTTGCCGTAGGCCGGCACGTACGTGAAGTTGAACGCGGCGCCCCAGTTGTATTCCGTGAGCGGCACAGCCACGCGCGCGGCTCGGCGCACCTGCCCGTTGAACTCTTGGTCGACGTTGAACGGGTTGTAGAAATTGCCGTTCAAGCCAACCGCGAGCACGTTGGTCACGTAATAGTTGAGCGCCAGCCCTGGCGCTGGATGGCCGACGAACTGATCGTTCAGCGTGATCGACCAATAGGGCTGGATCTCGAAGCGCCCGCGACGCAGGACGTACAGCTGCTGAGCGGCAAAGATCTGCTCTTTGATCGGACGGGCGGCCTCCTTGTCCATGTCCAGGTTGGGACAGGCTGCCGGGTCGATCTTGCAGATATCGGCCAAACCTTGGCCGGTGTCACCGCCACCTTCCGGCGGCGCTTCTTCATCGCCCGTGTCGCCAGTATCGCCTGCGGCGGCCGCGTCGGTCTTGCCGGTGGCATCATCTGCTGCAGCTGGCTTGTCAGCTGCTGCTGTGTCGCTCGCTGCAGCTGCGGGCTTGGCCTTCCCTTTGCCTTGAGCAAAGCTTTGTGCAGGGAAAATGCCGAGGGCCGCCGCTACGAGGAGCCCGATGGGACTTGACTTCATCGATGCCTCTTCCGCTTTCCCCTTCAACGATCGCAGGGTACCGGAGTCTGCAACTACTTGGAACTATTGGACAATTCCGCCAATCGGAAACGCCGGTGGACTATATCACGCTAAATTTCTCACAATCAACAAGCAAAAAATTATGCTCTACCAAGAACATAGGCTTTTAAGTGTCGTTTCCGAGCAACGCTCGCACGAAATCAGCTGGAACGAACTCGTGCAAGTCATCTGGACGCTCTCCTAGACCAACGAAACGCACTGGGAGGCGCAAAGAATTGGCGATGCCGAGCACCACGCCGCCCTTCGCAGTGCCGTCGAGCTTCGTCAGCACGATGCCGCTTACCGGCAGCGCTTCCTTGAATTCTTTGGCTTGGGCCAGGGCGTTCTGCCCATTGGTGGAGTCGATCACGAGCAGGATCTCGTGCGGCGCGCCAGCCAAGGCTTTTTCGGCCGTGCGCGCGATCTTCTTCATTTCCGCCATCAGGTTGCTCTTCGTGTGAAGACGCCCGGCGGTGTCGGCCACGACCACGTCCGCGCCGAGCTCCTCGGCCTTCTTGATCGCGTCAAATACGACGCTGCCGGGGTCTGCGCCGTCCTTGCCGCGCACGACCTCGCAGCCCACACGCCCGCCCCAGACGACCAGCTGCTGAACGGCTGCGGCGCGAAACGTATCGCCGGCCGCGAGGACGCATTTTTTCCCGTTCGCGTGTAGCTTGGTCGCAAGCTTGCCAATGGTCGTGGTTTTACCGGCGCCGTTGACGCCGACCAGCAGGATGACCGTGGGCTTGCTGCGAAGCTCTAGCGGCCCCGCCAAGCCGTCCACCGAGACGATGCGCTCGGCTTCGAGCTGAATCGCTTCCCAGACCTTCTCGGGATCGCTCAGCTCGGAGCGCCCCAGCACTTCCTTGACGTGGTCTATGAGGAGCTTGGTGGTGTCGGTTCCGACGTCCGACCCGAGCAGGATTTCCTCGATCTCACTCGCAATCTCGGGGCTGAGCTCCTTTTTCCCGCTAAAGAGCGTCCGCAATTTGCCAAAGAAACCGTCTTCAGCGCGGGCCTTGGATAGGCCGCGGCGTAGGCTTTCGATGTCTGCTGCGGGTGCAGCCCGACCCGCGCGCGAAGAGGGCGGCGACGGAACGGCTGCTCCGCGCGCAGACGGAGGCGTTGGAGACCGGGACGGTGGCGGCGGCGGCTCGGAGACGGAGGTGGGAGCCGGTCGCTTCGATTCGTCCTTTTTTCCGGCTGCGGGCGGAGCCTCGCTCTTGGCCTTTTTGGCGGCGGGCGCTTTGGGCGCACCCGGGGGCAGCTGTTCCGGCTCGCTCTTCTTGAAGAAGAGGAAGTACGCGATGACAACGGCGGCGAGCGCGATGAGGACGTAGATCATGGGCAGATGGGCCGGATCCTGCGGGCTCGCGGACTATAGAAACGCGAGGTTTGCCGCGTCAATGGTTGCGTCGCAGAAACCGATCGCGCCGTCAGTTGGCGCGGCCGTCTTTGGTGACGTTTGGCTCGCGCGCGACCACCGACTGCTCCTTGCCTTCGGAAAGCGGCTCCGGTCCGAAGGCCGCTTCATCGACCGCGCGCGCCCATTCCGAGACAGGAGGCGCGACACGGGAGGCGAGTCCTACTTCGCCGGGCGTGGGCTCACGTCCGCCCGCGTGCCGGGCGTGGCCGGCTCGGCTGGCCCACTCGATGAAGCGCGCGAGCAACGTGCGGCGCCGAGACACCAGCGAAATGACGAGCTTGCCCGGACGCGGCAGTGGGGCGACGAGGGGCGTGTGCCAAGGCGCGCGCACTTCGAGCGTCACTTCGGCAGCCCTTGGCGCGCTCCATTCAGCGAGTTCGAACAGCCCTTCAGCGTCGGATGTCGTGCTCGCGACGGCGCCGCTGCCACTGAAGGCCGGCAGCGTCGCGTTGATGAGGGCGCCCGCGATTGGTGTCTGGTCGTGACGGTCGACGACCTTGCCGCTCCAGGTTCGTCCGTCTTCGGAGGTGGCCACGACGTCGACCCCGCCCTCGAGCTTCTCACGAGCCGTTACTGCGCGAAGGACGGCGGCTCGCTGTGGGCGCCGCCAGCCCGCGACGAGCCAAGCCCCGAGCGCGAGCAGGGCGAGCATCCAAGGCAATCGTTGCCATGGCGTGGCCCGTGTGATGGGCAGCTCCACTTCGAGCGGGCTGCCTGAAATCCACCAGGTGGTGTCGGGCGCATAGCGAAGCTCCACGCTTCGTTCGCGCGTGTCGTCCAGCTGCAGCCAGATATCTGCGACGCCGTTGACGACGGCTGCGCTCGCCACACTCGTCCCGCGCAGGCGCGCCTCGACCGATCCCGTGGGAACCGCGCCTCTACACGAGCTCGCGCGCACACGGACGTGCACTCCGTCGCGCACATCGCCGTTGAGCGATGCAATGAGTGCAAGCTGCACGCGTGCCGTCGCTTCGACGCGCGCGGTGGCGTGGGCACTGCCGAGCGTCTCGTTTCCGGCGAATTCTGCGCTCAGCGTGAGCGGGCCTGGACCCGGCAGTTCGCGAGTTGCGAATGTGAGCTCTAGCGACTCACCAGCCAGCGCCGGATGCTCGAGGAGCTGGTGCTTAGTCGTCTTGTCCGAGGTCACGCTGAGCGTCAGACCGAGCAGCACGGGTTGCTCGAGGGTTGGGTGTGCGCGTGTGCGCAGCGTGACGCGTGCCTGCGCTGATTCGAGCGGAATGGTCGAAGGCACCGGCGAAAAGACAATCTCGAGCGCACCTCGCGCGCTGTCGGTTGGGATCAACGTCGTCGTGGGCGCGTAGAGCCCAGAGGGATCCGTGAAGCCTATCTCGATCTGAGACCGCTCGATCGAATCTGCGAACAGTACGCAGATCGCACCGGCGGCGTCCGTTCTCGCCGTGAACACGCCATCGGTGTCCGCCAACAATTCGCTAGCTCTACCCGCGCAGGAATGCGCGCCACTCGGGTGGCTGCCCCGCACGCGCAGCTTGAGATCCGCCCCAGGGATCGAGTGCGACGCGTCGTCGAATAGTCGCGCCCGAAGTTCGACACCCCGCGCGCCCGAGCTGGCCGAGCCCTCGATGGTCGCGCTGCCGGTGATTCGGATCGGCGTGTCCGCGCGCGCCGTCCTGAGCAACGACGTGGTCGCCCAAAGCGCGCACATTGCCCCACGTAGGAAGGCTGCTGTGAACCCAAACCGGTTTGGTCGGCGGGTCGGGGTGGAGCCGCGCGTCACCGCGAGAGAGTCGCACATTTCGGGCCCGCGCGGTCGGTGATGGCCGACGCAGACGACGGCCGCGGATGCCGTCAAACCATGAGCGCTTCGTCGCGCTCGCGAGCTACCGATCGCAGGCTCTGGCGTGATACGGTGGTTCGATATGCGTCGTTTGGTCGTGGCGGCTTTGGTTGGCGGGGCTTGGGCGTTGCTAGCGGCTCCATGCTGGGCAGACGAGGGGCCTGACGTCGACCATCTGATCGCGAACCTGTCGCACGACTCGGATACACGCGTGCGTACACAGGCCGCGCTCGCGCTCGGTGCGTCCAAGTCGGACCGCGCGGTCGATGCGCTCTGCTCGGGGCTTGCGGACTCGAGCGTGACGGTGCGCATTGCGTCCGCCGACGGTTTACGTCGCTTGCATCTTGGGGGTGCCGACTGTTTGCAGGCCAAGCTCGACAAGGAGCAGAACGACAGCGTCCGCTCGACGATCGAGAAGGCGATCGATCGTATCGTGTTCGTCGAGGGCGCGAAGTACTACGTCTCCGTCGGCAAAACGTCGGACAAGACCGGACGGGGCGGGGGTGAGGTCGATCGGATGGTCCGCGGCTCGATGACGCGGAGCGCGAGCGAGCAAGGCACGGTGGCGATCGCACCGCAGGGCGAAGGCGTGAGTGACGCCAAGAAGCGCCTAGCCAGGCACGAGGGAATCAAGGCCGTTTTCCTATCGCCGAGCATTCCCGCGCCGCTCTACAAAGACGGCAACGTGACCGTGAAGATCGACGTCGCCGTCTCGACCTATCCGGAGAAGAACGTCGTGGCCACGTACTCGGTGAAGCTCACGACTTCCGCTTCGGGCAACCCGGACCCGGCCACCGAGACCGAGCTGATCAAGACTGCTGCCGGCCGCGCGATCGAGAAGTTCGCCAAGAGCTACGGCCCACAGATCCAGTGACAGCGGACGCGGTCCGCATCGCGGCCGGCTGAATGCAGGCTGGACCGAGGGCGACCCCTGAGCGCATGCCGAGTCGCCGCGCGGGGTCGAAGTGCTCGCTATTCGCTGGAACTTTATCGCCGCCCCATTTGTGCTCTACTCTATTGAAGTATGAGGGTCCCTTGGTGTGGACCCGGTTTCGTCCGACAAGGAGCTCAGTGTCATGGGACAAGCGGCTACCGCGTCGCTGCCGGCCACGGGTCGGCATCAGCGCCGCCTTCGTAACTACCTGCTCGATAGCCATTTTCAGCTGAAATACACGAGCTACCTCGTCGCTATCGCCGTCCTCTTCAGCGTGTCGCTCGGGCTCATCATCTGGCGCACGAGCGTTGCCGTGTTGGCCCAGAGTCACCAAGCGGTGCAGCAAGGCGAGCAAGTGGTCGCGCGGGGGCGCGAGGTCGTCTCCGAAAGTCGCAAGGTGAGCGAGGTCGTCAAGATGAACATCATCAAGGACCCCGTCTACAGCGACAACCCAGCGTTGCTCGATGCCTTCAAATCCGACGCGCAAAAGCAGGACGAGCGACTGAATCAGCAGCAGGCGGCCCTGGAAGGGCAGGCCACGGCGCTGCGCGACCAAGCGGCGTCCTTGACGAGCCAACAACACGCGTTGCTCGTGACCCTGATCGCCGCGCTATTGACGCTGGTCGTTCTGATCGGCGTCGCGGGTATTTTGGTCACGCACAAAGTGGCCGGCCCGATCCACAAGATGAAGCGCCAGATTCGCGACGTCGGTGAAGGGCACCTGCGTATTCCGAACAAGCTCCGCAAAGGGGACGAGCTCGTGCATTTCTTCGATGCGTTCGAGACCATGGTCATCAACCTGCGCGGGCGGCAGGAGGTCGAGATCAGCAAACTCGAGCGCGCGATCCAGACCCTCGAGCCCAAAGCCGAGCCGGGGGAGCTCGAGCCGCTCTATCAACTGCGCACCGAAATGAAAGCCGCGCTCGACGTCTAGTCTCTCAAATCCCCTTAGCGTATTCGACCTCCGCCACTTCCCCGCGAAAAGTCACGCTCGCCACGTCGATGCGCACGTGGTCGATCGTGGGGTCGAAACGATAGCGGCGATGCCACAGACGCTCTGCCGCGCGTCGTAAGCGCGTACGCTTCAAGCCGGACACGCTGCCGAATCCGCTGGTCCAGGCGCCCGCGCCGCGCGTGCGCACCTCTACGACGGCCAGGGTCCGGCCGTCGCGCGCGAGCAGGTCCACTTCCAAATAGCCGACGCGCACGTTTCTCGCGAGCACGGTCATTCCGCGGCGCTCAAGCCAGCGATGCACGATGAGCTCGGCGCGGAGTCCGGTGGCGTGCCGGTCAGTCGCAGTTGCCGGCGCCGGTCGTGTCGTCGCAGTGGTCGCTGGGAGCGGGGGGCGTAAACTCCGTCCCTTCCTTGATGCAGTAGGAACCGGCGAGCTGCGAGCGGCCTGGCAGACCGAGCTCATCGACGAGCTTGGTGCACGAGTAGCCCGAGGGGCACTTGCAGTAGCGGGCGTTCTTGTCCGGGCCATCACAACGACACGAGCAGTACACGACGCTGTCGGCCCGCCGTGAGAGCAGTTGCGGATTTACGAGCGTGGTGATGGTGTTGGTCGCTACGTCCGGGCTCTTCGCGTCGTGTCCGGGCACGTAGCACTTGTCGGTGTTCGACATGCCGGCGACCGGGGGCAACGATGGATCGGGCTGACCGTAGGGGCAGCTCACTCGGCCCTGGAAGTGATTCACGAGACACACGCGCGTTTCGCACTGAAACGACTTGTTCTCGACGTTGACTTCCTTCACGTCGAAGCCCGAGAACGTGGTGTCGTACTCGTCTTCCGGCGTACAGGGATCACCGACGCCGCCTGGTTTGCAGGAAAGCGGAACCAAACCCGCGAGCGTGCAGGCCAAGATGAAAAAACCCGTGAATTTTCGTGTCATCTAGTGCTCGTCACCGTTCGACGTAAAAGCGATCGTAGGGGCGATCAGGGTCGCCGACACAACCGCGCCGAACGTAGCCCTTCGTTCCGAACTACGTCAACGCGAAAGAGGTTCATCAGTGCAGGGAATCCGCGGCCACCAAGGAAATTTTCAGCGCGTGTGTCGAAACGACGTACATCGTGGCTGCGTCTTCATTGATTTTCAATGTGGTGCCTCACACAAATCGATCAAAACCAAACACGCCGGTTCAAATCCTGGTGAGATTCAATTTTGAAGTGGAGCTCTTCGCTCGGTGCTTTCCTACGCAAAGGCCTTTGACGACGCTTGACAACGCCACTCGCCGATATCTAACATGCCCCTCGGCCGCGTCTGCTATCTAGCGGTACTTATTAGGTTTTTTGGAATTTTCAGGCCCTGACGGGCTCCGTCGCGGTGCGGCCCGCTGGGCGCTCCACTCAACCCACTCAAGAGGATTCATGTTTCGAAAGCGCCTTGTCGCGGTCTGCATTTTGGCTGCTGCGGCTCTTCAGAGCGTCGCCTATGTGCGGCCCGCACGCGCCGAAGAGGTCATCGATCTCGATTCGGATTCGCCAGCTCCGAAGAAGAAGGGCAAGGGCGGCGCCGCGAAAGCAAACGCGGACAAGCCCAGCGGCAACAAGAAGGTGGATATCGATCTCGACGACGACTCCGCCGGCGGTGGGAAGCCCGTCACTGCAGGTCAGATGACGGAAGCCGCTGCGTCCGCCAAGCAGCTGTTCGACAAAGAGAAGTGGAACGAAGCCGCGCAGGCCTTGCACCGCGTGGTTGCCGGCGAGACCGGAGACGACCCGGGCAACAAGCAACTCGCCGAGTACTTCCTCGCCATTTCGCTCTATCGCTTGAAGTTCTACCAAGCAAGCTACGCGATCTTCAGCGTGATCGCCGACAACCCGAATCACGTGAAGTTCAAGGAGACGTTGTTGTGGCTCGCCAAGCTCGCCACGCAGCTGCCGGAGCCGGCCGACATCATCGAGCGCGTCGGTAAGTACACGGACGAAGAAGTCGCGCGCTTCGACAACGAGCAGCAGCGCGATCTGTTCTGGCAGCTCAACTACATGCTCGGTCGCTACAAGTACAAGAACCGCCAATACGAAGAAGCGATTCGGCTGTTCCAGAAGGTCGACCGGCGCAGTGAGTATTACGTAAAATCCCAATTTTTTACGGGCATCAGCTACGTGCAGCTCCGCAAGTCGGTGCCCGCAGTGCAATCCTTTCAGCGCATTCAGAAGGCGCTCGAGGAGGGCGTCGAGGGCGTCGAGGACGAGGATCGCTTGCGCGACCTCGCGTCGCTGTCGATGGCACGCACCTACTACTCGGCGTCGATTCGGCTCGACACCGAAACCAACGCTCCGCAGATCGACAGCAACAAGCTGAGCGCCGCGGTCAAGTACTGGAACCAGGTCAACAATGCGAGCGAGTACTGGCTCGACGCGTTGTTCGAAGAGTCGTGGGCTTACTACATGGCCGGCGACTATCCGCACGCGCTCGGCAACATTCACACGCTCGAGTCGCCGTACTTCCCGAACTCGTTCTACCCGGAAGCGTCGGTGCTCAAAGCCGTCATCTACTTCTCCAACTGCAACTACGAGGCGGCCACGACCGTCGTCGCGCGCTTCAACAAGAAGTACACGCCGATCAAGGACGAACTCGAGAAGGTGCTCAAGAACTACAAGGGCGAGAACAAGGAAGAGCCGTTCTTCAAGTTCTTGCTCGAGGTGCGCGAGGGTAAGGGCAACCTCGACGAGCGCGTGCGCCCGATCGTCGAGAACGCACTCAGCGATCGTCAGCTGCTCCGCAACATCGACTACGTGAAACTCTTGGAAGAAGAAGACAAGCGCTTCAAGAAGTCACCACCGAGCTTTCAGAGTTCGGGTATCGGCACGCAGGTCGGCGACGCGCTCAAGCTCGCGCGTGACTTGGCCGTGCGGCAGACGGGGGAGCTCGCGCTCAGCCGCTACCGCCGCAACGTGAACGAAATCAACGAGCATCTGCGAGACGGTGAAAAAATTCTGATCGACATCACCGCCGCTCAACGCAACTTGCTCGACGAGAAAATCTCGAGCGGCCAGGTGAGCAAGTCCGAAGGCAAGATCTACGGTGTGGTGAAGCCGGACGAAGAGCACGTTCTGTGGCCCTTCAACGGCGAGTATTGGCGTGACGAGCTCGGTTTCTACCGCCAGGTCGTCGAATCGGCGTGTGGAAGGTAATGGCATGACCTCGAAGAGAGCGTTTTTTAGCGTTGCGGTTGCGTTGGGTTTGTCGCTCGCGACGATGTCGTCGTACGCGGCCAAGGACACCGGCAAGAAGGACACATCGAGCAAGGACTCGAGCTCGGATTCCGGTTCGAAAGACGCTAGCTCGTCGATGTCGGTGGACACGGGAGGCGCTTGCATCTCGTCCGACGCTCAAAAAGCATTGACGGCTTGCCCCGAGGGCAAGATGGCGGACGTGCACGGCAAGCGCTCGGCCGCCTTTTCGAGCGCGCCTCCGCCACGGGAAGTAAAAAAACGCACGGACGAGTCGAAGCCCGTCAATCCCGACGAGCTTCAGAAGTACGCCGAACGCGACACCCGTAAGAATCGTTTGCAAGCGCGCGCCCGCGCCCTCTTGATCACTGAGATCCAGGGCCTCGAGCGTCTGTATCATCGCACCAGCAAGAAATCGCCCGATCGCCCGCAACTGGTTCGGCGCCTGGCAGAAGGCTACGTCGAGCTCGAGAGCGCCGCGCAGCGCGACAAGATCGCCTCCGACATCGTGGCGCAAGACGCCAAGAAGAAGGGCGGCTCGTCAGGCAAGGCTCGCGCCGATTCGCAGCAGGCCGAGAAGATCATGAAGGCCGCTCGTGAAAGTGCCATCCGGTACTACACGATGATGAAGACCGACTATCCGGACTACTCGAAGATCGACGAGGTGCTGTACTACCTCGCGTACGAGTACGAAGGCGGTCAGGACTACAAGAACGCCCGCTCCGTTTACTACGAGCTGATCCAGAAGGCGCCCAAATCCCCGTATATCCCGAACGCGTACCTCGCGTTCGGCGAGCTCTTCTTCCAAGAGGCGCAGGGCGATCCGAGCAAGTGGGATCTATCCGCTGCGGCCTACAAGGAAGTGATCAAGTACCCGCCGCCGAACAACAAGGTCTACGGCTACGCGCGTTACAAGCTCGGCTACGTGTTCTGGAACAAGGGCGAGTACATCAACGCTCTGAACGAGTTCAAGAAGGTCATCGAGTACGGCGATCAATACGGCGATCTGCCGAACGCCAAGCAGTTGGCGAAAGCGGCGCGCCGCGACACCATCCCGGTCTACGCGGTCAGCGGCGATCCGGGCAAGGCGTACGTCTTCTTCAAGGGGCTCAGCGGCGACAAGGGCGGCGAGAACCAGAAGACGTTCGACATGCTGAACGAGCTCGGGCTCGCGTACCTCGACACCGGTCACTACAAGGAAGCGATCGTTCTTTATCGCGATCTTTTGAGCCGAGATGGCGGCGATCGGAGCTGCTTTTACCAAGGGCAAATCACGACTGCCGCGCAAGCGCTGAACTCCGGCGACAAGGAGGCCGTGCGTAAAGAGCTCGATCAACAGGTGCGCGTCTACAACGACTTCATGAAGGACAAGCACCCCGACGCCGACAAGCTCAAGTGCGCCAACAAGACGGCGGAGCTCCTGGCGGAGACCGCGATGAGCTGGCACTTGGAAGCCGTCGGTTCCGGCGGCGTGCGCGGCACGGGCGACAAGAAGACCATGGACCTCGCGGCCTACCTATACAAGAAGGCCGCCGACAACTTCACCTCCGCGGATTTCCAGAAGTTCGAGTTCCCGCGCATCGTCAAGAGCGACTGGCCGACGATGTACAAGATCAAGTACGCGATGGCGGACCTCTTGTACTTCCAGCAGCGCTGGGACGAGTGCGGGCCAGCCTTCGACTCGGTGGTCGACGAAGATCCAAAGAACGAGCAAGCCGCGGAGGCGGCATACGCCTCGGTGCTCTGCTACCAAAAGATGTACGACCAGATGCACAAAGGCGGCTCGGAGCACGAAGGCCGCGGCCTCGGCCCCAAGGGCGCCGGCGAGAAGGATCGCGAAGCGAAGAAGGGCGAGTGGGAGAAGGTCAAGCCCAAGGAAATGACCGACTCGCAGAAGGGCATGGTCAAGGCCTTCAATCGCTACATTTGCTACGTGAAGCCCGCCAAGGACGACAAGGACGCGCAGGAGCAATACGTCGAAGTGAAGTATGCGCGCGCTCGTACCTACTACGAGGCGCAGCACTGGGAGGAAGCGGCGCTGGCCTTCAAAGAGGTCGCGCTCGAGCACTCCGACAAGGATGCCGGTATCTACGCCGCGCAGCTTTACCTGGAGTCGATCAACGTGCTCGGCTCTCGCGCGGAGCCGCCGCGCCCGGGTTGCTTCGATGACATGGCTACGGCCGTGCCGCAGTTCCTCGACCTCTACTGCAAAGGCAGCAAGTACGAGGACAACAAGGAGCAGTGCGAGCTCCTGACGCGCATCAAGTTCGATATTCAACGTTTGCGCGCCCAGAAGATCGTCGAACTCGCCGACAGTCAGCAAGGCAAGAACGACTACAAAAACGCGCTCGACAACTACAAGAAGGGCGGCGACGCGTATCTCGAACTGTGGCGCACGTACTGTGAAGAGCCGCTCGGCAAGGGCGAGAAGAACAAGCAGTGCGAGAAGGCCGACGAAATCGTGTACAACATGGCGAAGGCCTATCAAGCCGCTCGCTTGCTCGCGAAATCGATTCAGGCAAGGCTTATTCTGCTCACGCCGAAGTACGGCATGCAGAACTCGCCTTGGGCGCAGAAGGCTACCTACGAAATCGGCGGCAACTACCAAGCGATCGCCGTCTACGACAAGGCTGCAGACTTCTTCGAGCGTTACGCGAAAGACTCGAGCTACAAGGGCGAGTTCGCGGATCAGGCCTTGAGTGACGCCGTGCTGCTCCGTCTCGGCCTCGGTCAAGAAGAGCAAGGCATCGAGGACTCGAACAACTTCAACAAGTATTTCGGTGCCCGTAAGCCAGCGCAGACCGCTGCCATCGCGTTCGCGATTGGCGCGCACTACGGCGAGAAGAAAGACTGGAACAACGTCGACAAGCGACTTGGCGCGTCGATGCGCATGATCGACACCAAGGCGACGCTCGACGTCGTGGTGCAGGCGCACACTCTGCTGGCCCGCGCGGACATCAAGCTCAACAAGGAGACGCTCGCCGTCCGCGAGTACAAGACGGTCGTCTCGCAATGGTCGGACCCGAGCGCAGCGGTCGCAAAGATCCAGGCGATTCCAGGCGAAGACGACGGTTCCAAGCAGCGCCGGCTCGGTCGCGCTCTGGAGGCCGTCGGCGAAGCGATGTTCTACTTCGCCGAGATCGAGAAATCGAAGGTCGATAAGGTCAAGTTCCCCGAATATCACGGCTCCGGGACCAAGGACGACGTGCTCAAGCACATCAACACCAAGGTCAAGGACTGGATCATGAAGAAGCGCCCGCTGATCGACAAGGCGAGCGTCGAATACAAGAAGATCGTCGATCTACAGCCGGTACCGCCGCCGCGCTGGGTCATCGCGGCCGGCTCGCGCGTCGGTGAAATGTGGGGCAAGTTCGTGAAGGAATTCCGAGCGGCGCCCATCCCCGAGTCGTTCAAGAAAGACGTCGAGATCAGGCTCGCGTACTTCAACGCCCTCGACGAGGCTTCCGAGCCTCAGAAGCAGCAAGCCAAGGGCGCGTTCAAGACCTGCCTCGACTACTCGGTGAAGTATCAGTACTTCGATGAGTTTAGCCGCGCCTGTGAAGAGTGGCTCGCTCAGAACTACAAGAACGAGTACCACTTGATCGACGAGTTCCGTGGCTCGCCCAACCGCGTGAACAGCGTGCTCCGCGAGCAGGGTAACCCGCTCCGCATCGGCGGCGAACCGATGGTGACCGCCGAAGCAGCGGTGGCGCCGACGCCGAAGAAGCAGGACGAGGCGAAGTCGGACGACGATGACGACAAGCCAAAGGACGACAAGCCAGCCAAGAAGAAGGGCAAGAAATGAAGCCCGCAGCGCCGCATATCGCGAGGAGATTTGAGATGACTGGTTTGAAGACGCTCGTGACCGTGAGCCTTTCAGCGCTGATGCTGGCTGCCTGTGGCGGCAGCATCAAAGCAGGGGGAGCACTCAGCCCTGAAAAAGCCAGCGGCAAGAGTGATTCGAAGGGACATGCCGTCAGCAAGGCGGCCGCTGCGAACTTCGACTCGGCGCTCGATTCATTTGCCGACCACGACAAGAAGCAGGATTGGGACGATACGTCGTGCACGGCGATCGCCAAGCAATTCGAGCAAGCTGCGGACGCGCAGAAGTCGGATACGGGCCGCCCGTTCCCCGAAGCGCTGTACAACGCCGGGCTGGCGTACCAGCGCTGCGGCAAGGACGCCGAGGCCAAGGACAAGTTCCAAGCGGCGTCCAGTGCCGACGCGGGCTTTCACCGCGCGCGCGCTCAACTCGCGCTCTACGACTACGCGAAGACGAACGATCTCGACGGCGCGATCGACAAGCTCGAGGGCGTGATTCGTGACGCCAAATTCCAGAACGTCGAGGCGCTAGTCAGCGTGGCGGCGTTGCAAATGGAGCGGCAGAGCGACCAGTCGACGCAAGACGGCAAGAATGATCTCGAGCGGGCGTTGCGCAATTTGCAGCGCGCGTTGGCCATCGACGACGGCTACATGCCCGCCTCGAACCAGCTCGCCATCTACTACCTGGAGCAAGCCAAGGCCAAGGCCGGGCAGGCCGACAAGAGCGGCAAGCGTGGGCGGCGGGGGATGGAAGTCTCCGGCGCCTCGAAGATCGACGTCGACAAGCAGCAGCTCGACTTGGCGTCGCTCGTCGCTTCACAAGCGCAAAAAAAGAACCCGAACTACGCGCCGATCTCGAACACGATCGGCCTCATTCAGGTGCAACTCAAGAACTTCAACAACGCCGTGAAGAGCTTCGGCCGCGCGCGTCAGCTCGACCCGAAGTTCTTCGAAGCTCAGATGAACTACGCGGCGGTCAATCTCTCGTTCCGCGGTTTTGAAGAGGCGGAGAAGGCTTATCGCGAAGCGCTCAAGCTACACCCGAACGAGTACGAGGCGCAGCTTGGCCTCGCGCTCGCGCTGCGCGGCGAAATCAACGACTCGAACTTCGACAAGAACGTCGATGAAGCCCAGCAGCATCTCGACCAAGCGAAGAAGATCGCGCCCGATCGCGCCGAGACTTATTACAACGAAGCGATCTTGACGCAGGAGTATCGCTCCAAGCGTGGCAACGCGGTGCCGATGCTCGAGAAGGCTGCCCAGCAGTACAAGACCTTCATCGACAAGGCGGGTAGCGATTCCGGTCTCGCGCAGGCGGTCAAGCGCTCCAAGGACCGCATGCAGGACATTCAAGACACCGTCAAATTCATCAAGGAAGGCGATGAGGCCGACAAGGCCGCGCAAAAGGAAGCCGCGGCTGCCAAGGAAGCAGCCAAGAATGCGCCACCACCTCCTCCGGACGCTGCGGCGGGTGGCGATGCCAAGGGTGGCGATGCCAAGGGCGGAGATGCCAAGGGCGGAGATGCCAAGGGTGGAGACGACGACTCCAAAGCCGGTGACGCCAAGGCCCCCGATGCGAAGGCCCCCGACGCGAAGCCCGCCAAAAAGTGAACGCGCCCGGGAACTTCTCCTACTGACGGCTGTCTGCCCGCTCAGAGCATCGTCTGCGCGCTTTTCACGGTTGACGAAAGAGATCCCAGAAAGTACAATGTTGCTGTAATTCGGGATTATTCAGAGGAGATTGAAATGGCATCCATGCGCATGAAAGTTTTTGCGATTTCCGTCGGGATGGCTGCCTTTGTCGTAGCCCCGAGTGTGTTTGCCCAGGACGCGGCGAAGTCGACCGATGACAAGGGTGGAGACGGCTACGGTTACGAGTTCTCCGACGATCCGCTGAACGCCGGTGGCTTCGGTCCGAATGACGCGACGATCAAAGTTCGTCCGCGTGCCGCACGCACGACGCTGATTCGGCCCCGCACGACCTTCGTGATGGAGATGATGAAGTCGGTGGAAAACATCTGAGCTGAGAGCTCGGCCCGTCGGCGCAGCCGGCAGGGGAGTTCACTTCTCGTCAGGAAAACAAGGTATGGCAAAAGCTGTTCTCACGTTCGCGCTCTATCAGGGTGACGCCTTTCAACGGCGCGAGACGGTGACGCAAGACATCGTCAAGGTCGGCAAGGATCCCAAGAGTCACCTCCGGGTCGATGACGAGCTCGCTTCCCGCATGCACGCGGTGATCGAGGTCGCTGGGCCTGAAGACGTCACGTTGATCGATCTGGGCAACGAGCCAGGTACGATGGTGAACGGCGCGCGCGTGAACAAGTGCAAGCTGCACGTTGGCGACCAAATTCAAGTGGGCACCACGCTACTCGTGCTCGAGAGCGCCGAGCCGGCGGGTGCCGAGGCCGTAGCGCCCCACGCGGCCCCTGCGGCGAATCCGTTTGCAGCTGCCGCCGCGGCCAGCCCGTTTGCTGCCGCCGCCAACCCGTTCGAGGTTCGGTCAGCGAACCCGTTTGCCGCTGGCGCCGCCGCCCAAGCGCACGCCGCTGCGATGCATGTGCCGGAAGGCGCGGATCCCAGCACGTACACGTACACGATGATCAAGAGCGGTCCCGACGTCAGCGCGGACGAAGTCGAGCTGATGCACGTCGCGTCCGTGGAAGTGATGGTGCTCTGGGGCAGCAACGTGCTGCACGTCGCGCACCTGACGCCGCCTCGGAATTTCTACGTGGGCGAGGAAGAGGGCAAGAACTTCGCCTGCGATTTCTTCATCCCCAGCGAAAAGCTCGGGACCACGCGGCTGCCGATCGTGATTGGCGATCGAGCGTCCGTGGCGGTCGTGATTCCGCCGCGTGCGACCGGTCACGTCGAGTTGCCGGGTCAGCCGCGGATGACTTTGGACGAGGCGCGCCAGCGCGCTCAACCGACCGCTGAAGTCAGCGGCGGGCATCAGTTGTCCTTGCCGGGCAATGGTCGCGCCCGCATCGAAATGGGGGATTTCGTGTTCCAGGTCGCGGCCGTCAACGCCGGTAAGCCGATCAAGCACGGCGTGGCAGCGGGCATCGACTGGAACGTGTTCATGTACTTCGGTCTGTCGCTGCTGACGATCGGCGGATTCGTGGCGGGCATGGCGTTCTTCATGCCGCCCTTCGGCGTCAACGACGACGAAGACCTCGACAAAGACGCGCTGTTCATGATGCAGCAGTATTTGAAGTCTGCTGCCGAGCGCGAACAAGAAGAGAAAGAAGCCGAGGTCGTTCAAGACAACTCGGACAACAAGGAAGGCGGCACCGGTACGCGCGCCAAGGGCGAGGAAGGGTCGATGGGTAACCCGACCACTCACGCCACCAATAAGCGCTATGCCGTGCAAGGGCCGAAAGACAATCCAGATCCGCACATTGCTCGTCAGGCAGCCCTGCGTGAAGCAATGGAGTTCGGCATGATCGGCCTGCTCAATACGGGCGCAGCCGGCGACCCGAACGCCCCGACGGCTCCCTGGGGCCGTGATAGCTCGCTCGGTACGGATGAAGTGAGTGCCCGCGGCAACATGTGGGGTGATGAAATCGGCGACGCTTTCGGCGCCGGCGGTCTCGGCTTGTCGGGCATTGGTGAAGGTGGCGGTGGTCGAGGCGAAGGTATTGGTCTCGGTAACATCGGCACGCTCGGCCACGGCGCCGGCACTGGCACCGGGCAAGGCTTCGGCGCCGGTCACGGTCGCCTGGGCGGTTCCCATCAAACCAAGGCACCTAAAGTGCGTATGGGGGCGACGACCGTCAGCGGGCGCCTACCGCCCGAAGTCATTCAGCGCATCGTGCGCCAGAACTTCGGTCGCTTCCGCATGTGTTACGAGCAGGGTCTGGCGCGTAACCCGAACTTGGAAGGGCGCGTTCAAGCGCGTTTCGTGATCGGTCGCGATGGCGCCGTTTCGAACGCCTCGAATGGCGGCTCGGACTTGCCGGACAGCGGCGTGGTCAGCTGCGTAGTCTCGGCCTTCTACGGCCTCAGCTTCCCGCAGCCGGAAGGCGGCATCGTTACTGTTGTCTATCCGATCATGCTCTCGCCTGGTTGAACTAGGGCGTTTGCTCGACGGTTAACGACGCCCGCCGATTTCGGTTTTTTGCTTCGTTTCGGTTCCGCTCCGGTGCTCACGTACTCAAGTACGCTCCGCTCCCGTGGTGCTCTCCGAAGCCGCGCCAAAAACCGAACTTGGCGGGCAGTCTTACTTTGTAGGTTTGGGGCGGTTTCGAGGCGCCTAGGTCATGGAACGGCGGGTTTGCTTCTTGACAGAGCTGGACGCGGGCAGATTTTGCGACGTCGCAGGTGCCTTTACGCTGAATGAGGCAGCCGGCTACGGACGCTAAATCGCCGGAATTTCGGGGGGCGGGCTAGTGCGAAGCGCTTTACTCCATGGGGCGCGTCCGCCTATGCTCCGGAGCCTTCGATTGGTCTCGTGAGCCCCCTATTTTCGCCAGGCTGAGACCACGGTCGCTTTGCTTACCCGAGCGTATTGTTTGAAATTTATCCCATTTCCGTTGCGGTGAGTTGGACGATGCGTATTGAGCCGAAAGAGGAAACCTTTGCGATGAAACTCTGCAAGTCCGTGTGTGCTCCAGTGCTTGCCGGCGTGCTCTTGCTGTCCGCAGGTTGCAGTCGCGACAAGATCGAGGCCGTGAACCTCTCCAACGAGGGCGATCAAGCGGTCAAGGTCAACGTGGAGGGTGCGATCCAGAAGTATGAGGAGGCGCTCCAGCTCGATCCGACCAACCACCGCATTCTCTGGAAGCTCGCCTGTGCGTACGAGAAGAAAGAGGACTGGGACAAGATGGCGTCGACTCTGTCGCGCGCCGTGCAGGTCGCGCCGGATTTTGCCAACTACTGGTACAAGCGAGGACTCGCGCTGGTAAATCAAGCCGAGCACGGCAATCCCGACGCCTACAACCAGGCGCAGGAGCCTCTGAAGAAGTGCGTCGAGAAGGATCCGAATCTTGCCGAGTGTTACTACCTACTCGGTGAGACGTATCTCTGGACCGACAACGATCAGTCGGCGCTCGAGAACTTCTCCAAGGCCATCGAGCATGACCCGAGCAAGGGCTTCTTCTATCCCGATCTCGCTGATCTCTACCTGAACCTGAAGTTCTACTCCGAGGCGGAGGCCGTGCTCCGACAGGGCGTGAAGCTCGTGCCTCCGAGCGAGACCAACAATCCAAAGCTCTACAACATGTACGTGCTCCTGGCGAAGGTCGCGCAGGTCAAGGGTGACAAAGCGGGCCAGCTCGCGGCCGTGGAAAAGGCCGAGGAATTCGCAGGCGACAAGCATCCGGAGTTCGCCTTCAACTTGGGCAGCACCTACGCCGCGATGGATCCGCCACAGAAGGAAAAGGCGCTGCGCTTGCTCAATATGTTCACCAAGCGCGTGTGCAAGGGCGCGCAAGCGATGAAATTCAAGGAGGAGTGTGAAGAAACCTCCTCCATGATTCAGAAGCTGGGACAGTGAGCGACGCCGTTGCTAGACCTGGCCGTTAGCACTTCGACATCATCAACCAAGGGAGGCCCCGCACCGTTCGAGGTGCGGCTCGCCGCTCGTTACGAACCTTCGCACGAGCGCGCGCTGGCGTCGTTCGCATCGTGGCAAGAACTGGCTTGACCGAGGCAGCATGGATCTAGAGCAGCGTCTGAAACAGCTTGAAAGCCACCACGACTGGCAGGGCGTGGTCGAAGCCCTGGAACAGGGTCTCGGGAGCACCCAGGATGCGTCGGCCAAGGCCGACATTCATCTGCGCTTGGGGCGGCTCTTGCATTCGCAGTTCTTACAGGGCGTGCGAGCGCTCAAGCATTTCCAAGACGCATACAAGCTGAACCCCTCGTTGTTCGACGCGCTGAGCGAGGCGCGCGCGATCTACTGGGAGCTCGGCAAGCTCAACATGGTGCAAAAGCTCTTGGAGCTGCAGCTCAAGAGCGCGCAAGACCCCGCCGTGCGTATGGCGCTCTTCGCGGAGCTTGGCGACGTGCTGTGCGACGTGGGCGACTACGAACGCGCGGCGGAGAATTACGCCAAGGCGCTGCAGAGCGCCGGGGGCAAACCGGGTGACGTCGGTGAACGACTGCTCGACGCGCAGGTCGGGGACGGCGAGTGGCAGGAACGTATCGGCGCACTTTTGCGCGGAGCGCACGACGCAGCCGACGCGCGCGCCAAATCGGCTATTTTTCTGCGCGCGGCGCGGATCGCGCGGCGCTTCGAACCGGCCGAGTTCGAAGGCATCTTGGCGCAGGCCTACGCGGCCGATCCCGCGAGCGCGAGCGCCGCTGCGCTGTACGAAGGGCTACTCGTCGACGCGCAGCGCACGGAAACGATCCTCGAAACGCAGCGGGGCGCGCTCAAGCGCATCGAAGAGCCAGGCGCCAAGGCCGACGCCACATTCCGGTTCGGCGCGCGCTGGGCGTTGCGCCATCAGAATCAAGAGATCGCCGCGCAGTTCTTGGAGGAGTCGCTCAGGCTCGACGCCAATCGCGAAGCGGCGTTCACGTTCTTGCGTGACGCGGTCGGTGCGCGTGGCGGTGATTGGGATCAGGTCGTGCGGCTCGCCGACGAGATCTCGGATCGCGTCGGTACCTCGCCGGCTGCTGGCTATTTGCTGGCCAGTGGCGGACTTATCGCTTGGCGTGAGCGAGGGGACCTGATCCGGGCGCGTCGCTTCTTCGAGCGGCTCGCGCGCGTCGATGCCGCGCACCCGGCGCTCAAGGCGTTCGAAGCTCAAATCGGCGAGAGCCTCGGCCAATCCACGGCGGTCGAGCGCGCGTCGACTCCTGCTCGCGCTGCCGAGGTTGCGGAAAAGCCGGCATCGAAAGCCGAGAAAGCACCGGAGCCGACGCCGCACGCGCCCGCGGCAGCTCCCGAACCAACTCCGCCTGCGCCCGCGGCGGCTGCCCCGGCACCAGCTGCGCCCCCGGCAGCGTCAGGTCCGGCCGACGTATCGCTCGTAGCGTCTCTACGAGAAAAGCTCGCGCAGCAAGAGGCGGCCAAGCGCGCCAATGAAGCGGTCAAGACCATGATCGCGCTCGGCGACGCCCTCAGCGATCCGACGGAGAAGGCCGAATTCTACGGCAAGGCCGCAGATCTCTACGCCAACAAGTTCCAAAACCAAGCGGAAGCCGTGCGCGCGTACGAGAAGCTGCTCGAGGTCGACGCCAGCAATCCGACCGCAATCGGCTACCTGCGCGAGATGTACGAGAAGCGGCGCGATTGGGAGAAGCTGATCCAGCTCAGCACGCGCGAGGCAGAGGCACTCGACGGCGGCGCGGAGCGCGCCGCCAAGTTCAAGCAGATCGCGCTGCTCGCGACGGACAAGGTCAAAAAGCCCGAGGTTTGCATCGATCTCTGGGCGGTCGTGCTGCAAAACGACCCAGACGACGTCGACGCGCTCAACGCGCTCTCCCAACTCTACGAGCGCTCGCGCGACTACGAGAAGCTCGCGGACGTGCTGCAGAAGCTCGCCGAGCTGACGTACGACACGGCCGCGAAGGTCGAGCTCTACAACAAGCTCGGTCAGGTCGCGGGCGATCGCCTGAAGGACGAGGAGCGCGCAGTCGACGCGTATCGCAACCTGCTCACGCTCGCGCCCGAGGACCGACGCGCTCAAGAGCAGCTCAAAAAGCGCTACGTCACGCTCGGTCGCTGGGACGACCTCGAGGTGTTCTACGCCGACACCGGTAAGTGGGACGAGTTCATCCGCGTGCTGGAGAGCAACGAGGCCAAGGCCGCCGATACACCACAGCGCATCGCGATGCTGATGAAGATCGCGGAGCTCTGGATGACGCAAAAGGGCAAGCCCGATCGCGCTGCGAAGGCGTACGAAAAGGTGCTCGGCTTCGACGACAACAACTTGGCAGCGGCCGAGCGCTTGATTCCCATCTACACGTCAGCGAACAACCCGAAGGGGCTCTCGACCGCGATTGAGGTCAAGCTCAGTCACATCGAGGACGCGGAAGAACGTCTCGGCCTCCTGCGCGAGGTCGCGGCCCTGTACGAGAGTCGCATCAACGATAAGCCGAAGGCGTTCGAACGCTATTTGTCGGCGTTTCAAATCACGCCTTCGGACGAGCGCAGCCAAGCGGACATGGAGCGCTCCGCCCAGCAGACCGGGCGCTGGGAAGACGTGATCGCTGCCTACAAGACCGCGATCGACGCGGAATCCGACGGGTTCGTCGCGAACGCCTTGCGTCTGCGTTTGGGTCGCGTGTTCGTGGAAGAAGCCAAGCGCGTCGATGAAGCGTTGGTGGAGTACCGCGCGGTCTACGAGAACGAGCCTGAGAATCAGGTGGCCCTCGGTGCGCTCGAGAGCTTGTACCGCCAGACCGAGCGTTGGCGTGACCTGCTCGACGTGTACGGCAAGAAGCGGGAGCTGGCCGCCGACGCGCACGACCGCAAGCTCATCTTGTACGAGATCGCCAAGCTCTACGAGAATCAGATCGGCGATCCGAAAGAGGCGATCGAGACCTATCAAGCCGTGCTGGAAGACGACCCGGCGGACGCGCCCGCGCTGGCTGCGCTCGACGCCCTCTATCAAAAGACGGAGAGCTGGGAGCCGTACGCCGAGGTGCTGCGGCGTCGCATCGACCTCGAAGGTACCGAGGCGGTGTTGGTCGATCTCAAGTTCCGCTTGGCGGCGACCCAACTCGCGCACCTCGACGACGCGCGCGGCGCGCTCGACAACTACCGCGAGATTTTGTTCATCGACGGTGACCACGACGGCGCGCGCAGTGCCTTGGAAGGCTTGCTCAAGAAGAAGGCCCTGAGCGCCGACGCCGCCGCCATTCTCGAAGGTATCTACGAAGCGCGCGGTGAGTGGGAAAAGCTGATCAGCGCGCTCGAGATCCTGGCCAAGAGTGACGCCGAGGTCGAGCGACGGGTCAGCCTCTTGCGCAAGATCGCCGCGACGGCGGCGACGCAGCTCAATTCGCTCGATCGCGCGCTCGATGCGCAGGCACGCGCGCTCAAGGAAGACCCCGCGCTCGGTGATTCGTTGCTCGAACTCGAGCAGTTTGCGGCTCAGGCGGGCGCTTGGGACAAGCTCATCGCGATCTACAACGATGTGGCAGGTTCGCTCGATGACGCAAGCCTCGCGCGCCAGTATTGGATGCGCTTGGCGGTCATCGAGGAACGACTCGGTAAGGTCGACGAAGCCGCCGCGAGTTACGAGAAAGTGCTGTCGCTGGATCCGAGCGACGCGGAAGCACTGCAGGCGATGGACGCGCTCTATCGCAGTACGGGCCACTGGGAAGAGCTCATTTCCGTGTTTCGCCGGCGCATCGATCTGGCGGAAGAAGGCGCCGAGCGCGAGTCGATCTACGCCCAGATGGCGCAGGTCTTCGAAGAGAAGCTGAGCAAGCCCGACGAAGCGATCGCCGCCTACCGAGAAGTGCTCGCGCTCGATCCCACCAGCCAAGTGGCGCTGCTCGCGCTCGACGGCTTGTTCACGCGCCGTGGGCTGTGGACGGAGCTCGCGGACAATCTGGACACGCAGCTTGGGCTGGCGGACACCGACGAGGCGCAGCGCGACTTGATGCTGCGGCTCGCGGCCCTGCGCGAACGCGAAATGGGCCAGGTGGAAGCTGCGATCGAAGGTTACCGTCAGGTTCTCGAGCGGGAACCGACCAACCCGATGGCGCTGAGCGCGCTCGAGCGCCTCGGGAGCATGGCGGCGTACGCGCCGACGATCGCCGAGATTCTCGAACCTCTCTACCGCGCTCAAGGCGACTTTCAGAAGTTGATTGGCGTGAACGAGGTGCAGGTCGCTCAGGCCGACGACCCACAGCGCAAGGTCGAGCTGCTCCATCAGATCGCGAGCTTGTACGAAGACGCCGCGGGCGACGTGAACTCGTCGCTCGACACGCTGGCGCGCGCCCTAGCCGTCGATCCAGCGCACGAAGCGACGCAGGAGGGTCTCGACCGGCTGGCGCGCGTCACGGGTCGCTTTCAGGATTTGGCGCGGGTGTTCGAGACTCTGGCGGCGGCTCAAAAGGACCCGGAGCTCGGCAGTCGTTTGTACGCTTCGGCGGCGCGCGTCTACGAGAGCGACGTGGGCGACGTCGAGCGCGCGATCGAGCTCTACCGCAAGGTCCTCAGCATCGACCCCACGAACCTCGATGCGGCCGAGTCGCTGCAAACACTATTTCAGGCTGCTCAACGCTACGCCGACATGTCGCTGATCTTGCAGCGCAAGGCTGAAATTCTGGAAGACGTCGACGCGCAGAAGCAGGCCCTCTACCAGGCGGCCACGCTCGAGGAAGAGGTGCTCGAGCGCCAAGAGCAAGCGATCGGCGTGTACATGAAAGTGCTCGAGATCGACGGCGAAGATCTGCGTAGCATCGACGCCCTGATCAAGCTCTATCTCGGCCTCTCGCGCTGGGAAGAGCTGCTCGGCGTCTACTCGAAGAAAGCCGACCTCGTCATCGACACGGAAGAGAAGAAGCTCATCTTCTACCAGGTGGGTGCCGTACACGAGCGCGAGCTGCACGACGTGCGCCGAGCCATCGACACCTATCAGAAGGTGCTCGAGCTCGATCCCGACGATCTGACCGCGCTCGGTCGCCTGGACGTGCTCTACCAGACCGCGGGCAACTGGCAGGAGCTGCTCAGCATTCTGCAGCACGAGGCCGAGCTCACCGCCGACCCCGCCGAGGCCGTCAGCTATCAGTTCCGCATCGCGGAGCTCTACGAGAAGCACTTGCTCGACATCGAGCGTGCCGTCGAACTCTACCGCGAAATCCTCAATATTCAGCCGGATCACGCGCCAACCCTGAGCGCGCTGGAAGGTATCAAGAGCGGCGATAAATCCCCGCTCGCCGCTGCGTCCGTGCTCGAGCCCGTGTACGACGCGATGGGCGAGTACCAGAAGCTTATCAGCGTGCTCGAGGTGCAGGTCCGTTTCGGTGAAGATCCTTTCGCCAAGGTCGAGCTGTTGCATCGCATCGCGAGGCTGTACGAGGAGAGCCTCGGCGATCACGCGCACGCCTTCGAAACGTACGCGCGCGCGATTGGCGTCGACAGTCAGAACGAAGAGTCGCTCGGGTCGCTCGAGCGACTCGCGATGTTGATTGAGCGCTGGCCAGCGGTGGCGGCCCTGTACGACGCCGAGCTCGCCAAGCTCGAGTCGGAACCCGAGCGGTTCGTGGAGCTCGGCTTGCGCGCTGCTCAAGTCTACGAAGTGCAGCTCGAGAACCTCGAGAACGCCGTGGAGCGCTATCGCATGGTCCTCGCGCAAGACGGTGAGAATCAAAGCGCGGTGGGCGCGCTCGATCGCCTATTTTCCCAGATGGAGCGCTTCCAGGATCTAGCCGAGGTGCTCGTGCGCGAGGCCGAGATCGGCCAGAGCCCGGACGAGATCTTGGAGTTCAAGTTTCGGCTCGGGCAGATCTACCAGACGCGCCTCGGCGATCTGGACAAGGCGATCGCGGCCTATCGCGAGGTGATCAGCGCGGCTCCCGAGCATCAAGACACGATCGCGGCACTGGAGGCGTTGTTCGAATCCGGTACCAAGCAGCTCGAAGTCGGAGAGATCCTCGAGCCGCTCTATCAGTCCGCCAGTGAGTGGGAAAAGCTCATCCGCGTACGCGAGGCGGAACTTGCGCACACCACGGATCCAGACCAGCGCATCGTGATGTATCACCGCATCGCCGAAGACGCAGAGGAGCGCCTCCTCGATCCAGTCTTGGCGTTCAACGTGCATGTGCGCGCCATCAAGGAGCGTCCGCTCGACGAACGCACGAGTGAAGAGATCGAGCGTCTGGCGAGTATGTTGGATGGCGGCTGGGAGCCGCTCGCGAATGCCTACGCCGACGTGCTGAGCATCGAAGGTAGCGACGCCGCGACGCAGGGCGCGATCGGCAAGCGACTCGCTCGCGTATTCGAGGAAGAGCTCGCCGACGTAGCGAAGGCGGAGGAGACCTATCGCTACGTGCTCACGGTCGTGCCGCAAGAGCAGGACGCGCTCGCGAACCTCGATCGCATTTACACGTCGCTCGAACAATGGCCCGAACTGGCCGGTGTGCTCGAGCAGCGCGCGGCGTCCGCAGCAGATGAGCACGATCGCGTCGAGCTCTACACTCGGCTCGGCCAAGTCTACGAAGAGCGGCTAGGTCAGATCCCGGACGCCGTGCGCGCTTATCGCGTCATTTTCGACAAGCTCGCGCCGACCAACGAGGACGCGATCGCGGCGCTCGGTCGTATCTACGAGGGCACCGAAGCGTTCGTCGAGCTCGACACCGTCTATCAACGCGAACTCGAGAACGCCGCGGGTGACGTGCAAGAGGCGGAGATTCGCGCGAAAATCGCGCACTTGGCGGCCGAGCGGCTCGGCAACGTCGAGGGCGCGATCGAAGGCTGGAAGCGCGTGCTCGATCTGCGCGGCGAGGATCCCGAGGCGCTCGGCGCGCTGGCGGGTCTCTACGAAGCGCAGAGTAAGTGGGCCGAGCTCACGGACGTGCTCGAGCGGCATTTCGACATTGCGGAATCGGACGAGGATCGCGTCAACGTGCTCACGCGCCGCGCGCGCTTGTTCGCGGAGCGGCTGAACCGGGACGACGAAGCTCTCGAGACCTGGCAACGCGTGCTCGATATCGATTTTTCGAACGTGTCCGCGTTGCGCGCGATCGCGCACGTTTGGCGTACTCGCCAGGATCCGAACGAGCTGGTAAGCGCGCTGCACGCGACGATCGATCGCGCCGCGGCGCTACTCGAGGCCGAGGAACTCAAGAGCATCTATCGCGAGCTCGGCAAGACGTACGGCTCGGTGTTGAGCCAGCCGTTCGACGCAGCCGAGGCCTGGCGTCATCTGCTCGAGGTCGACCCGACGGACTTCGAGGCGATGCAGGAGCTCGAGACCATCTACCGCGCGGAGGAGCGCTGGGTGGAGGTGATCGGCGTCAAGATGCAGCGCGCCGAGGCGCTGGCTGAGCCCGCCGAGCAGATCCGTGAGCTGCTCGAGGTGAGCGAGCTCTGGAAGCGCGAGGTCAGCGACTACGACAAGGCGACGCCGGCCTTCGAGCGCATCCTGCGCATCGAGCCGACGCACCAGGAGGCATTCGAGGCCCTCGAGCGCCTGCACACCGCCGCCGAGCGCTGGGAAACGCTGGTGGAGCTGTACCTGAATCGGCTCGAGACGCGCGAATCCACCGCGGAAAAGAGCGACCTCTTACGGCGCATCGCGCGCGTGTTCGAGGAAAAGCTGGGCGACAAGAACCAGGCATTCGACGCGCTCGTCAACGCGTTCAGCGAGGACTACGGCGACGACGAGACGGCGCGCTACCTCGAGCGCATGGCGCAAGCGACCGGTCGCTGGGGTGAGCTCATCAACGCAGCCAACGCGTGGCTCCCGGATCAGAACGACAGCAAGCAGAAGATTCGTCTCTGCCTGCGCCTGGGCAAGTGGTACGGCGAAGACCTCGGCCATCCCGAGTACGCGCAGCCGTATTACCAGCAGATCATGGCGCTGGACCCGAACAACGTTCAGGTGTTGCGCCAGATGGCAGCCATTCATCGCATGAGCGCGCAGTGGCAGAAGGTCGGTGAGACCTTGCAGCGAGCGCTCGACGTCTCGGCGGCGAACGAGGACCGCAAGGCCATCCTGTCGGACCTCGGCGATCTGTTGCACAAGAACATGAGTCAAACCGATCAGGGCATCGCGTACTACAAGCGCGCGCTCGAGGTCGATCAGAGCTACCTGCCCGCGCTGAACGCGCTCGAGCGCATTTACGACGAGCGTCAAAATCACGCTGATTTGGTGGAGATCTTGGCGGCCAAGGTGCAGGCGCTCAGCGAGCCGGAGCAGATCGCGAGCACCAAGTTGCGCATGGCCGGGCTGTACGAGACCTCGCTCGGTGATTTCGATCGCGCCGGCAAGGTCTACCGCGAGGTGCTCGAGCTCGAGGGCGGCAACGTAGTCGCGCTGCGCGGACTCGAGCGCATCTACCAGGCGCTACAAAACTGGGGCGAGTTGGTCGGCATCTTGGAGCGTCAGCTGGAGGTCGTGGAGACCGAGCGCGAGCGCGTCGAGGTGCTCTTGAAGCTCGCGCAGATCCAAGAAGAGCACTTCTTGAAGTTCGACATCGCCGCTCAGCGGCTCGAACAAGCGCTCGAAATTTTCCCGTCCGAGGAGCGCGCATACCTCGCGCTCGAGCGCTGCTACCGCCGCTTGAAGCAGTGGCTCGATCTCGTGAACACCTACGAGCGGCACATCAGCGAGGCCGCTACGAGCGCGACCAAGGTCGAGCTCTACGGTGCTATCGCGGTGGTGTTCTCGGACGAGGTGGGCGACGTGGATCGCGCGATCGACGCGTATCGCAATATCGTCGACATCGACGACGCGAACGTGCCGGCGCTCGAAGCGCTCAGCAAACTCTACGAAAAGCAGGGCGACGCCGCGCAGGCTATCGACTCGATGAGCCGCGTCGCGGATCTGACGACCGACGGCAATCAGCGCGTCGAGATGTACTACCGGATCGGTAAGGCGCTCGAAGACAAGCTCGGGGATCGCGGGCAAGCCCAGGAGCGCTTCGAGATGGCGCTCGATTTGGATCCAGCGCATTTGCCGTCGCTCGCCGCGTTGCGCACGATCGCGATCGACGAGTCCGACTGGGATCGCGCTGCGCGCTACCTCGATCAAGAGCAGATCAACACGCCCACGCCGCGTGCGCGCGCCAAGCTTTTGGTCGAGCTCGGCAAGTTGCGTGACGACATGCTCTCGGAGCACGATCTGGCGGTGCAGGCTTACGAGCTTGCCATGCAGTGCGACGACGACTGCGAGGACGCGGCGCTCCCTCTCGTCCAAGAGTACATCCGTGTCGAGCGCTGGCAGGACGCAGAGCCGCTCGCCGAGATGCTGGTTCGCAAGAGCAAGAATCGCGAACGCAACGAGCAGCACATGCTGTTCAAGCTGCTCGGTAAAGTGCACGCCGCGCTCGGCAACAACGAGAAGGCCATCAAGGCCTACCAGACCGCGAACCAGCTGGATCTCACCGATCAAGAGACGATCCGCGGTATCGCGGACGTCGCCTTTGCGCTGCAAGACTGGCCGAGCGCGCTCACGAACTATCAGAAGGTGCTGACGGCGCTCGCGGAAGAGGACATCGAGCAACGCACGGACGTTTACTACCGCCTCGGCTGCATCAAGCGCGAGCAAGGGCAAGCCAAGCAGGCGATCAACAACTTCGAGAAGGCACTCGCGCTCAATAGCGAGCACCGCGCGACGCTCGAAGCGTTGGTGGACGTATACGCGAAGGGCAACGACTGGAAGCAGGTCGCCGCCTACAAGCGCCAGATTCTCGACGCCGTGTTCGACGGTGACGAGCGCTACAAGCTACTGAACGAGATCGGCGACATCTGGAGCGAGAAAGAGAAGAATCCCCAGAAGGCGATCGAAGCGCTGGAAGAAGCGCGCGATCTCAAGCCGCAAGATCACGTGCTCTTGCACAAGCTTTTGCAGCTTTATCAAGCGGCGGCCGACTGGCAAAAGATGGTCGACACGCTGGCGGCGATCGCCGAGCCGGAAGACAAGCCGGAGATCAAGTCGCGCTACATCTTCACGCAAGCCCAGATTTACCGCGACAAGATCCAAGACCTGGATCGCGCGGTCGAGCTCTTCAATGAAGCGCTCGACCTGAACCCGAGCTACCTCGAAGCGTTCGAACGCATCAACAAGGTGCTGACGCAGCAGAAGAACTGGAAACAGCTCGAGCGTTCGTACCGCAAGATGCTCCATCGCATCGCGGGCAAAGGGAACGCGGATCTCGAGCACACGCTCTGGCATCAGCTCGGCTTGATCTATCGTGACCGCCTGCAGCAGTCCGAGTCGGCGATTGAAGCCTTCCGGATGGCGTCGACGAACAAGCCGGACTCGATCGTCATGCACCAGATCTTGGCCGAGTTGTACGAGGTCGGCGAGCGTTGGGACGAGGCGATCATCGAGCAGCGCACGATTCTCGAGGCCGAGCCGCTGCAAGTGGACGCGTACCGCGCTCTATATCGGCTGTACCTGCACAAGCAGGCGTACGACGAGGCCTGGTGCCTCGCGGCCGCCATGGTGTTCATGAAGAAAGCGGATGCCGAAGAGCAGCGCTTCTTCGAAGACTATCGTCCGCAGGGGATGCTGCCGGTGAAGGGGCGGCTCTCGAACGAAGTCTGGGTCAAGCATGTCTTTCACGCCGACGAAAACCTGTACATCTCGAAGATCTTCGAGATGATTGCGCCGGCGGCGCTGCAGGCGAAAATTGCGCAGCTTCAGGCGCAGAACAAGTTGCCGGTGCTCGACAAGCGCTTCCGTCAAGATCCGGCCACGTCGACGGTCACCTTCGCCAAGACGTTCGGCTGGGCGGCGCAGGTGCTCGGCGTGCAGAGCCCGGATCTATACGTCCGTAACGACGTGCCGGGTGCAATCGTTGCGGTACCGGCGGCGCCACCGGCGTCGGTGGCCGGGCAAACGGTGCTGACCGGGTTCCAGCCGCAAGAGCTCACGTTCATGTGCGGCAAGCATCTGTCGCACTATCGCGGTGAGCACTACATCCGCACGCTGTTTCCGACGCAGGCAGAGCTCACCATCATGCTCTTCGCCGGTGTGATGATCGCGGCGCCCAATACGCCGATGCCGCAAGACATGGCCGCCCAGATTCGCGCCACGGCTCAAGAGCTCGCGAAATACATGCAACCGGTGCAGCTCGAAGGCCTGCGCATGGTCGTCAAGCGCTTCATCGACGAGGGCGCCAAGGCCAACATCAAGCGCTGGAACCAAGCCGTGGAGCTGACGGCCTGCCGCGCCGGCATGATCGTCTGCGGCGATCTCGACATCTCGAAGAAGCTGATCGGTGCAGAAGCTCAATTGCCCGGCGATCTCTCGGCCGCCGACAAGATGAAGGAGCTGTTGCTCTACTTCGTCAGCGAACACTACAGTGAAGTGCGTCGCGCGCTGGGCATCGCGATCGCCGTCTAGCTAAGCGGGGCCGGGCGCGCTGAACACGGGTCACCCGAAACCGCGGGCCGGGCGCGGCGGCTTTCGCCGTTCGCGCTACTTGCCCGGGAAGTCCACGACTACGCGCAGGCCGGTGGCGAGGTTCAAGAACAGCTTGTTGCTCGCGTTGCCGTCGGCGGCGGGGTGGCTTCCGTAGCTTCCGAGATCCATGGTCAAGTAGGGCCCGAAGCCGAAGTTCGACCAAGGATAGAAATCCCCGCCAAGCATGATGCGCCCCCACTCGACGCCCGAGTAGCTGGCGTTCGCCGCGCTCTCGTTGAGCGAGCGATACCCGACGGCGAAGCTCGCCCACGGATCGAAGCGCGTGCCCTGAACCAGGTGGTAGCGGATGTACGGCCCGGCGGCGAAGCCACTGCCACTGCCGCTGCACGTCGGGCAACGACTGCGACTCGGAGCCCCATAGCTGTCGAGCTCGCCCCAGGCGCCGACCACGATGTAGCGGCTCAGGCCGTAGCCCAGGTCGAGATTCAAGGCCTCGCCCGGCGCAAAATAGTCGGCGGGCAAGTGGCGCCCGTCCAGGCGACCGAGCGGCCAGATGAAGCCCCCTGCGCCGCCCGCGACGAAATGGCCGGCGACAGTGTTGCGTACGGGCGCCGGAGCATCGCTGCCCGGCTGGGCGCTGGGATCCGTTGCGGGCTTGCTCGAGGGCGGTTCCGGGCGCGCTGCAGGCGGTTGCGATGTCTGCGCGCTGGCAATCGAGGCACCGAGCGCGCACGCCAAAGCCGAACAGGAAGCCGCGAAAAAGCGCATGGGCGCCTTGTTAGCATCGGCAGTGAGCAACCGGCAAACGCGACGGGCCGATTGCTGAGCGCATGAACGAGGAAAGGTCGGATTTCGAGGAGCGGGAGGGCAGGGCCGAGACCGTCGAATGTGTCCGGCCGCTCGCTCGTGGACCGTGGCGGCTCGACATCGGCGCGCCGTGCGAGGCCGCCAGCAGCGTACTGCGGGTTGGGGACGTACTGACGCTCGGCAGTGGGCGGGGCGCGGCTCTCGTGGTGCATGACCCCGCCGTGAGCGGCTTGCACTGTCGGCTGACCACGCTCGCTGCGGGCGTCGCCGTCGAAGATTTGAACTCGAAGAACGGCGTGTTCGTGGGCGGAGCGCGCGTACGGAGCGCCGTGTTGTCGGAAGACGGCGCCTCTTTCGTGATCGGCCGCTCGATCGTATCGCTGCGCCCGTTTGGCTGCGATGACGAGCTCGAGCCCTGCGATCCGCTACCCGGGGTCGTGGGCTCGTCGGACCCCATGTTGCGCGTAGCGCGCCTCGTCCGGCGTCATGCTCGGCAACGGGTGCCGATTCTCTTGCAGGGTGAATCCGGCACCGGCAAGGACGTCGTGGCGCGCGCGATTCACGAGCTCGGTAGGCGCGGCGCGCCGTTCGTGCCGCTCAACGTGGCGGCGCTGCCGGACTCTCTCGCGGACGCCGAGCTCTTTGGCCACCGACGCGGAGCGTTCACGGGCGCGGTGGCCAGCCGCAACGGCGCGTTCGAGCAGGCGCACGGCGGCACATTGTTCCTCGACGAAATCGCCGATCTCCACTCGGGGATTCAGGTGAAGCTCTTGCGCGTGGTCGAAGACGGCTCGGTGCGCCCGCTCGGCGCGACGCAACCGGTGCAGGTCGACGTGCGCTTGGTGTCGGCGAGCTGGGCGGTGCTCGAAGAACGCGTGGCACAAGGGCGATTCCGGGCGGATCTGTATCATCGTCTGTCCACGGTGGTGGTGGAGCTGCCGCCGCTTCGTCAGCGACGTAGCGACATCGCGCCGCTCGCGCAGTGCTTGCTTCGTCGCATGCGAGCGGAGCTTGGCGAGAAGGTCTTGTCGAGCGCGGCGCTCTCGCGGCTCAGCGCTTACGCTTGGCCCGGCAACGTGCGAGAACTTGCGGCGGTGCTCTATCGCGCTGCCGCGGCGACGCGCGAGCTCGAGATCGCGGCGCGCCACGTGGACGATGCCAATCGTGGCGCACAGGGGCGTGTGCTCGAGCCCGGCGAGGAAGCGCACGCATTGCTGGCGCGGCATCAAGGCAACGTCAGCCGGGCAGCCCGTGCTGCCGGCGTACCGCGCAGCACGTTCCGTTCGTGGCTCGCGCGCGGCGAGCCCTCAGAACGAGCCGACTAGCGAGAGCCCGCGCTCGGTCGGGCCGAATACTGGGGTGAGCGCCAGCGTCGGAGCCGTGGAGCGCTGGTTCTTGGCTTCGCCTTCTTGGGCGCCCGGATCGACGAAATACAGGATCACCGTGCCCACCGCCGCAGCACCCGACACCGAAAAACCGACGATGGCCAAGGTCTTCATGTGATCGCCCTTGGTCTTGTCGTCTTGATAAATTTGGCAGGCGTTGTGGTAGCTCGCTACGAGATCGGCCGTGTTCGATTGCGCGTAGCCGATGCCACGCAGCCAGCCAGCGGGATCCGTGCACACGCCTTGCGTCGAGAACGGCACCATCTGGGGTTTGACCGAGGCCCAGTACGCGTGAGAATACGAATTGATCGTGTCAGCTACGCTGCTCGCGTTGTCGTAGTCGTGTTTGGCGACCAGTGCGCCCGTGATGCCCGCGCCCAGGCCGACGCCCGTGAGGCCCATGCCGACCAGGCCATACGGTGAACTCGTCAGCCAGCTGAAAAAAGGTTTGCGGCCGCCATGGCTGGTCTCGGCCGGCGGTGGCGCGACCGGCTCCTTTTCAGCCTGAGGCACCGGCTCTTTTTTCTCGACCGCTGCCTTGGTAGCAAATTTGAGCTCGGCGCTCACCGATTTGCCGGCGCTGCCGCTCAGGTCGGTGGTGGTCGTCTTGCCGTCCTTGCGCGCTTCGAGCGAGTGATCTCCCGCGCTCAGATAGATTGGGCCTGGCAACGGCGAGCTGCCCACGGAGGTCCCGTCCACGAAAATTTCTGCACCGCGTTCATCGACGCTGACCGTCGCCTCGACGGCGACCACTTTGGCTGCGGTAAGCCCCGCCTCGGCCGCTTGTTTCTCGGCGTCGGTCGCTTCCTTCGCTTCACGCAGGTATTGTGCGAAGTGTTTCGCCGCGTCCACCTCGTGACTGCTGCGCAGCTCACTTTGGGCGAGGTTCAGGAGCACCGCTGGATGCTTTTTTAGGGCGTACGCTTGCAAAAACGAAGCGCGAGCGCGGTCGTATTGTTTCTGGTCGAAGAAGGTGACGCCCTCCTTGAACCGTTCACGCGCCATGCTCACGGTCGCCTCGTCGTCGTCGGCCCGTGCGATACGCGGCGCAAACAGCAGCGTGCTCGCGCAAGCTAACGCCACAGCGGGCAATATCCAACGAAGGGGTCTCATAGCCTCGCTACGCTACTATCAAAACGGCGTGTCGCGCACGATCACGCCCTTGCTGGGCTTCGATTTGGCCCCGGATTCCGCGGGAAAGGAGCCAGTCGGGGGGCTCGCTGGCCTGGCTGGCGGTGCTGGCGCAGCTGCGGCGTGGGTGCTCGGACGAGCCTTGCTCTTCTTACCTTTGCTGGTGGCCGGCTCGCTCTCGGCGCTCGGCTCGGGAGTCGAGTCGGCGGCCGCGGCTGGTTCGACGGTAGGTGGCGCAGGGCTCACCGTTGGTGCGCTGGCCTGGGTCGCGGCTGCGCTCAGCTCCGGCGCGGGTGCGGGTGCAACGGGGGGAGCGGACACGACTGGAGCGGGAACGGCCACCGTTGCTTGCGCAGCCGACGCGGGAAGGCTAGGCGGCGCGGCGGAGGCGGCAACGGATTCGGTGGAGCTCGAGCCGCGCGTGAGCGCTACGACGCCAGCAGCGGCGAGCAACAAGACGAGGCCGCCCAAAATCCCGATCACGAGCTTTTTGTTGTCCTTGCGAGGCAGCGGCAAGTCGTCGAACGTCGCAGCCGGGGCGGCCGCGGCAGGCCGGCGCTGCACGGGGACGGTGGCAGCCAGCGGTTTCGCGCGCTTCGGCGCAGGTGTTTCGGCCTGGGCCTCGCGTGCGATCATCACGGCTGGGATGTCGGGCGCGTCCTTCGGCGTGTACGCCTTGGCGTATCCCGGGATGGTCTCCGCGCCGACGGTCGGCGTGACCGGTGCAGTGGGCGCGGGCGCGACCACCGGCGAGGGTGTTGGGATTTGAATTGGAGCAATGCCTAAGAGCGTGTGCTTGGGACCCGCGCCGGCCGGTGGCGCGGTGGGAGCTGGGCTGGCAGCAACCGGCGGTGCCGCATTGACCGGCGCTGTCACCACGACTGGGGCGATGCCCAGCAGAGTCTGCTTCGGGGCGAACGTCACTGGCGCAGCGGGCGGGGGAGCCGCGGGGGCGGGAGCCGTGGGGGCAGGGGGCGCCAGGGCAGGGGGCGCGTCGTCATCGCTCGCCCACGAAGGAGTGAATTGGTCTGCTAGCCGATCGGCCTCATCGGCGCTCAGGGGCGCGGACGAGGGGCCGGTTTTCCCGGATGGATCGCTCATCGCCAGTGCTAGACGCTAGCACCGTGGCTCGGTCTTCCGCAACGCGCCCCGTCAAGCGGCACGCGCGAGCCCCCGAGGATTTCACCCCACCCGCGCGCCAAGAAGTATCTTGGGGTCGCTTGGATCCGATCCTGAGTCCGTGCGGCCAGCGGGAACGATACGGGCTTTGCCTGTTGAGCGCAGCGCTATTTTTCCTAGGGTGCGGCCACCGCCCTGGCGACAGCAAGCCCTCGGTTCCGGCTGAGCTCGCGTCAGCGACGGCCGCGCCGAGCGCGCTGCCGTCGCGGGCCGAGGCGGTGGCTCTTGCCGATGCCTGGTCCGTGAGTGGAGCCAAGCTCGGCGGGCAGGTTGGAGCACAGCGAATGCTCGCCGCGGGAGCGCTGCGTGAGCGCCTTTACCGTTTGGAGCATCGCGAAGCCGACGCGCTCGAGGCCGTCGAGCTCTATCAGCAGGCCGCGAGGACTCACCCGGAGGCGGCGTGCCGAGGCGATTCCGCGGCTGCCCTGCTGTTGGGAGAGCTGCATGGCGATCCCGCGAGTGCGGTGAGCGCGCTGCTTCAGGCAAGCAGTCGAACGAGCGATGCGGCGTGTCGAACTCGCGTAGACGCCGCGCTCGCGACGCTGGCTGCGTATGCTCCGGCAAAAACACGGGACCTCACGCCTACGGCAATGCCCGCCGCTGCCGGCGACGCCTCGCCTGCGGCGGCAGGTGGCGACGGTGTCGTTCAGCCGAGCGCGCTGCCGCAGGGGCCGGCGACGATCAGCAAGATCGAGCGATATGGTGCGGCCGACGCCGCCCGCGTAGTCGTCTTCATTTCGCAGCCGGTAGGTTACAAGGTCGGCTTCCTGGAAGAGGGCAGCGCGAACCCCCGCTTGTTCGTGGACGTGGAAGGCGCGCGCTATCACGGCAAGAAGAGCCTGGATGTCGGCGGCCTCGTCGAGCGGATACGCGTTGGAGCTGGCGAGCAGCAGACGCGGATCGTGCTGGATCTGAAGGCGCGCGCGACGCGTCGCGTCTTCTACTTGCCCGAGCCGTTCAGGCTGGTGATTGACGTGGCAGAGGAGGGCCTGCGACCGGAGTCGGCGCAGAAGCAGGGGCCGAGGCACCTCACGCGCATCGTGCTCGATCCCGGTCACGGCGGGCGTGATCCAGGTGCGTCGGGGCCGGGTGGCTTGCGTGAGAAAGACGTCACCCTGGACATCGCTCACCGCGCGGCGCCGCTGATCGCGCGCGAACTCTCGATCTCGACCCTACTCACGCGTGACGGAGACGACTACGTCGCACTCGACGAGCGCACCGCGCGCGCCAACGCTTTCGGCGCCGATCTCTTCATCTCTATTCACTGCAACGCGAGCGAGGACGGCGGCGGTCGCGGTGTGATGACCTTCGTGCTCGACGATTCGCGCGACCGTGTCGCGGCGCGCATCGCGGCGCGTGAAAACGCCGCCTCCGAGGAAGCTGCCGTCGAGCTCGCCAACGCGCTGGGGCGCGGCAGCGCGAGCTCCGCAGACTCCAGTCATTTTGCCGAACTGTTGCAACGTGCAGCGATCGCCTCGCTCGCGCCGAGCTACGGCGACATCCCGAACTCGGGCATCAAGCGGGCCGGTTTTTACGTGCTGGCCGGCGCGCGCATGCCGGCAGTGCTCTTCGAGACCTCGTTCATTTCGAGCACGGTCGGCGAGACGCGCTTCAACACGGGGGATTTCCGGCAAAAAATCGCGGACGGCATCGTGAACGCGATTCGCGCGTACCGCGACGGACTCTGACTCGCGAACTGGGCCTCGCTCGGCCGGTCGACGAAAACGCTGCATTTTGCACGGCTAGCGGGGTATTGACGGGCGGGGTCGGGGAACTTACCTTGCTGGGCCCCAATTCGGGGGCCAGCGACTGTTCTAGAGACACCGAACCAAAGAGCCCGTGCCGATGACCAAGGTGCAACTGAAGAAATTCCGGGACATGCTCGAGGCCAAGCGCGAGGAAATCATCAAGCGCGCTCAGCAGACGCTCGACGAGGACATGGCGCTCGACGCCAATGACCTTCCGGACGAAATGGACCTCGCGTCGAGCGAGTACCTGCAGTCGTTCCAGTTCCGCCTGCGCGGGCGCGAGAAGGTGTTCCTCGACAAGATCCAGAAGGCGATCGAGAAGATCGAGCAGGGCACCTTCGGTACCTGTGACGACTGCGGCGAAAAGATCTCCGTGAAGCGCCTGGAGGCGCGGCCGGAGACCACGCTCTGCATCCGCTGCAAAGAGGATCAAGAGCGCGTCGAAAAAGACTTTACGTAATCACGCGCTCGCTGCGCGTGATTACTTGCCTGGTCATCGGAGGCGAGCCCCCGCTCCGCTGAAGTGCACCCCTTCGGGTACCGCGAAGCGAGGAAATTCAGCGGAGCCTCACCCCCAGGTTTTGGGGACCCATCCCCAAACAATAAATTAATGGGAAGGGGTCACGCCCGCGCCGGCTTGCGGCTGGCACGTTTGCCGGACGGAAGCGGCGCCGACTGCACTTTTCCGAGGCTGGCCAACGTCTCGCGTAAGTAGCGGCCGGTATGGCTGCTGCCTTCGGACTCGGCGACTTGTTCCGGCGTGCCGGTCGCCACGATGCGGCCGCCGTTCGAGCCGCCCTCTGGGCCCAGGTCGATCACCCAGTCGGCGCACGCGACGAGCTCGATGTTGTGCTCGATGAGCAGAATCGAATTGCCGGCATCGCGCAAGCTGAACAGGGCGTGCGTGAGTAGCTCGATGTCCGAGAAATGCAGACCCGTGGTCGGTTCATCGAGCACGTACAGCGTGCGGCCCGTCGCCTTGCGTGACAGCTCGCTGGCAAGCTTCACGCGCTGAGCCTCGCCGCCCGAGAGTGTGGTCGCGGGCTGTCCGAGCTGAATATAGCCGAGGCCGACTTGCCGCAACGCGCTCAGTTTCTGCCGAATGCGCGGAATCGATTCGAACAACTCGTCGGCGCGGTCGACGGTGAGGTCGAGCGCGTCGGCGATCGAGAGACCGCGATAGCGCACTTCGAGTGTTTCGCGGTTGTAGCGCCGGCCGCCGCACGAGTCACACGTGACGTACACGTCCGGCAAGAAGTGCATCTCGACGCGCAATACGCCGTCGCCTTGACAGGCCTCGCAGCGGCCACCCTTCACGTTGAATGAAAAGCGTCCGGGCTTGTAGCCGCGCGCGCGCGCGTCAGGCAGGCCCGAGTAGAGCTCGCGTAGATGCGTAAAGATGCCGGTGTACGTCGCTGGGTTCGAGCGCGGAGTGCGGCCGATCGGCGCCTGGTCGATGCTGATCACCTTGTCGATGTTGGCGAGCCCCTCGATGCGGTCGCAGGGGCCGACCCACGACGTGGCGCCGTAGAGTTCGGCGCGGGCGGCGCTGAGCAGCGTGTCGACGATCAAACTGCTCTTGCCGGATCCGCTCACGCCGGTCACGGCGCTGATCAAACCGAGCGGGACCTCGAGCGTGACGTCCTTCAGGTTGTGGGCGCGCGCTCCGACGACCCGCAGCATGAGCTCGCTCGGCGGCCGTCGCTCGCTCGGGATGGGCAGCCGTTTTTCGCCCGACAAGTAGGGCCCGGTGACGGAGCGCTTGTCGCGAATGAGTTCTTGCGGGCTACCTTGCGCGACGATTTGACCGCCGAGCACGCCGGCGCCCGGCCCCATGTCGAGCACGTGATCCGCGCTCAAAATCGCGTCGCGATCGTGTTCGACCACGAGCACGCTGTTGCCCTTGTCGACCAAGCGACGTAGCGCCTGCAAGAGGCGCGCGTTGTCGCGTGCATGTAGGCCGATGCTCGGCTCGTCGAGCACGTACAGCACGCCCACGAGCGACGCGCCGATCTGCGTCGCGAGACGAATGCGCTGGCCCTCACCGCCCGACAGCGTGTGCGCCGTCCGCTCGAGCGACAAGTAGTCGAGGCCGACTTCGAGCAAGAATCCGAGCCGCTCCGTGACCGCCTTGATCAACGGCAGGGCGATCGCCGCTTCACGCGGCGCGAGCGTGCTCTGGCCGGCGAAGGCTTGCAAAAATGCGCGCAATACCCCGAGCGGCATTGCCGAGAGCTCGGCGATCGTCTTGTCGCCGAGCTTGACGGCCAGCGCTTCCGGTCGAAGCCGGACTCCGCCGCAGGCCTGGCAAGTCTGAGTCATGATGAAACGGCCGAGATCGTCGGGACCGATCGCGCCGTCGTCGGTGTCATGGTCCTCGCCCTCCTCGGGTGTGCCGGAATCCAGCATGCGTTGCAGGCGCGAGACGATGCCCTCGTAGCTCGCGGCGGCGTTCTTGCCCTTGCGCTTTCCCGGCGCCGCCCCGCCGTGAAGTAGTGCCTCGCGCTGCCCCTCAGGTAGCTCTGCCCAGGGCGTGTCTGGGTTGATGCCCAGAGTTTCGACCGCGCGCGCGACCTCGGTGGCCGTGGCGAGCGAGCCGCGCCGTCCGAACGCCGCGATCGCGCCTTCGCGCAGCGAGCGACTCTCATCGGGCACGATGCGCGCGACGTCGATCGCCGAGCGTACGCCGAGGCCGTCACACGTCGGGCACGCGCCGTGTGGGCTATTGAAAGAAAACAAACGGGGCTCGAGCGGGGGCAGGGTGATGCCGTACTCCCAACTCACCAGCCGCTCGCTCATCACGGTCGGTTCGCTGTCGTCGAGCGCGTCAATCAACAGGGTCCCGTCGCCGAGCTTGAGCGCGAGCTCTACGGAATCGGTGACGCGACCTTTGGCGCCGTCGCGCACCGCGATGCGATCCACGACCACGTCGAGATCGTGGCTCTTTTGGCGATCGATTTCGAGCTCTTCGCCCAGGTCGACCTGCTTGCCGTCGACGCGCGCGCGCACGAAGCCTTCTCGTCGCAGCCGCTCCAAATCAGTGCCCAGATCGCCCTTGCGATCGCGTACGATCGGCGCGAGCAGCGCGACGCGCGCACCGTCCCCGCGGGACAGAATCGCGTCTACGATCTCTTGCACGGTGTACGCGCGCAGCACCTTTCCCGATTTGGGACAATGCGGTACGCCGATCCGCGAGTAGAGCAGTCGCAAATAGTCGGCGATCTCCGTGACGGTGCCGACGGTCGAACGCGGGCTCTTGCCGAGCCCCTTTTGCTCGATGGCGATCGCCGGGCTGAGCCCCTCGATGCTCTCCACGGCGGGTTTGGGCAACTGATCGAGGAACTGCCGAGCATAGGCCGACAGCGACTCCACGTAGCGGCGCTGCCCCTCGGCGTAGATCGTGTCGAAAGCGAGCGACGACTTGCCCGAGCCGCTCGGACCCGTGATGACGACTAGGCGGTTGCGCGGCAGCTCGCAGCTGACATTTTGCAGGTTGTGCTGGCGAGCTCCCCGGACGACCAGGGAGTCCATCGGGGCGTGTGGGGGGCTGCTCTCTGGCGCCAAAATCATGCTCGGGCGGGGAGCCGAAACTTGTAACACACTCAGGCCGGGGCGACCGCCCGCCGGCCTCTTCGCGTTGCCCTTCCGCGCTCTGCCTGCGTGGTCTCGAGCCCCCCGCTCCCCACCGTTGCCGGGGCGACCGCGTTCGACTACGGTGCGGGCCGTGACGCTTGCCTTGGATACCGCCTCGGTTATCCCCCCCGACGGGGCTCCTAACCCCCGAAACTACACGCTCGGCGGGGTGATGCAGCGCGCGAGCCGGAAGATATGTCCGGCGACAAAAAGCGACCTAACACGGGCCCATAGCTCAATCGGTCAGAGCCCCCGGCTCATAACCGGGTTGTTCCTGGTTCGAACCCAGGTGGGCCCACTGGCCCGTTCTAGTCGCATTGTGTAGACGTACGCGAGGAAGCTGGTTTTAGACGGTGTCAATTCAGGCGCAAATCGAGGTTCTTGAAAATCTGGCGGCGGTCGACGCGGAGCTCAAAGAGCTCCGCGAGGCGGTGAACCTCGAGCGGCAAGGGCTCGACACCAAGCGCACGCATCTGGCATCCCTTGAGGAGCGGCTGGCTCGCAGCAACAAGAGCATGGCCGACATGGAAAAGATGCGTGGCGATCTGACGGGCGAGCTCCGACAGATGGGCATCCAAGTCGAGCGCTCGCGGGAGAAGCTCTCACGCTGTCGCACGGAGCGCGAGGCGAACGCGGCGCAACGAGAAATCGAGGAGCTGCGCAAGCTCTATCGCGATCGCGAGATCGAGGTGGAAAAGATCGACGGCATCGCCGAGCAGGCGCGCAACGAAATGGTGCAAGTGACCACCGAACGCGACGCGCTCTTGGCGGATCTGGGGGCCGTGGAGGGCGACGTGCTCGGCCGCTTGGCGGCCAGCGAAGGTGCGGTCAAAGAGCGGGAAACCGTGCGCAAGGAGCTCGTGACCAAGGTGCCGGCGCAACTCTACCGGCGCTATGAAATGATTCGCTCGCGTCGCGGTACGGCGATCGCCAGCACGACGGACGGTACTTGCAGCGCGTGCCACATGCGCTTGCAACCCATGCTCTTTCAGGACCTCACGCGCGGCAACGATTTCACTCAGTGCCCGAGCTGCAACCGCATTCTCTACTACCGACCCCCGACATCGACCGCGGACAGCACTTCCGGAGCGCCCTGAATTGCGGTCCGCATGAAGGCTTGTCCGATTTGCAGCCGCCTGTACCCCGATGATGCGGGTTTCTGCCCGGTCGACGGCTCGCAGCTCAGCAGCGCCACGCAGGTTCCCGTGCTCGCGGACGATCAAGATCCGCGCGTGGGCCAGCTCTTGTGCAATCGCTATCAGGTGCGGCGCGTAGTGGCCGACGGCGGCATGGGGCGCGTGTACGAAGCGCTCGACATGCAGGCGCGCCGCAACGTGGCGCTCAAGGTGCTGCATCCGGACGTGGCGCGCGATCACATCGCCGTCGAGCGCTTCAAACGAGAATTTGACGTCAGCAAGCTGTTGCCGCACGACCACATCGTAGAGGTCTTGGATTTCCAGCCCACGAGCGACGGCACTTTTGCGCTCGCCATGGAGTTCCTGTACGGCGAAGAGTTACGCGCGACGCTCAAGCGCGAGATCGTGATCGCGCCGGGGCGAGTCGTGCGCATGCTGAGCCAGATCGCGGTCGGGCTCGACCCGGCGCATGCCAGCAAGTTCGTGCATCGCGATCTGAAGCCGGACAACGTGTTTTTGTGCCAAACGAGCGACGGCGACACCGTCAAGCTCCTGGATTTCGGCTCAGTCAAGGACAAGGGCGAGTCCGCCAAGAAGCTCACCGTGCTCGGGACCACCATTGGTTCCCCGTATTACATGGCACCCGAGCAAGCGCAGGGGCTCGATACCCTGGATCATCGCGCGGACGTATGGGCGCTCGCCGCAATCGTGTACGAAGCGGTGGTCGGCCGAGTGCCGTTCATGGGCAACAACGGGCCGAGCATCTTGCTCGAGATCCTGACCAAAGAGCCCAAGCCACCCAGCGAGCTCGGCAAAGGGCAGAAGTATCCCGTGCCACCGTCGCTCGATCGCGTGATGGCTCACGCGTTCAAGAAGAGCGCGGCCATGCGCGTCGCCACGGTCGGCGCGCTCGCGGACGCGGTCGGCGCGGCGTACGGGCTCACCGGCACCCACCAGCAATGGGCCAAAGCGAACGAGGCGGCGCTGAGCGCGGCCATCGACGCGCAATTGCCCACGCTGATGGCCGCCCAGGCCGCACCGCGCGCGGCCAACGCGGCCGACTCCTTTTTCGGCGAATCCGACAGCCTAGAGGCGATGGGCGATCCATTTGCGGCCGGCGGCGCGCAGGCTCCCGCACCCTACGTTGCGCCGTATGCCGCCCAGCCGCCGTCGCAGGATCTCGCCCCGGCTGGCGTGCCCAAGAGCTCACTCAATCTGATGGTGCTGGCTGCGGTCGGCGCTGGCGCGCTCGTGCTCGGTATCGCGCTGGTGTTGGTGCTGACCTTGATGCGCTGAAGCCGCGAGGCAGGCATGCGGTTCTGCACGCATCGATATCTGCTGGGTTCGCTACTGCTCGTGGCGCTCGGCTGCAGTCAGGGCAAAGCGGACGACACAGGCCCGCAATGCGCGGCGCCCGCCGCGTGCGGCGGAGATCTGGTCGGCACATGGCTGCTCGAGAGCGCCTGCGCCGCGGTGAGTGAGACGGTCAACGACAGCTGCCAGATAGTCGTGGATTCCTCGAGCGTGAGCGCGACCGGTACTGTCACGTACAACGACGACGGGACCTATACTTCGAGTATCACCTACTCGGGGGCGTACACCGAGACGTACCCCGCTTCGTGCCTGGCGGACGGCAGCATGTGCAGCGATCTGGCGGCCATGCTCGGCGACGCGTGCAGCACGAACTCGGACGGCTCGTGCGCTTGCAGTGTCCCCACGTCGGGCCTGCCGGTGAGCAGCACGGGCGGTTACACGGTGAGCGGCAGCGCGCTGCAGCTCTCGTCGATGCCGACGCAGAGCACGCAATATTGCGTGCAAGGCGACAAGCTCGGCGAACTCGTCCAAGATCTCACGACCGGCGGAGACCTGGCAGTGATGATGCTGCAAAGACAGTAGCTTTGCCGCGACTTGGTTGCCGAGCGGACGGCATGGTATCCAATGGGCATGACGCGGACCTTGCTGGTTGGCCTCCTGATGCTCGATTTGCTCTCGCTCGGCGCGATCGCCTGCAACAAGCAGACGCCCTCCGCGGCGGAAGAACCGCGTTCACCGCTCACCACGTCGGCGCCGAGCGTGTCCGCGCCGAGCGCCGCGAGTCCGGCTCCCGCGGCGGCCGCGTCGAATGACGCGCCCGCGCCCGCAGCCGACGGCGCCGCAGCGAGCAAATACAGCGACGCGAGCTTCGATCTTTCGCTATCGCCGAAGGGCGCCTACAGCTCGGGGCAGGCGGGTGAAGCGGATATCGTGCTCGTCGCCAAAGCGCCCTACCACGTGAACGACAAGTATCCATACAAGTTCAAGCTGAAGGAAGCGCCGGGGCTCAGCTTTCCGAATCTCGTGATCGCCAAGGATGCCGTCAAGCTCGAGGCCATGAAGGCGGAGATTCCGGTGGCGTTCACGCCGCAGGGCGCGGGCAAAAAGGTGGTCGCCGGGCAACTGTCATTTTCGGTGTGCACCGTCGACAAGTGTCAGATCGAAAAGCGGGATCTTGCGCTCGACATCGACGTGAAGTGAGGCGGATTCGCGGGCGCGAACCGGGTCGGAAGATCGTGGTACGCTAAGGCTATGTCTGGCGCGCGCATCCTCGAGGATCTTCGGCGCATCGCGCTGAACGTCGAGAAAGAGTTCAAGCAAGAGCGTCGGCTCTTGTCGTTCGGCGAGTATCTGGCGTTGTTCGCTTCGGATCCCGTGCGGCACGCGCGTGACGCCTCACGCTACCTGCGGGACACGTTCGATCACTTCGGGCGTGAAACCGTGAGCCGACCCTGGGGTGAGCAGTCGCGTTTCAAGCTGTTCGATCAGCCCTTCCTCGAGCCGGATGAGAGCCGTCGCGATAGCTTGGTCGGTCAAGAGGCCGTGCAGGGCGAAATCTATCGTGTGCTCAGCAACTTCGCGCGTGAGGGGCGAGCGAACCGCGTGCTCTTGCTGCACGGCCCGAACGGGTCGGCGAAGAGCACGGTCGCGGCCTGCATTCAGCGCGCGCTCGAGCACTACTCGCTACTCGACGCCGGCGCGCTCTACCGCTTTCACTGGGTTTTCCCGAACCAAAATACGCTGCGCGGCTCGATCGGCTTCGGCGGCAAGCGTGGGCAAAGCGCCGAAGACGGCAGCTACGCGCACCTTCCGGACGACCAGATCGATTCGCGGCTGTTCGTCGAGGTGCGGGACCATCCGCTCTTTCTGCTCCCGCTCGCGGAGCGCAAGGAGCTGCTCGAGCGCATGTTTCGCGACAGCGGGGCGAGCGAGCCGCCCTCGGCTTGGATCCTGCGCGGCACGCTGTCGCACAAGAGCCGCCAGGTCTACGACGCGCTGCTCACGAGCTACGCCGGTTCGCTCGATGAAGTGCTGCGCCATGTGCAGGTCGAGCGCTACTTCATCTCACGTCGCTACCGCGTGGGCGCCGTCACGCTCGGCCCGCAGCTCTCGGTCGACGCAGGCGAGCGCCAGGTGACGGCTGATCGCAACCTGGGCGCATTGCCCTCCGCGCTGCAGTCGATGACGCTGTTCGAGGCATTCGGCGAGCTGGTCGACGCGATGGGCGGTCTCTTGGAGTTTTCGGACCTCTTGAAGCGACCGCTCGACGCGTTCAAGTACCTACAGATCACCGCCGAGACCGGTGAGGTCAGCCTGCGTTCGCAGAATGTGCAGGTCAATTGCGTGCTCCTCGCTAGCGGCAACGAGGTTCACCTGGGCGCATTTCGCGAGCACCCGGAGTTCGAGAGCTTTCGCGGTCGACTCGAGCTGATCCGCGCGCCGTACCTGCTCAGCTGGGTGGACGAGCAGCGCATTTACGACACTCAGATCGCGCCGCAGGTGCAGAAGCACGTCGCGCCGCACGCCACGCAGATAGCGGCCATGTTCGCGGTGCTCACGCGCATGCGCCGCCCGAATTCCGAGCGCTACGAGAGCAATTTGCGCGACGTGGTGACCGAGCTCAGCGCGCTCGAAAAGATGGATTTGTACGCGACGGGCGCGACGCCGGATCGCTTCGATGATGAATCGGCGAAGCTTTTGCGCAGCGTGATCGGCGAGCTGTATCGTGAGAGCGACGCCTATCCGATTTACGAAGGCAGCATCGGCGCAAGTCCGCGCGAAATGCGTGTGGTCTTGCTCGACGCCGCCCAGGATTTGCGTTTTTCCTGCCTCTCGCCGCTGGCCGTGCTGAGCGAGCTCGACCAGCTCTGCGAGCGGACCAGCGAATACAATTGGCTCGAGGAAGAGCGGCTGGCCGGCGGCTATCACGATCACGTGCTTTTCCGCAAAGCCCTGCGCGCGCGGTTGCTCGACATGTTCGAGGACGAGTTCCGCGCCGCGAGCGGCTTGGTCGACGAGCGACGCTACACGGAGCTGTTCGATCGCTATGTCACGCACGTGAGCTTCTGGATCAAGCGAGAAAAGCTGCGAAACGCCGTCACGGGCCAATACGAGGAACCGGACGAGCGCATGATGCAGGAGGTCGAGGCGCTCCTCGGCTCGCCCGACAAGCCGGAAGATCAGCGACACGGGTTGATCAACAGCATCGCGGCCTGGGCCATCGATCATCCGGATGAGCCCATCAACAATGCGCTCGTGTTTGCCGCGCCGCTGCGCCGCATGCGCGAAGCGGTATTTTCGGAGCGACGGAGCGCCGTGGCCAAGCTCTGCCGGGACGTGATGTTGCTCCTGCGTGAGGAAGGGAGCGGCCTCGACGACGCCCGGCGCAGCGCCGCCAAAAAGATGCTTTCCGAGCTGCAAACGCGCTTCGGTTACCAGGAGAGCTCGGCGGGCGACGCGGTCGTCGTGCTGGTGCGCGAGCGTTATCACGAGCTGCTCGGTTAAGGCCGCCCCGAGTTCGAGCATCGTGCGGGGCAGAGAACGAGCTAAGCAGGGCGCGGCCGCGCGCGAGCTCGGTCTGGGTTCGCTATTCGCGTTGGGCGTGAACGGCATCGTCGGGGTCGGCATTTTCTTCACGCCGAATCTGGTGGCGGCGATCGTTCCGGGGCACGTCGGCACTTGGGCGTACGCGCTCACCGCCGCCTTGCTGGTGCCGGTGGCCGTCGTCTACGGCACGCTCGGCGCGCGCTTCGATCGCGATGGTGGCCCGACGGTGTGGGCTCACGCCGCGTATGGGCCGCTCGCGGGATTCTTGGTCGGGTTGATCGCCTATTGTTCAGCCGTATTTAGCACCGCGGCGGTGATCGCCGGTCTCGGTGAGTACACGGCGCCCCTGCTCGGAGTGACGGGCGAGGTGATGCAGCGCGGGTTCGCGTTGTCGGCGCTGCTCGGTTTTTCTCTGCTCGTGATGACTGGACTCAAGCCGAGCGCGTGGCTGTGGAGCGCGCTCACATTGTTGAAATTGCTGCCGCTCTTCGCTTTGCTGCTGGCTTTCAGCACGCACTCGGGCGCCGCGCAGGCAGCGGACGTGGGCGCGATGCGCTCGGGCGGACTGCTCCGTGCCGCGCTCGTGATCGTTTTCCCGCTGCAGGGCTTCGAGATCGTGCCGGTACCGGCCTCGCGCGTTCGTTCCCGGTTGGCCATACCGCTCGCCACACTCGGCTCATTGCTGTTCGCGGCGCTGCTCTACGTGGCGCTGCACGAAGCCTGCCTGAGCGCGCTACCCGCCCTCACTCGAGCCAAGAGCCCGCTCGTAGAGGCGGCCCGCCAACTGGGAGGGCGATCGCTCGGCGAGCTCGTCTCGCTCGGTACGAACGTGTCAGTGATTGGGATTGCCTTCGGGATGTTGGTGATGACTCCGCGCTACCTGGCGGCGCTCGCCGGTCGCGAAGTGCTCGGCCCTTGGTTGCGTGAAGAGACCGCGAGTCACGTGCCGCTGCGCGCGCTCTGGGTGACCGCGCTCTTGGTGGGCGTGCTCGTCGCTAGCCACACTTTGAGCCATTTGTTCGTGCTTTCGAGCATTGCGGTGCTCACGCAATACGTGGTGAGCGCGCTGTCGCTCGCTCGCCTGGCGTTCACGCGTCAGCACGGTTTGCTGCGCCGGCATGTGCTCGCCGCGCCGCTCGCGCTGTGCGCGGTCCTGTTGCTCGTGCTTTCCGCGGAGCGCGCCGAGCTCGCCACGATGGCCGGCCTGATCTCGTTCGGCCTTCTGCTATGGTTCGTGCGCAAGGCTCGCTCATGACCTGGTTCGACTCGCATTGTCATCTCGACGCCCAATACGCCCCTGACGGCGCGGACGCGCTGCTCGCTCGCGCGCGGTTAGCGGGCGTGTCCACATTTCTGTGTGTCGGCGTCGGTGGGCGCGCGAGCTCGGAGCAGGCGCTCTCGCTCGCGGCGCGCCACGCGGACGTGTTCGCGTCCGCGGGCGTGCACCCGCATGACGCCGAACGCGACGCCGCGCTCGAGCTCACGGATCTGCTGACCGAGCCGCGCGTGCTCGCCGTCGGTGAAGTCGGGCTCGACTACCATTTCGATCACTCGCCGCGCGCGCTCCAGGCCGACGTGTTTCGGAAATTCATCGCCAGCGCGCGCACCGTCAACAAGCCGCTGATCATCCACACGCGCAGCGCCGCGGAAGACACATTGTCGATCCTCGAGAGCGAAAACGCGCGCGACGTGGGCGGCATCATTCACTGCTTCAGCGAGGATCGCGAGTTCGCGGCGCGCGCCCTGGATCTCGGCTTTTATCTGTCCTTCTCCGGTATCGTCACGTTCAAGAACGCGCGCGCGATTCAAGACGTGGCCGCCTGGGCGCCCGCGGATCGCATTCTCGTGGAAACCGACAGCCCGTACCTCGCCCCCGTGCCGATGCGCGGTAAGCCCTGCGAGCCCGCGTTCGTCGTGCACACCGGGACGTTCGTCGCTGCGCTACGCAAGCTCGAACCGGATGTACTCGCCGCACTTACAAGCGACAATGCACGCCGTTGCTTGCGAGTCCCTTTGCAGGGCTGAGGAGCTCTGTCACACTCCTTGGATGCCTCGCCGTGAGGAGCCGCGCCGAAAGTCCGCCGTACTCGGCGCGCTCTCGAGCTCGCTCGTCGTGCACGCGCTCGGCATCGGCATCGGAGCGCTGATTTTCTCGCGTTCACTCGAGCGCCGCGCGAGTCACGTCGCATCGGCGCCCGCGAGCTCGCCGCGTGAGGTGGATGTCGACATGCCCACGAGCTTCGACGTCGGCCATGACGCGACGCGCGCAACCACCCCCAAAAATAAAAAACGCCCCGAGCCGCTCGTGCCCGGAGGCGGGCCGCTCTTGCGTGAGCCGGATACCGAGCGCCCCGGTCGTGGTGGCTCTGCGGAAGCGAGTGAACTTGCCACGAATCTCGCCAGCACGATCGACCCAATCAGCCTCGAACGCGAGCCGCTGACGCACCTCGATCGCAGCGAGGCGCAGCGCGTGAAGAGCGGCCTCGAGCGCGCGTCCTGGGACGACCATCGCGCCGCGCTCAGACCAATGGAGCTCACGTTCCTGGCCACCGGTCGCGGTCAGGTCCGTGAGCGACGCGACCCGGGCCTGGCCACGCAGGGTTCAGTCGCAGGCGCGACCCCGGCCCCCCGCGGCGCGACCATCGGTCAAGACGCCGCCGAGTCCGCGTTCGGACAGCGCGTCGTGCCCGGCGCGGACAGCGCGGGCGAGCGTCAAAGTCGCGCCGCGCTCGGTGCCGTGACGGGCGCGCCGGGTGACGCACTGGCTCACGGCGCGTCAGTCTTGCTCGCTCGTCCCTGGGTTCAACGCGCGCGTCCCGCGGTGCCGGCGGAGGAGCGCGCGCGGCCGAGCGACACCGTGGACAGTTCGCAGGCCGTGTCGAGCCGCGTCGAGGCGTTGATTCACGCGAGCAGCGCGGGCGGCGCGCTCGGTCCGGGCGTGGGCGGTGTGCCCGTGGGTGGGCAACCCGGTCGAGCTGGCGATGACGGCATCGGCTCACGCTCGACGCGGAGCGGCTTCGGCCCGGGCCTCGATCAGGCGTCCGATCCAGGGCTGATGAGCTACAGCGCGTCGGTGAAACGCAAAGTGGACGACGCCTTGCGCGAAGCCTTCCCAAAGTGGGCAATCGCCGAAGGGCGCGGCGGGCACGTGATCTTCGATATTCAGGTGCGCGCGGACGGCCAGATCACCGACGTGCAGATGGTGCGCCCGAGCGGCATCGTCGAATTCGATCGCAACGTGATGACGCGAGTCAGCCGCCTCGCGTCGCTCGGCCCCTTACCAAAAGTTCTCGGGCCGCGCGTGCTCTTCAGCATGAGCTACGACGCGCTCAACCGCGTCATCGGTCGCGACGGCCCGGGCCCCGGCGGCTACGGCGCGGCCCACTGACGCCTCCGAACGCGCGCCGCCCGCTGTCGCCTTGACAGCCCCGGGGCCGCCCGACCATATTCCCGGGCCCTTCAGCCGAAGTAGCTCAGCTGGTTAGAGCACGCGCTTCATAAGCGCGCTGTCGGCGGTTCAAGTCCGCCCTTCGGCACCCGGTAAAGATGCTCGATTCGCCATTTTGATTCGCTGCGTAGAGAGGGGTTTTGCCATCGGTCATGGCAAAACTCGAAAGCGATTCGGTTGGCGGTTGGTAGCGGCATTCGGCGCAATACATCAGTCGTCACTTGCCCGGCGACATGAATTGCCAGATCACAAGAAAGAAGATCACGAGCACGAACCACATGCCGACCGCCCGCAAGAGCCAGCCCTTGGCCATCTTGCGCTGCTTGCCGGTTGGGCGCCCGCAACCAGGGCACATGTAGGCCTCGGTTGAGATTTCGCGGTCGCAGTCGGGGCATGCAACTAGCGCCATTTCGAGCGATCCTAGCGTAACCACCGCCACGGCGGCGGCACAACGCGCAGTGCGAGCGCGACCGCCAGAATCCCCAAGGCCAAAACAAGCACGACGGTGAACTCGAGACGCGAGGGCGCGGACCAATGGTATCGTCCCTGCAATGGGCGCGGCGATCGGCGCCGACACCACGGAAACCTGCTGGCTCTACGATCGAGCGCGGCGGGATTGACGGGAGCGAACGCATGAAACGATTTTTGCCGTTGTGCCTCACCCTTGCCGCATTGTCGGGGCTTCAACTCGGGGCATGCTCAAGCTCGAGCGGTACGAGTGCGGGCCCAGCGAGCGCCGGGGCCGCCGGGCAAGCGGGCGGTGCAGGTTCTTCCGCCGCCGGACAGAGCTCAGGCGGCAGCGCAGGCTCAAGCAGCGGCACTTGCGGCTCACTAGGTTGCACCGGCGGAGCTTCAGGTAACGCGGGAGCGGGCCAAGGTGGCGACGGTGGTGCGGCCGGTAGCGGAGGCACCGCGGGCATGAGCGCTGGTGCGGCCGGCACTAGTGGATCTGGCGGTAGCGGGCAGCAATGCGGAAACGAGGTCTGCGCCTCCAATCAAATCTGCTGCGGGCCCCCCGAGTGTGGCTACTGCGCGACGTTTCCTGCGGGCTGCGTCAGCGGGACGGGTGGCTGTCCGGGCACTGGCGGTTCGTCCGGCAACGCTGGCGCTGCCGGAACCGCCGGTTCGTCCGGTGTGAGCGGTTCAAGCGGCGGCGATGCGGGAAGCGCGGGCGTCAGTGGATCGTCCAGTGGTAGTGCTGGCGCAGCGGGCAGCTCGGCTGGCTCTGGCGGTGCCGCTGGTGTCGGTGGAGGCAGCGCAGGGGCAGGTGGCAGTGCCGGAAGCAACAGCGGGCCGGTGGTGGCGTTCCGTCTCAGTGATCTCGATCTTCGCGACCCTCACGTGTTCGTTACCGTCATCACTTGTAGCGACGTCACCGACACACCGGTTGCTGGCCTTTCGATTAACGGAGAGCTCCAAACGCACACCGAGACAGATTCTGGCGGCGATGGCCTGCTTGACGAGAGCATTGCGCTTGTGTTCCCAAGCTTCGATCAGACAGCAGCAACGCAGCCGGTTCAGATCTTCAGCGGCGCAGCATGCACAGCGCCGCTCGCAAACACATCCTGTACCCCCGGCGGCGCAGCCACGATCACATCGACCGCTACGTACCTAGGCTCCGGAACGTGCCTCCAGCCTCTACCTGGTACTACCCACCCGTACGTGCCGGCGATCACATCGGCGTCTGCGCCCTGCTTCGTCACCGCTCCTCTGGAGGTGACGATCGACTTGGCCGGTCTCCCGCTCAAGTTGATCGACGCGCGCTTCGCCGCAACATACCTGGGCAACCCGGCGACTCACCTGGCCAACGGACTCCTCATGGGATTCATGACGGTGACGCAGGCAAACAATACGCAGATCCCGGTCTCATTTCCGGTCATCGGTGGACAGAGTCTAAGCAGCATCCTCCCTGGTGGTGCTACCAATTGCTCCACGAAATCGGACGAGGATAGCGACAGCGGAGCCGCGGGCTGGTGGTTCTACTTCAACTTCCCGGCTGCAAGCGTCCCTTGGTCTGCGCCGTGAGCGACCGCGACGTGCGGGCCCGCGTCGTGCGCGTGCTTGCGGCCCTCGAAGGCGAGGACTTGGCGGTGATGACCGCAGTAACTGTGACCGGTGTTTATCGCAATGGCATCTAGCAAACGTCACGAGGAACGCATTCTTCCTGGGCAGCCCAACGCGAAGTTGTCGGAGATGGCGGTTGCTTCGCTCGCGGTAGGGCTGGCAAAAGCTGGCCAACAAACAACACCCAAAGGCACGCGCCTTCTGGTCAACGGGCGAACGCTCGAACCTGCTGTTGCGATCGACTACGTGAGGCCTATGGGTACGCAATTTGCGGTGGGGACCTTCGTGTCATCTCGAATAGACGGCACGCCCGTTCCTGCAATTGATAGCGGTAGCCTCGGCATCGATTCGAACACGGACGACGCGGTGCGCACCGCTGTCTTCGAGTGGTCCGCGCAGTTTGGTTTCGCGATGGCGCGAGCGCTCGCGGGCGACGCACCTGCTGGCGTGGTGTCCGGATTCACCGTCTATGCTGGCTTACCTGGAACCAAGGGAGAGCGGCCTCCGGGCGCCAAGCTTTCCGAAACGCAAACGCGACTGCTCGCACACCTCGCGCCGTTGGTCGAAGGCCTTTCCGCCGCAAAAGGAGCGATGCACGCGATTGCGCTGACAATCAAGGTCGAGCCGACACACGTGCAAGGCGAATGCAGACTTGACGGTCAAGTCTCGCGCCAAGTTCTCGACCGCATGGTCACGTTCGATTGGCCCCGATCGCAGACCGGGTACGTGTTCAAGCAGTTTTACGTGCTTGTCCCTGCGCGCTGAACGGGCTCTCCAAACGTTGGCGCTCGCCGTCGTGGCTGGCGCCGTGATCTGGGTTCGGTCCCGGTTGTGATTTGCCGCGCTTGCGCAGCACCGACGATCGGAGGCGGGTTTCAGGGGTAACGGTCCCGCGCGTGACTGACTCCTTGAAGTCTGCGAGAAACGTGGGGAAGGAGCTCACGATGCTGTTCATGGTGATCGAGCGTTTTCGCGACAACGACATGGTTCCGAGCTATCAGCGCTTGCGCGAGCACGGGCGCCTGATGCCGCCGAGCCTCAAGTATCTCGATAGCTGGGTCGAGCCGAACTTCAATCGCTGCTTTCAACTGATGGAGTGCGACGATTTGCGACTCTTTCAAGAATGGTTGTTGAAGCTGCGTGGCTCCGGCATCACGTTTGAAATCGTGCCGGTCGTCTCGAGCAAGGACACGCAAGCAGTGGTCGCGCCGTTCCTCGATCAGAGCCGGTGAGGAGACCGCCAAGAGCGCCGTCGATTTCGACGACGTCACGATATTGCCCTGGACGGTGCGACGGGTTCGCATCGCGACGCGCATCCCGAATTGCTCACGCGTTGTGCGAAATGCTAGAATCCCCGCGTGAAGTTCGGGGCGTTACCCGTTGCCGTTTTGCTTGCCGCCTCGTGTGGTGGACGCGTACTCGTCGAGAGCTCGGGCGGCGCATTGGTCGCTGGAGGCGCTGGAGGCGCTGGAGGCGCTGCCGGAAACGCTGGGACTGCGGGCGTTGCTGGCAAGAACGGCATCGTCGCGTGCCCGGACAACGACGCTGGCGTCGACACGGTCGCTGACATCAACGCGAAGCCTTGTTCACCGGCGGGGCAGGACTGCTTTGGCGCTGGCGCTTGCCCGATCAGGTGCTCATGCGGGGGAGAGGACCTACGGCCGATGTGGTCGTGCGTGGTGCAGATCTGCCCATGACCTCGCTTGCGAGCACGTGCTAAAGTCGCGCCCGTGAAGCAGGTGAAGCTCGGCTCTCCGCTGATCGCGGCGCTGCTCGTTCTCGCATGCGGCGGGCGCGTCGTCATCGACGGCTCGGGCGCCGGAGCGGCGAGCGGAGCTGCGGGAACAGCGGCCGGCGGTGGGAGCAGTGTCGTGTCTTGTCCGAGCAATGGCTCGACCATCGCGTCCAACATCAATGTAGCTCAAATCAACGGGCAACCCTGCGCGTCGGCCGGTGTGTCATGTCATTGGGGAGTGTGCAACAGCTGCACGTGCAGTGCGTCGGGCGCGCAACGTGCGCTCACGTGGGAGTGCGGGGTGGTGCCGTGCATCTCGGCTCCGCCCCCGCCGCCCGTGCCGTGCCCGGCGGACACGTCCGCACTCTCTCTAGAGTCCATCGACGGCTTGCCGTGCGCGTTCGGCCAGGCGCAGTGTGGTCCTGGCGGATGCGGACTGAGTTGCTCGTGCTTTCAACCGGACGGCGATTGGCCCCGTTGGGCTTGCTCTGCGGGTTTGTGCAAATAACGCAATGCAAGGCGACGAGCGCGGCGAATGAAGGCTTCTCGCACTTGGCGCTTGCTTGCTGTGTCGCCGGTTTTGGCCGCGCCGCTCTGGTGGTTCGCCTTCGATCCGAAGGTCAGCTGGAAGATGCACAACGTCTACCGTGTCGGGCTCTGGGATCGAGTCGCGCACCCGCTGGCGGTCGTGGTCGGGCTCTTCGCGCTGGCGGCGACGCTGACGTTTGCGACGGATGCGGCCCAGAATCCGGCGTTGCCTGCGGGGCGCCGATTCATTTTGGTGGTTTGGATGATCGTCGCCGCTCCGCTGGCTGTCCCGCTGTACTGGGCGGTGTTTGTCCGCGGGCGCGACGAGGTTTGAAGCGCACGTCGAGTGCGTGACTCGAGCGCTGCGTAAACACGAGGTGCCCAAAACGAGGCGCTGTGAAGCTCGATTGACAAGCGGCAGCGCCGCGCGCCTACTCCTGCGATGGGGCACCTGATCGTTTCGCTCAAGGAGGCACGCCGTCTTGTCAAGGAGACCGGCGAGCATTTGATTTGGATCGAAGAGCGTGAAGCCGTTCGCTTTTGCGAGCCAGGTTGGGTTGAGCTGCTACCGCATCGCGACGGCGGCGTGCTGTTCATCAATAACGAGCGCAAGAGTCGCGCAGAGCGCGATGCTCAAAGATGAACGCAATGATCTATGTAGCGTTCGAGCGTTTCGCGGAGCGCAATTTTCTGCGCCCGCATAAACTTGGCGGGAAAATGGCAGGATCGGTAACTAACTTGGATTGAACCCAGTTTGTGAAACCGAGGACGTGCCTAAATGCGCCAAGTGAAATACCGATCGCTGCTCAATGTTTCCCGAAAACCGCTGATCATGGTCGCGGGGGGCCTGTGCATGCTCAACGCGCTGCAAGCGTGCGGCTCCTCGGGGAGTAGCTCGGGAACGCCGGCTGACTCCGGCGCGGCAGCGGGGGTCGCAGGTTCGAACGCGGCCGGCACGGCCGGCGCGAACGCGAGCGGCAATGGGTCCACGTCGGGCGGGGCGAGCGCGGGCGGCACGCAGTCCACGACGGGCGGCATGAGCGGCTCCACCGGCACGAGCGGCACCGGCACCGCGGGCGCGAGTGGTACGGCCGGCGTCGCAGGTGCGGCTGGCTCTACCGGCAATTGTGACACGCCGCCCACCGGCAGCGCGCTGGTCGGCTGGGCGTCGCAATCCGGTATGGGCGTGACGACGACGACGGGCGGCGGCAACGCTGCGCCGCAAACCGTCACCACGCTCGCCGCGCTCACCGCCGCTGTGGCCGACAACACGGCGAAGGTCGTGTACGTCAAGGGCGTGCTCGCCGCCGGTAAGGTCAAGATCGGCTCCAACAAGACGATCGTCGGCCTGTGCGGCGCCGAGATTCACGGTCACTTGGGCATGAGCGGGTCGTCGAACGTGATCATCCAGAATCTCACGATCGTGGGTTACGGTTCGGGGGACTGCACGCTCGATCCAGACTACGACGCGACCGTCGGCTGTTCTTCAGGGAACGACGCGATCACGGTCGTGGATAGTTCCCATCACATCTGGGTCGACCATTGCGATATCTCGGACGGCACCGACGGCAACCTCGACATCACGCAAGGCTCCGACTTCGTCACGGTCTCCTGGACGAAGTTCCACTACAAACCGCGCACCGACAACAACGGTAACGATTCGACTGGCGCAGAAGGTCACCGCTTCTCCAATCTGATTGGCGCCGCTGACAACGTGCCGATGGATACCGGCCATTTGAACGTCACCTGGCACCACGATTGGTGGGCGGACAACGTGAATCAGCGCATGCCGCGCTCGCGCGCCGGCAAGATCCATTTGTTCAACGACGTGTTCACCGCCAAGGGTGACAGCTACTGCTCGAACGCCGGCCAGGGCGCGAACCTGCTCGTCGAAAACACCGTCTACGACGGCGTCAAAGCGCCGTTCCAGGTCAACGGCGGCAGTCTGGTCTCGAACGGCAACACCTTCCCGAACAGCACCGGCACCGAAACCGGCAGCGGCGCCGGCTTCACTCCGCCCTACACCTACACGCTCGACGCCACCGCCGGCGTGGAAGCCGCGGTCGAGGCGGGGGCGGGGCCGCACTGACGGCGGCTTCGGTGTCGCCCGCGTCGCGGTCGGCTACTGTACACTCGCGACGAAGAGATCCATGCCGCCCGTGCCCGGTGCGGAGTAGTAGAGCCGCGTGCAATCCTGGTTGGGCGCGGCGTTACGGCGAGCGCCGAGGTCCGTGTATGTGTCGAAGGCACTCGTCTGCTGATTGAGTGAGAGCGCAAGCTCGCTGTTCGTGGCGTCGCTCCAACCGAAGAGCGTGTAGCCGTCGCCGGAGACACCGCTCGGGTGAAATCGGTTGGCACCCGAGCCTTGTACGGCAGCAGGCAGTGTTGCCTGGCCGCCCGGCAGCCAAGGGTCGAAGGACGAGAAGCGAGAGGTGAGGAACAACGTTTGTGTGCGGCCCGCTCCGAAGCGAGAGTAGTAAAAGAGATCCCCATTGGAGACGAGCAGCGGATCGCCATAGGATTCGCCGGCGGGGAGCATGGCGGTGGCAGCAGCGAACGCCGCAAAATCTCCAGAGCCTGCGCTGGCGAAGGTGTCGCCGACACCGCCGCGGGTCAGCTCGGAAAAGCCGAGGCGATCCGCGTCGACGAAAGCGATCTGTAGGCCATCGCTGCTGATCGAGACCTGGTCGGCTGCGGCGGCGATCACGAGCGACTTTGGGGCGTCGAACGCGGAAGTTTCGCTCGCTCGATCGGCGTACCACAAGGTGACGGTGCCGTTCGCGACGGTCGTCCAAGCGATCGCGCGCTCGTCGGAGGAGATCCCACCGAAGCTATCGTCCGATGCGCTCGAGATGGTCAGCTCCGTCGCTCCGCTCGCTTGCAGCGTCTTGCCGCATAGAGTTGGTAGGTTGCCGCCAGACCCGCCGGAGTTGTTGCCGCCCGAGTTCGTGCCACCGGCATTCGTGCCGCCCGAGTTGTTGCCGGCTGAGCTGTTACCGGCTGAGCTGTTACCGCCCGAGTTGTTGCCGCCCGAGTTGTTGCCGCCGGCGTTCGTGCCACCGGCATTCGTGCCACCCGAGTTCGCGCCGCTCGAGCCCGCGCTGCCACCGGTCCCCGCTCCAGAGCTCCCTGCGTCACCGGCGGTGCCGCCCGCATTTTGACCGCCGGCGGTGGCGTCACCGGCGGCACCGTTGTCACCGCTGCTGCCCCCGCTGACGGAGCTGTCCCCGCTAGTTCCTCCGCTGTTGCCCGTGGTGCCGGCCTGTCCGCCGCTTTGACTCGAACCACCCACGTTCGAACCGCCACCGCTGGCCGACGCACCCGCCGCGCCTGCGCTGCCCGCGCTGCCGACCACGGGCGGAGGCACGTTCGTGCCGTCGCTCGAGCAGCCGAGCGACCAGCCGAAGCCCAAAAAAGACAGAGCCATCAGTGGGCGCGTGACGGCGTGCCGATAGAGTCCGAACACGGTCATCTCATTCTGCAGGCGGGCAATCGTAACGCACGCGCCAGTTGGTGAGCGAGGGAGTTGAGAACTTATCCGTGCTTGGATTGACCTGGATCGTCAGTCGCAGGTTGATCTGCGAGGTACTGCCGTTGGTCAGGAGCAGCGACTGAATCGTGTTCGCCGAGGGGGTAAACATCGTGAGCGACGAGTTGGCCGGCGTCGCGGTGGCGACGCTGACGACCGGCGTGGCGGTAGTCAAGCCCGCGGTCGTAGCGCTGGTGACTGCGCTGAACACGATCGAACCGCCCGTTGGAACACTCGCCTCCCACTCAACGAGGCCCCACTCCGGAAATGTGCCGCTCGGGCAAGACGCGACGAAATCCCGCGTGTAGCTGGCGCTGGAGTAGACAGGCACTTTGGGCGGCTGGGCGCACGTTCCGCCGGCACAGCGCGAGCCGGTCGCGAAGTTGCAGCAGTTTGCATCCTTGGAGCACGCGGCTCCGTCCGCGACGCACGCGACCGCACTGTTGGCGACGCAGTGATGGGTCGGGGGACTGGCGACGGGGGTGTCGAGCGTGCACGTCGTTGGCGTCGTTTGGCAGCAATCGAGCGTTGTCTGACAGGTTGCGCCGGCGGCCGTGCAGGCCGAGCCCACCCAGATCGCTTTTTCATTGCCGCCGAGCAGCTCTTGCCCTGGCAGATAGAAGGCCGGATGACTGGGATCGCCGCCCGACGCCGGGCTCTGGTCGATGGCGCTGATCCAGATTTTCTTCGGAACGGCGCCGTACTGACCGCCGAGCGGTTGGGCGCGAGGATCGCTCCACCACGGGTTCATGGTGGCGACGTTGCCGTACATGCGGCGGGAGGTGAACGCCGCCCAGTAATAACCACCGACGGCCGAGTTGGTGACGTTCGGCGAGTAGTTGAGCACGGGTTCGTTGGCAGCCGTGTGCGATGCGGCGATGCCCGTGGGGTCCGTGGCTAGCGTAGGTAGATAGTTGACGCCGGCCGCGGTCGTTCCGTTCGCGTTGTCCAATCGGTGTCGCGTCAGGGTGCTCAACGACACCCACCACAACTCGCTGCGCGCTCCGCTATTCGAGCAGGCGCTCGTCTTCGTGCTGCAGCCCGCGCGCGTGCCGGCGAAATCGGACTGATTGCCGGCCGTGGAAATGCGCGTGTTGTTGACGACCTGCCGCTCGAACAAAATGCCTTCATTGCCCGGCAAGAAGCTCGGCCACAGATCGGCGCACGGGTCGGTGATGTTGACGGCCGGCGAATCCGACGACTGATAAACCTGCGGATTTGCGCGATCGGCCGCCGCGCTGCAAGCGGTGCTCGGCTCGGTCACGACCTGCTTGAAATTCGAGAAGGTCTTGCTCGCGACTGCGAAATTCATGACCGCCAGCGAGCGCTTGTCGGCGGTGTACGTGGTCCCGTTCGTGACGTTGCCCGCGTAATGGTTGAACGCGATCAGCGTGCCGTCGGGAGAAAATGCCGGCAAGGCCGCGCGAAACGCCGCCGGGATATAGGCCGGAAACATGGTCCCAGGCGAAATGTCGTTGCCGAGAGTCGCAGTGGCCAAGCTGTAGAGCCTGTTCGGGATGTCCCCGGCGCTTCCCTCGAGCCCGCCCGGATAGGGGCTGCTGGCGGCGCCGTTGTAGACGTTCGTGGGACCGGTGCTGCCGAACAGGAAGGAACCGTCCTTGTAGATGGCCGCCCAGCCCACCTTGTTCGAATAGGCGAGCGGCGTCGGGATCGGCGTGTACGCGCTCGGCGAGTCGACGCCGAGCAGGAATTTCAGCGTGACGGAGTCTCCGGTAGCCGGGCTCGGCGGATCATGGACGGTGGTCGTGAGCGTGGTTCCGTCCGCGGAAGCCGAGTGGCAAACGCGGCAGCCGCTCGGGGTCGAGCCGATCGCCGGCGTCGAGCCGACGACGACCGTCGGGAAGGTCGCGCCTGGCGTGAGTGACAGCGTGGCAGCGCCGAAGCGCTCAGCTGACCCATAGTTCTGCGGCGAGTAGGTGCAGTTCGAGCCCGGGCAGGTGTTGTTCGGAAAGTTCTGAATCAGGTTCGTCCCGTAGGACTGATAGTAGAGCGTGCCCTTGAGCTGCCCCGTCGCGAAGACGACCTTGTTCTTGGTCTCATTCAGGAGCGCACCGCTCCGGTAGCGCTGCACGGTGACGTAGCCGTCATGCACCGCCGCGTCCTGCGTACTCTGCTCGAAGGCCGACCAGATCGCTTGCGGGATGTCGCGGCGCATGCCGGCCGCGAGCGGTACGGAGGGCGGCGTGGTGGGGCTCAGATAGATCGACGAGTTTTCCGGCGCGACCGAGCCCCACTTGAAGTAGGGCGCCGCGCCGCTCGACGGAGAGCGCACACCGACTTTCACGGCGTCGTTCGCGCCGGTCGCGGTCGTGGTCGCCGCCCACTGGATTAGCGGCGCGTTGAGCCCGAGCGGAAACACGGTGTTCGCGTAGGGATAGATGATGCTCGGAGCGCCGCTGTCCGCTGTGCCGGGTGCGACGTTGCTCGCCGCGCAGGGTAGAACGCTGGTGTTCGAGCAGAACGCGGAAACGGCGACGGTTGGGATCGTCGAGCTGGTCGTGCAAACCGACGGGAAAGCCGCCGTGCAGTTCGTGACCGAGTATGCGGTGTTGGTGACGTCGACGTTGACGGTGGCCGTTGTCGTCGCCGTGAGGCTACCAGCGTACGCGGTCACCGTGATGGTTGCCGCGTAAGGGGTGGCCATCGTGAGCACGCCCATCGCATTGATGGTCGCGATGTCGTAGCGATCGATCGTCCACAGCGGCTGCGTCGCTGCCGGCGCGCAGCCAGCGGGAGTGAAGGTGGGCGTGAAGGTCAAACTGCTCGGCGAAAAGGCGGTGATGGTCGTGCCGCCGGTTCCGAGCGTGATCGAGTTGACGGTGAGCGTGGGCGTCAGCGGGGCGATCGAAAGCCCCATGCAGGCGACCGAGGTTGCCGTCAGGGTCCCCGTGAGCTGCAGGCCGCCGTCACGCGTCGTGAGGCCGGCACCCGCGTCGACGCCGGTAGGCGTGTCTGTGAAGTCGTTACAGTAAGGATCGCAGACGTTGAGGCTGCCGCACGCTTGGGTCGACCCGAGCGCGAGCAGGCGATAGCGGCTCGGCTTGGGCACGGCCTGCGTTGTCATCGAGCCGTCCGGAACGCAAGCCCCCCACGTGCCCGAGTTGCAGGTGCGCGAGCCCATCTCGCACGTGACGATGTCACCCTCTTGGCTGTGTATTGTGCCGCAGTCGACGACCTGACCAGGGCTATCACACGGACAGCCGTCGTTCGGAGTCTCGCACGCGTTGGGCAGATGCCCGCTCGTGTCGATCCCGCCAGCACCTGGGGGAGCCTTGTCACTCGAGCAAGCAGCGAGTACGCCCGCGACGGCGGCGCTGGCGAACAGCAGAGCCAATAAGCGTCGCCGGCGAGACGCGAGACGGGAGTGGGGAACCAGGCTCTGCACCGAAACGCACATCAAAGCACATTCTGTGCCCGCTCGTCGGGGTCATTCGCTCCAGAATAGACTCTGACTTTCGCGGAGTTACCTGGAGTTCAGCGCATGCGAAGGCGCGTAGGACCTGCAGAAAAGGCAGCGTGACGAAATAATTGCAGAGCGGTTCCAGATGCTGAGCAATCGGGCCCAATGGCGTGGTTGTCGTAGGTTTTCCCACACGCGTCGTGTGCATCGGCGCCAGCGAAAACGCAGGGCGCGGGCGAGCGCACGCACATAGCTCGCCTATGCGCGAGACGGCAAACTGCGCACGAGATCGTGACCGCATGCGTTGAGCATGCGGGCGCACTTAGTAGGTCGCGCTTCAGTTGTTGCCGAACAGATCCTGAATCTTCGAGTCGAGCGCGATCGCGATCTTGTACAAGCTCGAGATCGACGGACTCGACTCGGCGCGTTCGATCTGTGACAAGAGCGAGATGCTGAGCCCGGTGCGGCGGCTCATCTGCTTCAGTGTCAGCTCTTTTTCTTTGCGCATGCTGCGGATGGTGTCGCCGATGATTTTGTGCAGCTGCTCTTCCGGCGTGCGCGCGAGGCCCTTCTTCTTCATCACGCGCGCGAGCACGTCGCGGAATTCATCGACGTTGAACGGCTTTTTGATGTAGTCGACCGCGTCGAGCTTCATCGAAGCCACGGCCGTTTCGAGGTTCGGATGCGCGGTGAAAATGACGACGGCCACGTCGCTGTCGATGGCGCGAATACGCTTGAGCACTTCGATGCCGTCGAGCTTCGGCATCATCAGATCGAGGATCATCACGTGGTAGTCGCCTGCGCGCACTTCGTCTTCCACGAGAGTGGGATCGCTCACGGCTTTCACGACGAAGCCGTCTTTTTCGAGGAGCGTCTGCATGTAGTCGCAGATCGCTTTGTCGTCGTCGACGATGAGAATGCGGACGCTGGGAACTTCGATGGGCAAGGGGTTGGCTCCTCTGGTGCGCGTTGGCTTGCAGTGTCACTATAACGGCAATCAGGTTACCACTGCACTAGATTTTTGTTAGCCGACCCCGATATCGACAAACCGGCTGCTTTTGCGGGCTTGCTGAGGGCCCGGGGGCGACCAAACGGGCCGCGAGCTCAGTCGATCGTGATCGAGATCGTCTGCCCTTCGATCGGGCCGCAGTCCGTGGTGATCGCGTCGTTCACGAACTGCGCGGTACTGAGGGTGACTGAAATGGTCTCACGCACCTGTGCGAGCTTCTGCCAGGTTGCGTTGTCGGGCGCGAAGTTTTTCTGATCGGTGAACACGCGCAAGACACTCGGGTTGTCGGCGGTGTGGAACACTAGAAAATATCCTTGGCCGGTGAATGGCGCGCTCTGTGCGTGCGCGGTCCGCTCCGCGGTGAACGCACGCCATAGGTCGTTCAACCGCGCGCGCGCACGCGGTGCGACTTGAGTCGTGGCGCCCGCTGCGCCGCCAGTGTCGGTGGTACCAGCGCTGCCAGACGAACCGGACGAACCGGACGAGCCGCCCGCGCCGCCCGCGCCGCCTGCATCGCCGCCATCGTGCGACGTGCTGGTGCAAACGCTCGGATCGAGCTGATACGCAAACTGCACGGGGCTGCTGCTGTCCACGTGCTGGCCGTCCGCCGGCGACGGATTGACGAAGATGAGTCCCCATTCCCACGGGTCGCGGAACACACCGAGCAAGTGCGACAGCGCGGTCGGTGTTGCGGCGCCTTGAAAGACGACGTCATTGAGCGAGGTGTCGGGTGGACTCGTAGTCGGGGATGAACAGGATGACGCGACGTACGGCAACCCAGAGGTCGCTAGCGTAAACGCCAAGATTTTCAAGGTACGTGAAGCTCGCATGGCGCCTGAAGTGTGCCTCCGAATGGGCGTGGAGGTAAGGGGCAAATCGCCCCGGCGGCGCGCGAGATCCGGCGCGACACCGATTCTTGCCTGCTGCGTATGGACGCGCGGCACTCCAACGGCCGATGCGAGGAAATGAATCCTCGCCCCCGCGACGGCACCGGGAGCAGGGCCGGCGTCCGCATGCGCGTCGCTTGATCGTCGCATGCGCGCGGCCAGTTCGTTTTGGTTCATTGCTAGCGGAGTGCGATGGGTTGGTCATGGCGCCAGGGTTTGCAGCGAGTGAGCCCAAGCTCGCTCATCCTTGCCGAGCACGCTGCGCTCTCGGCGTTCGTCGCGCTGCATGCCTATCCGGCCACACAGGACGGTCCGGCGCACCTCTACGCGGCGCATGTGCTGCGTTCGCTGCGCGCTGATCCGAATTCACCCTTCAGCGCCGCTTTTCGCCCGAACCTGCACCCGGTCTCGAACAGCCTCTTCAGCTATTTTGCGCTGTTCGTGATGCGCCACGCGCCGGAAGACTGGGCCGTGCGCTTGACGATGCTGCTTGCCCTGCTCGCCATGCCGCTCAGCGCGCTCGCGCTCGAACGAGCCTTGCGCGCGGGCCGCGCTCGTTCGGGCAGTGAGACGAGTGCTCTCTTCGTCGCGCTGAGTTCGCTGCTAGCGTTCAACTATTTCTTATACCGCGGCCTGTTCAATTTCGTGCTCGGCGTACCGCTCGCGGTGGCCGCGCTCGCGGCCGTCGTGGCAGCCGGCTCGCCTCGCGCGGGCCCCCTGCGGCTGGCGGGCTCTGCGCTGTTGGCTTGTGGACTCTCGTTGCTGGCGGCGCTCGCGCATCCAGCGGCGCTCGTCTTCTTGCTGGCCGCCATCCCTGCGGCATGCCTGGCTAGAGGGCTCGCGCGCCGGGTGGTCGGGGGACTCGCCTGCGTCTGCCTCGCCTACTTCGCGCTCGGCAGCCGCATCAAGAGCGATCATGCGTCGAGCCTCGTGTTCATGTCGCCGCTGCGCGCCATTTGGCAATTCGTGCGCGCGCTCGGCGTGACGCGCAGCATTTTCGAGCTGGTCTTCGCGCTCGCGATCCTCGGTTGCTGCGTGGGCGCAGCGTGGCACGCGCTCAGCATGAACAGCCCGGAACCGCGCGGTGCGGCTGCGCGTTTTCCGCTATGGCTTTCGCTCGCGCTCGCGTGTGCCTATTTCATCGTGCCGTTCGAGTACGGCGGTGCGGCGGGACTCAACGAGCGCATCCCGCTGTTCGTCGTACTGTTGATCCTCCCGTACGTTTCGACGCCGCGGAAGCTCGCGCGCTGGCTGCCGCTCGGGTTCCTCGTGTTCGCATCGTACACGGCCGCTCAGAGCGCGCGCGTCGATCGACTCGCGCAAGACGTGCGCACGAGTTTGGTCGCTCGGGGCATCCCCGTGGGGAGCACGGTGTCCATGGTCTCACTGCGCGTAAAATACGGCGCTGTCAGCGCGGATCTCGGTCGCCACTTGCTCGGGGACTTGGCGCGCGAGTCGAATCTCGTGGCGGGCACGGTGTTCTGCGATCATCCGGCCCACGTGCTGCGCTGCACGGAGCGCGTGCCCAACATGCCGGATCTGAGCGGCGTGCAAGATTTCGAACACTTGACCGCGGCCGAGCAGGAGCGCGCGCTCGGCGATCCGGCGAGCGGCATTCGTCGCAGCTTCGACACCATGCGCGAGCGAGCACGCGGCAGCCGATACTTGGTCGTGCTGCACGCGCCGGAGCTCGATCGCGCCTTTGCGCGCTTCGTGCTCTTGCCCTTGCATGCCCGGCTTTGGGCGGGAAAAGGCGAGCTCGTGAGTGCCTACGAACTCGGTGGGCAGTAAGGGAGGACGTCGTCGAACCGCCAAACGCTCTTGGCACGGGGCGAGCTAGCGTTGAAGATACGAGTATGACCATCGTTTGTGGGACGGATTTTTCGGCGGGCTCGTGGCAAGCGGCACAGGCGGCGGCGGTGATGGCGGCGCGGCTCAGCGAGCCGCTCAAGCTCGTACACGTGAGCTCGGGCTCTGACGCCACGCTGCAGACGCGTCTCGCGGAGCAAGCGAGCAAACTGCTCGCGCATGGTGCCCAGATCGAAGTAGAGGCACTGAGCGGCGGCCTGCCGGACAAACTGATCGACGCGGCGCAGGGCGCGCGCCTGATCGTGGTGTCTTCGCGCGGCGCGGCGCGCCAAGATCGCTGGCTGCAAGGCAGCGTAGCCGAAGGGCTCGCGCAGCGCGCGCCATCACCGGTGCTGGTCGTGCGCGACAGCGCCGGGATCGAGGCGTTTGCCGCCGGCGAACGCGCGCTCAGCGTCATGGTCGGCGTTGCGCTCGACGAGGCCTCGAAAGCGGCGCTCTCGTGGGCCAGCGAACTGCGCGCGATTGGCGCGTGCGATCTGAACGTGACGCAGATCGCCTGGCCGTTCGGTGAACACGCGCGCTTGGGCATCGGCGGCGGGACCGCGCCCGATCAGCTGCGTCCGGAGCTCGAGCAGATCCTGCGCCGCGATCTGCAGGATTGGGCGGGCTCGCTGGCGGGCCCCGGTAAGACCGAATTTTCCGTGCGTCCCGGCTGGGGCCGCGTCGATACGCATCTCACGCAATGCGCTGCCGAGACCAACGTCGACCTGTTGGTGGTCGGTACTCATCAGCGCACGGGCCTCGCGCGCCTCTGGCGCGGTTCGACCGCGAGTGGCGCAATTCGCTACGCATCCTGCAACGTCGCGAGCGTGCCGCGCACGAGTGCGCGCGGCGAGCAACCCGGAATTCGAAGCTTTCGGAGCGTGCTCGTGGCCACCGACTTGTCGACGCTCGCGGGTCGCGCGATAGCCCCGGGCTACGGCATGTTGCGCGCGGGGGGCGTGGTGCATCTGCTGTTCGTGCGAGACCCCGCTGCGCCCGAGCCGGAGAGCGTTTTCAAGGAGAAGCTCGCGAAACTCGTGCCGAGCGCGGCCGCGGCCAAGGGCATCGAAACCGACCTGCACGTGGTGAGCGACGCGGAGCCGAACCGCGCGATTTGCCGTCTCGCGGGGCGCCTCGGCGTCGACGCGGTGTGCATGTCGACCCGCGGTCGGGGGCTCTCAGCGCTGGCCTTGGGGTCCCAAGCGCAAGCGGTTCTGCGGGAACTTCGTCAGCCGCTACTGCTGGTTACGCGCGAACCAGAGTAAGGACACCGGTCGGAGCCCCGACGTGCGTCGCCCAGGGCGCGTGCTAAACTGACACACGTCGCTTGAGCCCTCTTGCTCGCGCGGCGCATCCTGCTCACGCTGCCGCTCGCATTCTACTCGCGCTTTTTCCCTCGCTAGTGGTTTTCGGTCACGGACGGTTCGTTGGATCCGAGCTCGTAAACGAGAACGCCGACCGGGCGCGCGCGCTCGTCCGGCAAAGGAGATCGCATGAACGCCAAGATCGCGATAGCTGCGCTCGCTCTCGGTCTAGTAGGTCCCATTTCGTGTGTGTCGCATCTCGACGAGAAGAGTCCGCAAACCAGCGGCGTTGGCGACCCGCCGTCCGTCGGAGTTCCCGCCGCGGCAGACGAGACACCGTCGACTGGAACGGGCCAGACTTGCGAAGACCAAACGTGCGTTTCGAGCACGGATTGCTGCAAGGGTTTCGTGTGCGGCTTCGATCAGGACCGCAGCAAGGTGCAGCGCTATTGCATGTCGGGCTGAGTCGCCCGTTACTGCAGCTTTGAAGCCTCGCGGTTTTTTGCAAGGATCGCGCGTCCGGTGCCCTTGTCCCGACGCGGTTCCTTGGAGAAAACATGACGCGACTTCGTTTGGCTTGTCTGACTCCGATGTTCGGTCTCTCACTCCTCGCGTGCTCGTCGCGTAGCGGCGACGCAACCGAGCCGAGTGAGCCCGCGAGCGGCGGCTCAGCGGCGAGCAGCGGTGCGGCGGGAAGCGCGGGCGCGTCGGCGAGTGGAGGGGTGGCCGCGGGCGGCCTGTCCAATGCGGGTGGCGCGTCGGGGTTTGCGGGTGCGTTGACGGGCGGAGCGAGTGGAGCGGGAACCGGCGGAGCTGCGATCGCGGGTGCGTCCGGGGCGGTCGCCGGTGGTGCGAGTGGCAGCGGCGGCGTCAGCGGGAGTGGCGCGGGAGCGAGCGGCGCAGCGGGCGAGTCGGGCGCAGCAGGTGCGAACGGCGGGGTCGGTGGAAGCGGCGCCGGTGCAAGCGGGACAGCGGGCGTGAGTGGGAGCGGAAGCGGCGGCGTGAGCGGGAACGGCGGCGCGAGCGGCGCGGCAGGCATGGCGGGTGCAAGTGGCAAGGGAAGCGGCGGCGCGAGCGGGAGCGCGGGCACGAGCGGGAGCGGCGGAGGCGGTACCGCGGGCAGCGCCGGCAGCTCGAGCTGCTACTCCGGCGCGACGACCACGCTCGCCAACACGGACTACGTGTCGCGCAAATGGGCGCGCTGGCCCGTGCCCACGCCCCCTTCCATGAACTTGCCCAACCCGATGAAGTACACGGATCTCGGCAACGGCACGGTCCAGGACGACCTCACGGGTCTCGTCTGGCAGCAAACGATCGACAGCACCACGCGGACCTGGGCGGACGCGATCGCGAATTGCCAAGGCCTTACGCTCGACGGAGGCGGCTGGACACTCCCGACGCGTATCGAACTCACGAGCATCGTCGACGACGCGTTGCCCTCGGGCGCGCGCATGAACGCGACCTACTTCAAATTCGCCGCCAAGGCAGGTTGGACTTGGGCGTCGACGCCTTGGGTGGTCGACTCGCGCAAAGTCGTCGATCCACCGCTCGCGTGGTTCATCAACCTCTCCGCCGGGGACAGCAATAACAGCCTCGATGAGACGATGGCTTCGGCCTACAACCGCTGCGTGCGAGTTCCGGCGTCGCAGGTCTTGCCCTCCACGCACTACGCCGTGGCGAGCGGTGAGGTGACCGACAACTACACGTGTCTCGTCTGGCAACAGAGCGGTTCTGGCACGACTGCGAATATGAGCTGGGATCAAGCCGTCTCGTATTGTTCGAGTTTGGCGCTTAACGGCCACAGCTGGCGGCTGCCCAGCCTGAACGAACTCGCGAGCGTCGTCGATGACGTGCCGAGCGGCAATGTGTCGCCGGCCGCGGATCACGCTGCGTTTCCGGGGCTCGCGTCGAATGCCTGGTATTGGACGTCCACGCCGTACACGGCGGCCACCGACAAGTGGTCCCTGAATTTCGAAGACGGCTTTACGAAGCACCAGGCGACGAGCGTTCTTGGCAACGCCTTGTGCGTGCGTTAGGCTCGCTTCAGTCCGTCGAGTGGTATTTTCTGGGGATTAGCCCACACTCGGAGGAGCTGTTGGGAGTCGGGTATGAGCACCATCGCGAATCGAAGCAAGCTCTTGGGCGTGCTGGGGCAGTGCGCGCTGGCCGGCCTTGCGAGCTATATGTTGATCGCGTGCAGTGGCAAGGTGTCGGTCGTCGGTGGCTCGGGCGGGTCGGTCACTAGCCACGCGGGCTCCGCCGGCAACGGCAGCAGCTACGGCGGCAGCGCGTACGGCTCCGGAGGCACGGGCTACGGCGGCATAGGCTATGGCGCGGGTGGCTTCATCAGTGGAACGGGCGGCACCGGCATTGCGAGCGGCGGCGCGTCGGTAGGCATCTCCGATGAGGTACTCATGCCGATCGACGTCGCCGGCTTCATGAGCGACCCGAGCTTTGGCATCCAGGGCCCCTGGTACGCGTACGGTGACGGCCAGGGCCCGGACGGCCTCGTCAGTAGTGGAGACTGCGAGCGCATAGGACACCCGCCCAACGCCTGCGCGCACATCAATACTCCGAGCTTTGGCCCATTCATGAACGCGGGTGGCGCCATGTTCACCTCGGGCACGGTGGAGACGGTGACCGACGTCCCGGGCAGCATGGGCTGCCCCATGGTTCAACTATCCTGCGACTACAGCTCGCAGTGGGGCGCGGGCATCGGCGTCGATCTGAACAACGCGAACATGCTCAAGGCGTCGTACAACGCGAACGCCCACGGCTTCATGGTCTTGGGTTTTGCGTTCGACATCGACCAGGTGCCGCCCAGTAAGCTGCGCGTCGAGGTGCCGATGCCAACCACGACGGACGATCCGCACATGTATTTGCCCACGGGCGGGGATTTTCACAGCCCGCTGCTCGTCGGTCACAACCGCGTGCTGTGGACTGACTTGGTGCAGTCGTACGGGGATCAAGTCGTGCCATTCGATCCGACGCAAATCCTAAGCGTCCAATTTCACGTGCCCACGAGCACCAACCCCGGCACGATTCCGTACTCGTTCACGATCAGCAATTTTGCGTTGATCGTTTCGCTCGCTATTTAGGGGGAACCCATGCTTGCTTTCACTCGGCGGTCATCCTTCCTTTGGGGAGTCGCGCTGCTCATCGGCATTTCCGACGGAGTAGCGGGGTCCGAGCCGTCGGCGACGCGCGGGGCTTGGGTTAGAGTGCGCTCATGAAGGAAAGCCTGGTGCGCTTCGGCGTGGCGATGGAAGCGAGTTTGATTGAGCACTTGGACGCGCTGGCCGAGCTGCGCGGCTGCAATCGCTCCGAGCTCCTGCGCGATCTGACGCGAGCCGAGGTCAGCCGGGTGGCGCTCGAGGATCGCGTGCCGGCCTACGCGGCCGTGACGCTCGTCTACAACCATCACGTGCGCGAACTGTCCGAGCGGCTCACGTCGATTCAACACGATTTGGGCGAACAAGTGCGATCCACCATGCACGTCCACCTCGATCACGAGCACTGCATGGAGCTCATCGTGATGCGAGGGCGCTCCGATCAGCTCAAGCAAACGACGCTGCGTCTGATCGGCACGCGCGGCGTGATTCAAGGCGGCGCGGAGTACGTCTCCGAAAAGACGCTCGGCCTGAGCGGCACGGGTCGCCGCACCGTGCACAGCGCAGGCCAGGAAAGGGCGCACGCGCGCGCGCACGGCCACGATCACAGCCACGGCCCCGACCCCGACCCCGACCATGACGCGCCCTCGACTCCCCCACGCACGAAACGCTCGCGCGCGCCGGCTCGTGCGAAGAGCAAGAAGCGAAGGAGCTAGTCCAGAAACAGCATTGCCATCAGGCGCAGCGTGAGCAGGTCGGTGGGCGTGTAGACAATCGCCAGCGAGAGCTGACGGTGCTGGTTGCATTTCGCGAAAGGGCGCGAAATGGCGCGCGTTGTGGGCTCGTGCAGGGTGGCACAGAAACGCATTTTCGTGCCACCGGTGGCACACGAGTTTCTTTCCGTGCTACTCAAATCGCGCCATGACGCTCGTTCGCAACCTGCTCGGGGTGCTCCCCTTCGGCCTTCTATGAACGCGCTCGCGGTCCTCGCGCTCGGGTTCTTTCTCGGCATGCGTCACGCCACGGACGCGGACCACGTGGTCGCGGTGTCGGCGATCGTGAGCCGAGAACGCTCGCCGCGCGCCGCGCTGTGGATTGGCGCGCTGTGGGGCCTCGGTCACTCGGCGACAATTCTGTTGGTCGGCGGGGCGATCGTGCTGTTCGGTCTCGTGATCCCGCCGCGGCTCGGCTTGTCGCTGGAAATGTCGGTGGCGGTGATGCTGGTGGTGCTCGGCGCGTTGAACCTGAGCGGAGGTCTGCGCGGGGTCCAAGCAGCCGCGGGTGGCGACCATTCGACGCACTCAGCGGGCGGGCACGCGCACCTACCACTTGCTGCGGGCAGCTGGCGGCTACGGCCGCTATGCGTCGGTCTGGTGCACGGCTTGGCCGGCTCGGCCGCAGTGGCGTTGCTCGTGCTCGCGACCCTGTCGGACGCGCGCTGGGCGCTGGCTTACCTCGCGATTTTCGGCTTCGGGACCGTGCTCGGCATGATGCTGCTCACCAGCGCGCTCAGCGTGCCGCTCGCCGCGGCGGCGCGCCGTTTTGCGTCGTTCGATCGCAGCATCGCGCGCGCGACCGGGTTCCTGAGCGTCGCGTTCGGGCTCTTCTTGGCTTACCGGATCGGCATTCACGACGGCTTGTTCACCGGCAGCGCGAACTTCACGCCGCGCTGACGTCGCGCGGGCTTTGAGCCGCGTCGCTCGGGCCGCGCCCGCTACCCAAACCCCAAGAGCCTGCCGGGACTATTTCCATAATAGTCGAAATAGAGCTTGCTTATTGATTCGATTTTATTAGAAGTAAGGCGTGTCGTCGAAGCTCGAACGTCATGCCGAACAGCTCGGAGCGCTCGGGCATCCCGTGCGGCTCGCGATCGTGCGCTTCGTCGTGCAGGGCGGCGACGCAGGTACTTCGGCCGGCGACATTCAGCAGCACGTCGACGTGCCCGCGTCCACACTCAGTCACCACCTGGGGCGGCTCGTGGACGCCGGTCTGCTCATCGTGCGCCCGCAGGGCACGTTTCACTACTATGCGGCGGACTACAAAGGCTTGCGCGCGCTGACGGATTACCTTTGGGAAGACTGCTGCAAGCGCGGCAAGGGCAGCTGTTGCTGAGTTTTTTTGCGTTCATTGTTCGAGTTTTTTGGAAGGAGACGCCATGCAAGTACTCAAACCTCACGTGTCGCTCAATGTATCCAACATCGATGCCTCGGTCGCCTTTTACGAGAAGGCGTTCGGAGTTTCGGTCACGAAGCGGCGCCCCGGCTACGCCAAATTCGATCTCAGGGAACCGTCGCTCAATCTGACGATGACTGAGGCTCCTCGTACGGGCGTCAATGCAAGCCACTTCGGTATTCAGGTCGCGAGCAGCGACGATGTCATCGAGGCCAAACACCGATTTGCTGCAGTGGGTCTGGCCACGTTTTCCGAGGAAGACACGGCCTGCTGCTACGCGATTCAAGACAAAGTCTGGGTCGAGGATCCCGACGGAAATTCCTGGGAAGTATTCGTCGTCAAAGCAGAAGCGTCGGTGATGAAGGCAGACGCGAGCAGCTGCTGCGCGCCGGTCGGCATTTCCAACAAAGCGGCGAACGCGGCGGGTGGCTGCTGCGGGCCGGGCTCGAACGATGTCCGCTGATCTGACTCGCCGCGCCGTCGCGGAGGCGCTGGGCACGGCCTTCTTGCTGGCCATCGTGATTGGCTCGGGCATCATGGGCGAGCGGCTCGCCGGCGGCAACGTCGCCATCGCGCTGCTCGCCAATACGTTGGCGACCGGAGTGGGCTTGGTCGTGTTGATTCTCGTGTTCGGGCCTATCTCCGGCGCGCATTTGAATCCCGCGGTGACGCTCGCGGATGCCGCGCAGGGTGGGCTGTCCTGGAGCGAGGTTCCAGTCTACGTCTCGGCGCAAATTGCGGGTGCGTTCGCGGGCGTCGCGGTCGCTCACGTCATGTTCAGTGAGCCGCTGTTCTTCGCGTCCACGCACGTGCGCACGGGCACGCCGCAGCTAGTGAGCGAGTTCGTCGCGACCTTCGGCCTGCTCGCGACGATCTGGGGCACGCTCCGCTCGCGGCCGAGCATCGTGCCGTTCGCCGTGGGTGCCTACATCACGTCCGCGTATTGGTTCACGTCGTCGACGTCGTTCGCGAATCCCGCGGTCACGCTGGCGCGTTCGGCGAGCGACACCTTTGCCGGCATTCGTCCCGAGGATGCGCCAGGGTTCGTCGTGGTACAATTGCTGGGAGCCGCTGCGGCCACGATTTTGTTCGCTTGGCTCGTGCCCGCGTCCCGCAAAAGTGCCGAGGGCGCCGTCGAACGGCGAGCTCAGGAGCTCCCTTGAAAACGGTGCTTTTCGCGTGTGTCCACAACGCCGGGCGCTCGCAAATGGCAGCGGCTTGGTTCAACGCCCTCTGCGATCATGGACAGGTGCGCGCGGTCTCCGCGGGCACCGAGCCCGGAGCGCGAGTTCACCCGGAAGTCGTCACGGCCATGAAAGAAGCAGGCCTCGATCTGTCCGCTGAAGCGCCGAAGTTTCTCTCGGACGGGCTCGCGCGCGCTGCGGCGCTGCTCGTTACCATGGGCTGCGGGGAAGCGTGCCCGGTGGTTCCGGGTCTGCGTCGCGTGGACTGGCCGCTCGAGGATCCGAAGGGCAAGCCGCTCGAGCGCGTGCGAGAAATTCGCGATGACGTGAGAGCGCGCATCGTGAGCCTGCTCCGCGCGGAAGGGTGGGGGCGAGCGTAAGCGCGCGCAGCGACGGCGAAAGCCGAGAAAATGCGAAAATCGTGAGCCATTGGCCGCGGGGTCGCGGTACTTTCTAGGCATGGGACGGTTCAGTTGCGCGCTCTCGGCCTGGGTCGGTTTTCTTTGTCTGCTGGCGTGCAGTTCGTCGAGTGGCGGCGAAGCCCCTGGCGCAGCCGCGGGGAGTTCCGGCGTCGGCATGAGCGGTAGCGCGGGCAGGAGCGGCAGCAGCGCCGTGGGCGGGGGAGGGAATGGCGCGAGCGGGACGAGTGCGGGTGCGAGCGGTACGAGCGGGAGCGCAAATGGCGGTTCAGCGAACGCGGGGGCCGCGGGCAGCGGAGCCTCGAGCGTGTGGCGACCTTTCAATGACCAGAGTCCGTGGAACACGCCGATCACCGCGAACGCGAGCGTCGACTCGAACTCCGCCGCGATGATCCAGGACTTCTCGATGATCGCGGGACAGACGGAGTTTTGGATCAACATTCAGGACTACAGCGTGCCCGTGTACTTCGTCGATTCCACGGCGGTGCCGATGGTCACCGTCGCGGCGTCGCTCGGCGGCACAGGCTTCCGCACGGGCGCGGCAACGGGTGACGCAGCGGGCACCGGCATGGCCCCGATTCCGAGTGGCGCGATGCCCGCTGCGGGCACCGACATGCACCTGGCGATCATCGACAAGACCGCGCAGATGGAGTGGGGCTTTTGGGACGCGGTCCAGAGCGGCAGCTGGACGGCCGGTGAAGCCTCGACGCTCGATCTGTCCGCGGACGGCGTGCGGCCGCCCGAGCGTAGCGATCCCTGGTGGGCGGGGCACGGGCCACGCGCCTGCGGGTTCGGCCTGATCGCGGGACTCATCACGATGGAGGAGATGCAAGCCGGCGCGATCGAGCACGCGCTCGTTGTCGCGTACTCGCACATCATGTCGCGCTACTACACGCCGCCGGCGAGCTCGGCGCAGGGCACGACCAGCGACGCCTTGCCGACGCGCGGGATTCCGTGCGGCGGCCGCATCCAGCTCGACCCGAGTCTGAATCTCACGACGCTCGGTCTTTCGCCGAGCGGGCTCGCGATCGCGACTGCGCTGCAAAAGTACGGGGCCTTCGTGGGCGACTATTCGGGCGCCACGTCGCTGTACGCGGACGCTTCCTCGGCGGCCCAAGCGTATTGGCAGGGCGGCGCGCTCGACAACAACAGCGCGCAAAAGATCCCGCTCGCCAGCTTTCGCGTGCTCACCCTGGGCATGACCTACGACAACATGAATTGAACGGGCGGGCGCGCAGGTCGGGCTAGCGTTCGTCCGGGCACGGATGCGAGTCGGTTCGAAACGGCAGCGCCGGGAGCGACGCGGCGTTTTCGAGATCGCCGTCGGGGTAGTCGGCCCAGGCGTAGCGCGCAGCGTGGGGTGCCTGCACGCGGGCGGTCTGCAGCACGACGGTTTCGCCCTCGATGCGCGCGTTCGCCACGTGAAAAATGCCGTCCGCGCCGGCGAGTTCGAAGCCGTGCGGGCCGTCAGGCGTGCGCGCGCGGAGCCCGCTAGCGTGCTTGTAGTGGACGCGCGCACGCGCCCCGTCGAACGCCACGCGCACGAGCGTGGGGCCGGAGTCGACGAGTGACGACTCTCCATAGACGCGCGCTCGCGCGAGCAACGCCAAGCGCCGCCCAACCGTCTGCTTGTCGACGGGATGAATCGAGTGCGGTTCGCCCACGTCGATGGCCGTAGCGAGGGCAACGCCCGGCTCGCCCGCGGCAAGCTCCTGGGCCTCGCGCAAGAAGGGCCACGCGGGCCCCGCGCGGAAGCCGGCCAGCTGCACCAAGAAAAACGGGAACGCACCTTGTCCCCAGCGCGCCCGGAGATCCCGAACGAATTCGACCTGGCGCGCGCGGTACGTCGCGTGTGCTTCGACGTCGCTCTCGCCCTGATACCAGAGGGCTCCGCGAATGCCGTACGGAATCAGCGGCGCGAGCATGCCATTGAAGAGCGCTCCGGGCGCCCCTTGAGCGGAGAGCGCGAGCGGTTGCTGTGGAAAGCTCGCGAAAACTTCGCCCGAAACGAGCGGGATCTCGTGCTCCACGGCGTACCGCCATGTGCCGTCCAGGCGCAGCTTTTCGCCGGAGGCGAGCTGCGCGAACAAGACGGACGCGGGCCCGACGAAGCCACCCTCGCCCACGTGATCGAACACACGCACGGCAATGGTGTTCTTACCGCCGCGCACCAACCTGCCGGGCACGACATAGCGACGCGGCGTCTGGTACGCATCGGGAGTTCCGTCGGGGTGGGAGCCGACGAGCTCGCCGTTGAAGTAGGTGTGATCGTAGTCGTCGATGGCGCCGAGCGAAAGCAGCAGATCCTGCCCGGCGGCATGCGCGGGGAGCTCGAGCTCGCGACGGAACCAAACGACGCCGTTGAAGGCCAGGCCGTGGTGTTGCCAGAAGGAGGGCATGAGCATCGCCGACCAGCTCGCGTCGTCGAACTCGGGCCTCGGCCAGCCGCGGCGCTCGCCTTCGTTCGGCGGATCGCGCGGCAGCATTTCGAGTTCCCAGGCGCGAACGCTGGCGGCGTACTCGGCTCGCAAACGGGGAAGCTCGCCTTGCTCCGACGCGAGCTGGGCGAGTCGGGCTTTTGTGCTCGCATCCACGCGGGTGAGGGCGTCGACAGCGAGCCACGCATCGATGGACGTGCCGCCCCACGTCGCGTCGATGATGCCGATCGGAACGCCCAGCCGCGCATGCAGCTCGCGCGCGAAGGCGTAGCCGACGGCCGAGAACGCCGCGACGGTATCCGGCGCGCAGACGGCCCACTCACCCTGCACGTCGAGTGCGGGTTCTGCTCCGGTGCTTCGCGCGACCTTGAACGCACGAATGCTCGGGAAATGAGCGTTCGCAATCTCTCGGTCTGCTGCCTGCGACGCGCGCACGGGCCACTCCATGTTCGATTGGCCCGACGCGAGCCAGACTTCGCCGACCCACACATCCTCGATGACACGGGTCGCGCTGCCTTCGATCGTGACCCGGTACGGGCCGCCGGCGCGTAAGGGCGGGCAACGCAGAACGAATCGACCCGTCGCATCCGCGCGTGCGCTGGCGCGAGCGGACTTGGGCCCTTCGGCCGTGAGTGTGAGCTCGCGGTCCGGCTCATCGCGTCCCCAGATGGGATTTTCTCGGTCGCGCATGAGGACCAGGTGGTTGCTGAAAAGGCTAGGGAGCTGCATGCGTGGCTTCCGATCATAATCCTGGTGGGTGATGCGAACCATTTCGGCCCCCGAAACTTTCAGAGAGAGTCGAATGCTACTTCGGTTTTCGGGCAAGATCGGACAAGTCCGATCTCATCGGACCGGCCGCCAATATTTTGATCGAAAAAGCGACGTGGCGCTGATCGACAATGGACGGCTCGCGCATGAGACCGGCACGGCGTAGACCACAAAGGTGACGCGCCGCAACCATCAGCACAGTTGTAGGAGTGCAGCATGTTCATAAATGCTACCGGTCGAAAATATTTGCGCGCGTCGGCGCTGATCGCGACGCTCTCGTGCTTGGGCGTCGGCGCCTGTTCAGCCCCGGCCGACCCACCGGAATCCGAGGCGAATTTGTCAGAAGGTCTGACGTTACGTCTGGAAGGTGAAGCGCAAACGTGGACTCAATCGAGCGGCGATAGCATTTCCAAGAGCAGTACGAACGCGAGGTTGCAAGCGAACGCGAGCGCCGACAATTTTTCGTTCACGAGCTCGGTGGCCAACGGAACCTACACGGTCGTCGTCCGCTACGCCAAGCGCAATAGCTACGGAAACTACCGTGTCGATGTGAACGGCACGCAGGTCGGTACCCTCGCGGGCTACACGGCAAGCTCGAGCGACACTTGGAGCACGGCTACGCTTGGCGTCGTGAGCGTGTCCGGCAACACCACGTTCCGCTTCACCAGCACCGGCAAGGACAGCGCCTCCAGCGACTTCGACATCAAGGTCGACTACGTGGAGTTGCAGTCGTCGTCGTCGTCGCCCACGCCGCCCCCGACCAGCACCGGAACGGGCACGAGCACGCCGCCGCCACCGCCGCCACCGAGCGGCGCACCGAGCTGCACCATTCCGACGGCTCAGGGGCAACAGTCGGTGACCGCGACCATCCAGGTGAGCGGCACACTGGACGGCGGGCTCAAGCGCTACGTGGGCTCGGGCGCGCTCGGCACGTCGGATCAGTCCGAAAGTCAGGATCCGATCTTCGAGCTTGCGGACGGCGCCACGCTGCGGAACGTGATCCTCGGCGCCCCTGCCGCCGACGGCGTTCACTGCAAGGGCAACTGCACCCTCGAGAACGTGTACTGGGAGGACGTCGGCGAGGATGCCGCCACCCAGAAGGGCACGAGCTCGTCGGAGGTCATGACCATTCGCGGCGGCGTCGCCAGGAGCGCGTCCGACAAGATCTTCCAGCACAATGGTCCGGGTACATTCGTGATCCAGAACTTCTGTGCTCAGACTTTCGGCAAGCTTTAC
>DASXKQ010000120.1:0-19727 GCA_036496745.1 Polyangiaceae bacterium
GAAGCGTGGCAGCCCGGATCCACCGCGCGTATTCGTGAACTGTTCGAGCCGGCGTACCGTCGCCGAACTCTGGGGGGGCTGGCGCTCGCGCTGGTCGCGCTGGTGACCTGGTGGAGCTGCAGCGCGTTCATCCCCGCGGTCGCTAGTTCTCTCGCCGAGGGCAGTGGGCTCAAAGGGTCCGCATTGAGCGCGCTGCGCGCTGCCAACATCACGCGCGGAACGACGGCCTTCAACGTCGGCGGGCTGATCGGCACGTTGTTGACCGTGCCGATTGCGCTCAAGCTCGGTCGCCGCGCGATGTTCTTCGGATACTACGCGCTGAGCGCGCTCGCGATTCTAGCGACCTTTGGCCTCGATTTGCCGGCCGATCTGCGGCTCACGTGCATGTTCTCGGTCGGGCTCACGGTGTTCGGTGTGTTCGGCGCGTTCACGTTCTACCTGCCGGAACTGTTTCCGGTTGCGTTGCGAGGTACCGGGTCGGGCTTTTGCTACAACGCGGGACGCATCATTACCTCCGTGTTTCCGTTCTTGGTCGCCAAGGCCAAACAGAGTGGGACAAGCTCGCTCGACATCTTGAAATGGGTCGCGCTTGCGCCGGCGATCGGCGTCGTGCTCCTGCTGCTCGGCGTGGGCGAAGAGACGCGCGACCGGGATCTGGCGAGCGATGCCCAATGACTCGCGCTGCAATCGGCCTTGTGCTAACGTTAGACGCTTGAATGTGCCGCTTACTTGGCTTTCGGAGCGTCATTCCGAGTCAGGTTCATCGCTCGCTCTTGGCGGCGGAAAATGCGCTCGGTGTTCAGAGCAACGATCACCCGGACGGCTGGGGAGTCGCGTTTTACATCGACGGCGCGCCGCACGTGACCCGCAGCCCGACGACCGCGCTGGGTGACTCGCTGTTCCATCGCTTGAGCGGCGTGGTCTCGTCGGAGACAGTGCTCGCGCACGTGCGCAAGGCCACGCAGGGCGGCAAAACCGTGTTCAATTGTCACCCGTTCCAATACGGGCACTGGGTCTTTGCGCACAACGGCGACGTTCCCCACTTCGAGAGCAAACGCGAGGCGTTGCTCGAGCTCGTGACGCCGAAGCTTCGCCGTTTCATCCTGGGCGAGACGGATAGTGAAGTTTTGTTCTTCTTGTTCTTGAGCGCGCTCGCGGAGCACGGCCCGCTCGCCACCGAACACAACGTGGCGGTCGTTTCGAGCGCGCTGCGTTCAATGGTCGAGCGCGTTCGCGAGATCTCGGATCGTGACGGCTCGCGCGCGCTGCTCACGGTGATGACCACCAACGGCCGCTGCTTGGTGGCCACGCAAGGTGGTAAGGAGCTATACGTGTCGACCTACAAAACGCGCTGCTCGGACCGCGGCACGTGTCCCAGCCTTTCGTCGGCGTGTGAATCCCCTTCGACGGGCGGCCCTGTGAACCACTTCATTGTCTCGAGTGAGCCACTGCAGGGTGAAAATGTCTGGCAGCCGCTGGCCGTGGGTGACGTCATCGGTGTCGACGAAAGCATGCGCGTGTTCCGCTCACGGGTCGACCACGTCGCACTGCCGGTCGTGGCCTGACGGCGTCAGGCGTCGCGTAGGCTAGGGGGCAAGAGCGGACTCGGTCGCCCGGTGGTCAAGACCCAAAGCTGGTGAGCGGCGCGCGTGGCCGCGATGTGCAGCAGGTGCCGCGCTTCGTCTTCAGCCGGATACGCCGCGTCGGAAACCTCGACGGCGATCACGTAATCGAACTCGAGGCCCTTCACTTGCCGAACGTCCGTGACGTCGATGCCGGGCTTGAACGGAAAATCCTGCTCCGCGATACGCCGTAGGAACGGTACCTCCGCTCGGCGCAAGCCCTCGAAATAGACGTCCGCTTGCTCCGGGTAGCGCGTGACGACGGCCACGGACGCCGCGGGCTCGGATTGCATCAGGCCGCGTAGCGCCTCCGACAAGAACGCAATCGCGTCTCCGGCGTGTCCGAAGTCGAACAGCTCCACGGGAGCTCCGACGCGAATCGCCACCGGCGCGTCGTCGTGCGCCAATGGGCCGAGCACGTGCCGGGCAAATTCGATGATTTCAGCCGTGGAACGGTAGCTCAGCTTGAGAGGCTCAATCTCGACGTGCGAAAGCCCGAGTTCGGAAAGCACGGTCTTCCAGTCGCTGAACCCGTTGTCCAAGAGTAGTCGTTGTTGAGTGTCACCCGAGAGGGTGATGCTCTGTGCCTTGCTGACGGTGTCGAGCACGACCGCCAGTTCGATCGGGCTCAGGTCTTGCGCCTCGTCGACCAGGATGTGCTCGTAGACGAGCGCCTCTTTGTTCGCTGCGCCGCGCGTGAGGGGGCCGCGCAGGCGCTGGTACAGGCGCAGGAGCAGCGTGTCGTCCTCGATGTCGAGCTGGGCCGCGTCGTCGAGGTCTTGGCCGTCCACGCCCCGCCGCCATTCGCGGGAGTTGCCGTCGTCACCGGCTTCGAGTTCGTCGTCGGCGCGCTTGCTCGGCTGTTCACTGTTCCTCTGGCGTTGTTCCGCGCGCTGCTCGGCCTTCTGCTCCAGTTCGGTGAGGACTTCGCTGATACGCGCGTTGCACCAGACGTGGATGCGTTCGAGTTCACCCGGGCTGAACGCACCCGCCGCGAATTGTTCGAGTTTGCTGCTCAGCGCGGCCCCGTCGCTGAGCAAATCCGCCCACTGCGTGGTCACGTCGCGTGCTCGTCGGAGCTCTCGCTGCACCAGCTGATCGAGGCCGAAGCGTGCGTCCGTCGTGAGTTTTACGAGCGAAGCGGGCTCGCAGAAAGCCCGCAGCTTGTGCAGCCGATGTGAGAGGGGACGCCCCGCCGTCTCGCGGAACGCGCCGAGCACGGCGTCGTGCCCCGCGTCGCTGCCGAGGATGCGTTCGAGTTCCCGCTCGATTTCGGCTGCGAGTTCCGCCACGTGCGCGTCGATGACACGCAGCATCGACGGGTGCTTCTTCAAGCGCGTAACGACGCTCGGGGTATCCTCGCGATAGCGCGACGGCAGCTTCGGCAGCAGACTTTGGCGCAGCTTGTGGGCCCAGCCCTCATACGTTCGAATCGCCACGCCGTTTACCCCGAGCGCGGGCAATACCTCACCGATGTAGCGCGCGAGCGCATCGTTGAAGACGACTACGAGCAGCTTGTCAGCGCGGAACCGTCGTGCGTCTTGGTAGGCGAGATACGCGAGGCGATGCAGGCCGATGGTGGTCTTGCCGCTGCCGGCGCCGCCTTGAATCACGACCAGACCGGAGTTGGGTCGGGTGATCAGCTCGAACTGCCGGCGATCGATCAGCGGCGTGATCTCTTTCAAATGCTTGTCTTCGCCGCCCTCCTGGCCGATCCCGAGCTTGCCCGGACGGTGATGGTGGGCCGCGCGTGTCGCCGTGCCGGCGCCCCCGGCGAGCGCCGCCGAGCCTGAATCCAGCCGCCGCCATTTGCCCGCGGAACTTCGCGAAAACGAGCCTTGCGGCGCGCTGATCCGCCGCAGCGAACCGTCCGCGATGGTCACGCTGCGACGGGTGACCACCTTGCCGGAGACCTCGCGGTCGCCGAACACTTCGTCGTAGTCGTCCCCCTCTTCGTAGCGATAAAAAAGGCGGCTCACCGGTGCGTCTCGCCAGTCGACGATGCGCACGCCCGATTGCGTGTCGAGGTGAGTCCCGCGACCGATCAGGACTTCGCGGCGCTTGATGCCCTCTTCCAACACCAGGTGCCCGAAGTAGGGTGAGCGCGTGTCGACCTGCACCTCCGTCTGCTCACGACGACGGCTCGCGAGGCTGTGCAGGCGCTCCATTTGTTCGAGCAATGGTGGAACGTCTTCCAAGCGAGCTGCCGCGATCTGATCACGAAGCTCGAGCATCTGCGCGTCGTAGTCCGCGGTCGGGCGGGCTATGGGCTGCTTGTTGCGGACCGCCAAATGGCTCGCGACCCGCGCCAGACACGCCTCTTCCTCGCCGGTTACCCGCACGAGTTCCTCGTCGATTTCTGGGGCGCGTTCGTCCATTTTAGGGGCTCGTGTGACTAGCATCGCCGACGGCTCGTTGGCTACGGCGCCTCGCGGCCCGCTTGGTGTTTGCCCGGCAGCCGAGTTTGTCAGGGATCCTCGCAGGTTAGAGCGATGGCTCGGAGCGGGGCGGAAAGCCGCTTCTTGCCCGGCCGGAGCGATGTCATGATCTGCAGCACAGGTCTCACTACGGGACCTGCCGGCCTACCCGTCATGCAAGGCTCGATGAGAGCGATCGTGCTGAACGAGCCGCGTCAGCCGCTCACGGATCGACGTGTGCCGATGCCACGGCTGAACTACGGTCAGCTTCTGATTCGCGTGCGCGCGTGCGGCGTGTGTCGGACCGATTTGCACGTGCTCGATGGCGAGCTGGATAGTCCCAAACTGCCGCTGATCTTGGGGCACCAGATCGTGGGCACCGTAGAAGCCCTCGGCGAGGGCGTCGAAGGTTTCAGTGAAGGGCAGCGAGTGGGCGTGCCTTGGCTCGGGAGCGCCTGCGGCGATTGCCGTTATTGCACGCAAGGCAGAGAGAACTTGTGTGAGCGGGCTCAATTTACTGGCTATCAACTGGACGGCGGCTACGCTGAATTCACCGCGGCCGATCCGCGCTTTGCCTTGCCGTTGCCGGGCTCGTTCTCCGACCTGCAGGCGGCGCCGCTCTTGTGTGCAGGGTTGATCGGCTATCGAGCCCTCAGCATGACTGGTGACGCCGAGCATTTGGGCCTTTACGGCTTCGGTTCTTCCGCGCACATCGTGGCTCAAGTGGCCGCTTTTCAAGGTCGGAAAGTATTCGCCTTCACTCGCCCGGGCGACCAACGTAACCAGGCGTTCGCGCGCAAGCTCGGCGCGGAGTGGGCCGGTGGCTCCGACGAATTGCCCCCAGTAATGCTCGATGCCGCCATCATCTTTGCGCCCGCCGGAACGTTGGTGCCACGCGCGTTGCGAGCCGTTGCGCGTGGAGGCAGCGTGGTGTGCGCCGGCATTCACATGTCGGACATCCCGTCGTTCCCCTACGAAGCGCTCTGGGGCGAGCGTACGCTCCGTTCGGTGGCCAACCTCACGCGTCGCGACGGGCTCGAGTTTCTGGAGCTCGCGCCGAAGGTGCCGGTGCGCACGGAGGTCGCGGCGTATCCACTCGGCGAAGCGAACCGCGCGCTCGCTGACTTGCGGACCGGAGCCGTGAGCGGTGCGCTCGTGCTCACGATCTAGTGTAGTGAGGACGGCCGTGACGGCTCGACGGCTTGGTACGGCGCGCTGCGATCGAGTGTGATCTCCCGATCCAGAGCACGCGCCAGCGGATCGAGCTTGTCGCGCGCCGCCAAGAGCTCGAGCTCGAGATCGCCCGGGCCGTCGATGGTGATGTCCACGCGCGTGGGGAACACGTAGCAGCGCAGCCGCTTGACGAGTTGGCTGTGACCACGGTCGAGCGCCACGGCGAGGCGCAGGATGCCGGACAGCACCTTGACCAAGCGACGACGCTCGGGCGGCAGCGCGCCGAACTCCGGATGACGCCGCTTCGGACGCTCTTGGCGGTGGTACAGGACGAGTAGGCCGAGCAGTTCGATCTCTTGTTCGGTGAAACCGCGCAACGCCGAATTTTGCACGATGTAGCGAGAATGTTGCTGCCGATTCGAATAGCTGATGTGTCGGCCAATGCCGTGCAAGAGCGCGCCATATTCGAGCAGCTCGCGTTCGTACGCGCCGAAGCCGTGAATCTCACTGGTCTGATCGAATAGCTCGAGCGAAAGCCGCGCGATGTGATGCTCGCGCGGGTCGTCGCGTTCGTACTTGCGAGCGAGCTCGACCACGCTCCGCCGCCGCGGATCAGGAACCTTCGCGTGCGTCGTCGGGGCACGCCCGTGCCGTTCGAGATAGTCCCAGATCACGCCTTCCCGCAGGGACGCGTCGCACAGCGTGATTTCCTCGACCTCGGCCATCTCCAGCAATTCCCCGAGCAATACGCCGCCGAGATGAACGGTGTCGGCGCGTTGTTCGGTGATGCCGCTCAACTTGGCGCGTTTGGCTGGGTCGAGGGCAACCAAGGTGCGCGTGAGCTCGCGGATATCGCGGCGCCGCGCGACTTGCGCGTTTAGCGAGCGCCAGGGTGTGCCGTTTGCGGCCAAATGCGCGGCCTCACCCAGCGTGCGGATCGTGCCCGACGTGCCGACTACGCGGTCGAAGCCGAGCTTGTGCGCTTGCGACATGACTTCGGCCGCAGCGCCGTGCACGTAGCCTTGCAGCTCGTAGAGCTCGCGCATACCGAGCGGGCCGCCGCTACCTTGCTGATCCAGCAACCGCTGCACGCCGAGTCGCAGGCTTTCGTTCATCACGACGCCGGTCTGCGACCCGAGCGAAACCTCCACGCTGCCGCCGCCGATATCAAGCACCAGCGCGCGCTCGCTCCCGAGATCGAGCGCGTGACGGACTGCTAGAAAGATCAAGCGCGCCTCTTCCGTGCCCGAAATCACGCGCGGCAAGATGCCGGTCTCGCGGAAGGTCGCATCTAGAAAGTCCGAGCCATTTTCGGCCTCGCGCGTCGCGCTGGTCGCTACAGCCAGGATTTCGTCGACGTCGCGACTCTCCGCGAGCTTCACATAGCGCCGCAAGACATCAAGGCCATCAGCGAAAGCCCGCTCGCTCAAGCGCAAGGTTCCGAACAAGCCCTGCCCGAGGCGAACCATGGTCTTTTGACGATCGATCACGCTCAAGCCATGGTCGGGGTTCACCTCCACCAGCACCATGTGCACGGAATTCGTGCCGATATCGATCGCCGCGAGCTTCATGGCTTCTCGTCGAACACCTTGGAAATGAAGGCGGACAGACGATCGAGCGCTTGGTCTGGAATCGCATGCCCGCCATTGAAGCGTACGAATTCCGTGCCGAGGCCCGCCTCGCTGAGCGTCGCGTGCAGGCGTTCGGCCGCCGCGAACGGCAAAATGGGATCGGCACGGCCGTGACTCTGCAGCACCTGCAGCCCGCGCCGCGCCGGCATCAGCTCGGACCACTCGCGCCGCGCGATCAGCGTGCCGCTCAAGATCACGAGCCCCGCAAAGGCGCGCTTGTCGCGCAGCACCACGTCCGTGGCCAGCATCGCGCCCTGCGAGAATCCCCCCAAGATCACGCGATCGCTCGTGACCCCGAGCTTGCCCTCCAGGTCGTCGAGCATGCCCGTGACGGCGGCGCGCGCCGCGTCGAGCCCGTAGGGTACCTCGTCGAAGAGCGGCTCGAGATCGCCGCTCATGGCGCGCGCCTGGAAGCGCGCGACGTCGATCATCCACCAGGCACGCGGGGCGAACGCGGCCGGCGCTCCCGGCTCGAGCTCGAGCGGCGCGGCCGGGAACACGAAGCGAACCTCGCGCGGAACCGGCAGCGTGCGCCAAAGAGGCACCAGATCGCCTGCCGGCGCGCCGAAGCCGTGCATCAAGATGACAACCGGGCCGTTTCCCCCGCCTTCGCGATCCTCGCCTCCGGCGAGTTGTACGGCGAGCGGTCCGAGTCGGATTTCCTTCATCGCTCAGGACTCTAACCCAAGGCCCGTGACAGTGAGATGGCGACCGGTTTGACTGGCCTCTCGCTGCGTGGTTCCTTTGGATCTGGAATGGATCTCAAGGACTTGATGAAGGAGCTGCTCGGAGAGCTCGGCCGCGTATCCAAGGCGGACGGCGTCGTCGGCACGGTGCGAGACGCCGGGCAGGCCAAAGTATTGCCCTTGAGCAAGATCAGCATCGGTTTCGGGACGGCGATCGCCGATGTCGGGGGCGAGGCTCGCAGTGGCGAGGCAGAGCGCAACGCCGGCGCGGAGGCGGGCGGCGCGGGTGGCGCCATCGTCGTCGAGCCCCGCGCGTTCGTGGTGGTGGGTGAGGACGGCGTGCCTCACATGCTCGCGCTCCACCAAGGCAAGACCGCGGTCGTGCGCCGCGGGATCGAGATCTTGCCGGCGCGCTCGGCGCCCGCGTTGCCGACGGACTCGCTGCCCAAACTAGGTTCCGGTCGCGACAAGTAACGGCAATGGAGCGTGAGTGCTGGCCTGGGTCGTTATCGGAATGCTGGCGGCGCTCGTGGTCTCGGCACTGCTGCTACCGATCACGCTGACGGGTCACAGCCAAGCACGTGGTGAACCAAACGGCGATTGGGCCGTTGCGGGCGGGCTCGCGTTCGGACCCGTCGCTGCGAGCTTCGTGGCGGCGCCCGATCTAGCGCCGCTGGCTGTGTTTCACGTGTTCGGACGAAAGCTCATGGTACTGCCTCTGAGATCGCCCCTCGGACGCGTGCGGGTCTTTTCCAAACGCGCGCCCCAGGAATCGAGCGTCGAACACATCGTGCGCGACCTGGCGCGTGCCAGCGAGGGCTTGGAGCGTGCACTCCAGATCCTGCGCGACGATCATCGCGTCCGAGTGGAATCGCTGAGGCTCGGGCTCGACTATTCGTTTCGTGACGTGGCGCTCACGGGCAGGCTACTCGGCGCCCTCTACGCCGTCTCGGCTGTGCTTCCCGAACGCATTACTCTTGAGCAAACGCCGCGCTGGGACGCGCAAGATCGCTTCACGATCGAGGCGGACCTCCGACTGAAGGTTTGGCCGGGGCGCCTAGCGTTCGAGCTCGCGAGATTCGTGCTAAAACGAAAGCAACCCGTGCAAGCGACCGAGTCATGAGCGAATCCAAGATTGGCGAGATCGTCAGCAGCTTGCTTTCGGGCGTGCACGGCATCTCCAAGAGCGAGACGATCGTCGGCGAGCCGCAGCAGGCCGGAGGCGCGACGATCATCCCCGTTCATCGGCTCAAGATTGCGTTCGGCGCGGGCAGCGCGACGGCCGGCGCGAAGGGCATCAAAGGGGGAGGGACGTCGGGCGGACACGGCGCAGGCGGCGCGGTCGAAATCGACCCAGTCGCGGTCATCGCGGTCAGCCAGGACGGCCATGCGCACTTGCTGACCGTGGAAGGCGACGAGAAGAGCGCGTGGTCTGCCTTGCTGCAAGAGGTGCCGGACATCCTCGGACGGTTGGCCCAAAGCGTCGGCGATCGCGTGCGCGGCGAACTCAACGCGCGCGGCGTGGAGGCGGTCGCCAAACAAGAGCCCGAAGTGGCCGCGCTGCCTCGCCCGAAGTCCGAGTAGCGCAGCTAGTGCTCGAGCACGGCTCGCAGTGAGCCCTCGAGCCGCTCGAGACAGAGTTGAATGCTGGCTGCGTCCACGCATAAAAATGGGCGGAAGCGCAGCGAACGCGCCCCGCAGCCGAGCAGGATCAAGCGATCCTGAAAGCAGCGCTTTAGTGCCGCATTGCGCACGTCAGTGCTCGGTAGATCGATAGCGCACATCAAGCCGAGGCCGCGTGCGTTGCTGACGCCAGGCAAGCGTTCAGCGAGCGCGGCGAGACCGTGCAAGAGCTCGGTGCCACGCTGCTCGGCATTTTCGATCAAGCCTTCACCGTCGATGATCTCGAGAATGCGCGTCGCGCGCACCATGTCGACGAGCGAGCCGCCCCAGGTGCTCGAAATGCGACCCGGCACCTGAAACACGCTCTCGACGTCGTCGATGCGACGCGAGACGAGGATGCCACCCACCTGCATCTTTTTAGCGAAAGCGACGATGTCCGGCAGGACTCCCAGCTTTTGGTGCGCCCACCAGGCGCCGGTGAGGCCAACACCCGTCTGCACTTCGTCGAAGATGAGCAGCGCTTCGCGCTCGTCGGCGATTGTCCTGAGCTTGCGCAGGAACTCCGGACGAAAGTGGTTGTCGCCGCCTTCACCTTGCACTGGCTCGATCAAGATGGCAGCGATGTCGTGTTCGCGCGTGTCGAAGGCCCGCTCGATCGCCTGGACGGCAACGCGCTCTCTTTCCAGCAGCTCGTCGAGGTGCCCGCCGAGCGGAAACGAGACGCTGGGCGCCTGGATGCGTGGCCAGTCGAACTTGGGGAAATGAAGGGTCTTGGCGGGCTCTGTGTTGGTGACGCTCAGCGTGTAGCCAGCGCGTCCGTGAAACGCATTTTGGAAGTGCAGGATCTGGCTGCCCAGGGCCGGACGCCCAGCGCTCAAGTTCTTGCGCACCTTCCAGTCGAACGCTGCCTTCATGGCGTTCTCGATGGCGAGCGCGCCGCCTTCGACGAAGAAGTAGTGAGGAAACTGAGGCGGAGCTGCCGTGCGCGAGAGTGTGTCGACGAACTCCGCGAAGTACGAGGTATAAAAATCGGGGTTGCCGACTTTGGTGGTCGCCGCGCGTGCGAGGCGATGCTGCATCTCGTCCGTCACCATGCTCGGGTGGTTGTAGCCAACCGGATTCGACGCGTAGAAGCTGGCGAAATCGAGGTACTCGTCCGCCGTGAGCTCGTCGACGGCCCAGGGGCCGTGGCTGCGCTCCAGGTCGAGCACGATCGGGTGACCTGAGACGAGCAGGTGCCGACGGAGCGTGTCGTGCACTGCGCTCGGTGGCAGGCGCAGATTCGGGGCCATTAGCGAACTTTAGCACCCTGCGCGCGAGTTGCCGGCGGACTTTGCCGAAAGACTTTAGCCAAAAGACTTTGGCTGAAAACTATGGCTTACTCCGGCGCGCATGGACGTCCGGGCAATCGTCGGCGCTGTCGGGGGGTACCTCAAAGAGCATCCACAAGAGCTGTGGCGTATCTTGCGCAATGCGATCGCACTTCGCTTTGGCGTGCCGCTCGCGGCCTTGCGCTGGCTTGCTGACAAGGGCGGGAAGCGAGCGCCCAAGGACGTGCAGATCGAAGCCGTGCCGCCGGGCGTTCGCGTGGCAGCCTCGCTCGATCTGATGGGCACGCCCGTACGCGCTTCCGCCGTGCTGTACGTGGAACACGTGGTTACGGACAGCGAGCAGTTGCGCTTCGAGATTCGGCTGAGTGAAGTCTCGCTGAAGGTGACGGACGATTCGGTGACGACGCCGATCGCGGCGCTGCTCAAGTCCGGTGCGCTCGACCTGAGCAAGCCCGGTAACCTCGCCGCCTACATGCCGAAGCGCCCGGCCATCTTGGTCGAGGCGAAGGACGATCGCATCGCGATCGATCTGATGAAACACTCGAAATTCGCGGGTGACGAGCGCGCGCAAAAGCTCGTGCGGCTGCTCGCTCCGCTGCTCACGGTTTCGGCCATCGAAGCCGATCGCGAGCACCTGGACGTCGCCTTGCGACCGTTTCCGGAGGGGTTGCGCGACGCGCTGGCCAAAGTGCGCGCCGCGTTCTGAGAGTGCCATGTCGGAGCGCAATTGGACGGCGAACGTCGAGGCCGTCGCCAACTACCACTGCCGAACGGGCGAGAATCCGCTCTGGAACGAGCGCGACGGCTGTCTGTATTGGGAGGACATCGACTCGGGTCGGCTGTTTCGCATAAACCACGAAACACTGAAGCACGAGTGCTTCTATCAGGGCGACGTGATCGGCGGCTTCACTTTCCAAGAGGATGGATCGCTCCTCCTGTTCGAGACCAATCGCGTCGCGACGCTCGACGCCAAGGGTCAGCGGCGCGTCTTGCTCGACGGTGTAGATAGCGACATGCGTCGCTTCAACGACGTGATCGCGGATCCCGAGGGGCGGGTCTTTGCCGGTACCATCGGTAAGGACGAACAAGCGGGGGGCTTGTACCGGGTGGACCTGGACGGAACCGTCACGTCGCTTTGGAAGGGGACCGGTTGCGCCAACGGCATGGGTTTTACCCCGGATCTGCGGCACTTCTATTGGACGTGCAGCACGACACGCCGCATCTACATTGCGGACTACGACCGCGCGCGCGGCGCGCTCGAGAATCGCACGGTGTTTTACCAAGCGGACGCAAGCGAAGGCACCCCGGACGGCTTGGCGGTCGACGCGACGGGGACGCTCTGGAGTGCGCGCTGGGGCGGTTCGGCCATGCTGCAGATCTCTGCCGACGCGAAGCTGCTCGAGAGGATCCCGTTTCCGGTGACGCGCATCTCGTCGGCCGCATTCGGTGGTCCGACGCTCGATACGCTGTACGTGACCACGGCGGGTGGTCAAGTGACCGACGACGCGCAAGACGGCGCGCTCTACCGCATCAAAACTCCGGGCCGTGGCACGCCGGAGTTTCGTTCGCGCGTCCTGCTATGAGCTAGCGGCCTCCGTCGCGACGGGCGCAGGCTTCGTCGCCCGTGGCTCCGGCTTGCCGTCCCACCACGCCTTCAGCCGCTCCATGCTGAACGGTCGTGAGTACGCCCAGAGCAGCATGATGCCCAGCGTGTAGAACAACCAACTCTGGGCGACGAAGCGGTCGTCGACCCAGAAGAAGCCGGACGGCCCGTACTGCAAGAGCTTGCTGACTCCGCTCAGCATGACGATCACGGGGCCGAGCGATGGACGCACTGCCGCCACGGCTGCCGCAACGATGAAGAACGAATAGTAGTAGCAAGTCACGTTCGTGAACGACGCGACGAGCACGGGGCCGAGCGCGATCCCGACCCAGAGCAGCTTCGTGCGTCGGAGCGCCCAGGCCAGCCAAGCGAAGACGCCGGCGCAGATCAACACGAACAAGGGCTTCATCGTCTTGAAGCGATCGAGGCGTCCTTGCTTCCAGCCTTCGAACGGATCCTCCATGTTGTCGTCGCGCAGGAAGCGCATGCGCCCCTTCCAGTTCGAAACAAGCATGGTTTCGAGGCCCATGTGATTCGTCAACGGCGTGCCGTTGAGCACCTTGATCGTGTGACCGAAAAACTCCCGGTAAGAATCGACTCCGCACACGGCAATGCTGGCGGGGATGAGCGTCCCGGCAGCAATCAGGACGCCGGCGAGTAGGCGTCTGTGGTCCGGATGGAGGTAGCCGAGCAGTCCAGGCTCGCGATGAATCACGGGTGGCCCTTGGCCGGGCGTACGTCCTTCTTTGGGCGCGTCGGTAGTGCCGAACCGATAGCGACGGATGATTTCGAAGAGGACGATCAAGCCCCAGCCTCCGAAGAAAACGAGTGGGAACGCGCGCAGCAGGGCCGACCAAGTGAGCGCAATGCCCGCGAATACGAATTTTCGCTTTCGCGCGCAGCACAGAGCGGCCACTAGGAAAAACAGCCAGTCCTGGCGCATGAAGGCGCCGCCGGTCCAATAGAAATCGGCGGGCGCTTGGCACCCCCAAAAGACCGTGGCGATGGCCATGATCCGGAAGCCAAATGCCCAATAGAACAAGAGCACGCAGCCCGCGTGCAACGCGATGTCGATGCACGACAAGAGCTTGAAAAACTGGTCCCCGGCGGGCGCAAAGCTACCGAAAAAGCGGCCGGCCATGCCCCAGACCGGCGGCGGGTTGTAGCCGTGGTCCTTTTGCATGTTGGTCCAATAGTCGCCGGCCGACGAATGATAGAACCAATCGACGTCCTTCTTGTACGCCTCCCAACGTTCGGGCGTGAAGTGCTTCCGACACTGGTCCGGGTCCTTGAGAACGTAGGTGTCCTTGACGTCTTTGATCAGGTTGACGCGCAGATCGCGGACCTCGCGCTTCTCGACGGAGGCGCGACGCCCCAGGTCGATCTCCGCGACTGCGGTGCACAAGTACAGATCGTTGTAGCCGATCTCCCGGAAGTACTTGGACCCCATGTAGTAATGGAAGAACTCGTGCCGGTGGTAGTACTCGACGTAGCGGACGTTCGGATTGAAGAAGTCGAAGTAGACGAAGAACGCGAGCGCTGTGAGAACCCAAGCGATCGTGCGTTTGACGCGCATCGGGATGCGTTCGCGCAACTTCGCGGCGCGCATTTCGTACAGCAAGAACAGCGCGGTGCTGATGGTGAGGAAGAGACGAACGAATTTGGTGAAGCCTTCCCAACGATCCTTTTGAAATATCGAACCTTCCCAAGGCGTGAAGAGCAGGCTCTTGTCGTCTGGTCCAAATGCGAGAACATGTGAAACGGACGACGCGACCACCGAGCACAAAGTCATCAGCGTAAGATCCTTCCCGCCACCGCTCCCGGCGACGCAGGAGCGTCGTATAACAAAGAAAAACGAGCCGGGCAGTCGTTTTGACCACCCGGCCCGTCGTAGCGATCCCCAAATCCCGGAGGGGTGAGGGGCGCTAGCGCCAAAATGCCGCGCTATCAACGCGCGACCTGCTGGCGCTCAGCCGGTAAACTTGGGCCTCACGGCCGTGCCGAAATCGGCGCGGCACAAGCCCGACCAGCTAACCTCGAGGGTCCACCTCCGGGATTGGGGTACAACTACTATTCATGCTGTCTATCCTCCACCGGCCATAGCCGGACGCCCGCGACGCTCGACGAGTGCGAGAGAGAGCCTCATCGCGTGTGAGCGGCGTTTTGTGGGCGCTTCCGAAAGGAGATCGCTTTCCAAAAGCAGAGAGCGGTCTCGACCCAAAAGCACAGGCGCGGGGGTGCTCCCCCACCGGACAAGCCCGGGAACTATAGATTCCAGCCTGCACGTTGGTTCAGAGCCTAGCATGCACAATGCGCGATTTCCAGGGATTTCCGAGAGCTCGCTCCGGGGCTCGGCCTACGCCCTCGGGCTGCTATGCGCTCCTATTCGGGCGCAGGAGCTTTGGTGCGGTCGGCCGAAGCCGCGAAGTTCACCGAGCAGGGAAGCGCAGCAAAGCCGTCTCCGGTGCCCACCCAGGGCCCGCAATCGGAGTTGGCGGCTTCTTGGTAACCAAAGCCGAGCGTGCTGCTGAACCCACTCACGTCATCAGAAGCCGAGCTGAGCTGGCCGTTTGCCGAGTCCGCGCGGTCGACGACGCACCCCGCCACGGAGCCGCGCGGAGCTACCACCGTGACCTCGACGCCGCTTTCGAACGAAAAGGACGTGCCGTCGGCTGCGATATCGCCGGGAATGGCCTCGCTGCCGTTCAGCCAGTAGATCGCGCTGTCCTTGCGTGAGAGCTCGACATCGAACTGCCACGGGTTGGTCACCCCCAAGAACGCTGCTTGGCAGGTGTCGCTCTGCAGCTGAGCCGTCACGTGGAAAGTGCCCAGCGCGTCTCCGGGCATGTGGGCGTCCTGGCCGTGTCCAGCGCAGCCGACACCGAGCAAGCACGTAGCGCAAACGAGCGCGCGGAACATTGCTCGCTCGTATCAAGCCGGCGGCAGCTCGGCCAAGCAACCTGCGCGCTGTCGGCGCAGGGCTCGTTCGAGACGCTCAAGCCTGCGCGGGGGATTCCGCCGCGGGAGTCGGCTCGGCGTTGCGCTCGCGCGCCTGCTCGAGGCCCACCCGTGCCCGCTTGCGGCGCTTCAGCCGCTTTGCCTTGAGGGGGGTCGTGAGCCATTCGTGGCGGAGGCGGACGTTCCAGATCGCGCGATTTGACATTACTCGGCCGGCTCTTACCGGACCTTCGGCCGTTGCGCAAGCTCTGGAGCGAGATTTTCGAGGCCGCGCGCAGTAGGTTCCTACCCGTAGCGATGACGGTCTCTGACCCACAGCCGGCGATCCCACTCAGCGGGGGGATCCTGCGCTCGCCCCGGGGCGCCACGTACCTGCTCGGGAAGCAGCTCGGCAGCGGCTCGTTCGGAGCCGTCTTCGACGCGATCGGTCCCTTCGATCAGTCGTTCGCATTCAAAGTGTTTCTGCCTGGACAGCGGCCATACGCGGAGGTGCAGGCCGAGTGGCTCCATGAGGCGGAGCGTCTGTATCGGCTGCGCCACCCAAACATCGTCTACGTGCACGACTATTTCGAGCACGGGGGGCTGTTTTGTCTCGTGCTCGAACGCTGCGATCACAGCCTCGAAGACATGATGGTCTCGCCGTTTACGGATCGCCTAGTGGTGGACGTCGCACGCCAGTTGCTGTTCGCCGTGCAGTACCTGGCGGACAACGAGATCGTTCACAATGATGTGCACGCGGGCAACGTGCTCGCCGTGCAAGGCAACACCTTGACCGTCAAGCTCAGCGATCTGGGCATCGCTCAAGAGCTTTACGGCTACGGCGGCGCGCGGCCGCCGATCGTGCAGCATCGGTTGATGGCGCCCGAGGTAGCCGCGGGGGGCTATTCCACGAAGCAGAGTGATCTCTATCAGCTGGGCCTTTTGATGTACCAGATGCACACCGGCAGTTACCCGATCGATACGAGCGTCGGCTACGACGGCATCATCCAGCAGATCCGTGACGGCGTACCGCGGGCGAAGGCTGCGGCGCTAGGTACGCCGATTGGAGATGTCGTGAGCGTCATGCTGCGCCGGCAAGAGCAGTACCGCTACACCTCTGCGCTGCAGGTTTGGGAAGATCTGCGAAAGCTCGACGTTTGGTCGCGTGATCGCGTGGAGCGCAGCACGGACAGCTCACGAGAGACGACGGAAGGGTGAAGCCGTCGTGCGCGCAAAAAAGAGCTAAGCTTCGAGCCGCTCAGCCCAAAGGAAGACGCGCCCGATGCACGTGATCATGGTCAAGAAACGCCTCGCCAGCGGCGAGCCGTGCAAGAAATGCGTTCAGGCCGAAGAGATGCTGAAAGGTAGGGATCTTTGGTCGCGCATCGACGAAGTGTTGGTTGCGGACGAGACCGATCCAAAGTCACCCGGCATGCTGCTCGCCGCGAAGCACGGCGTAGCGCTCGCACCGTTCTTCGTGGTGCGGGCCGAAGATGGGAGCGAGCGCGTCTACACCAGCACGATTCAGTTCATGAAGCAGGGCCTCGTTGAACATCCCGCGTCGAAAAAAACCGCGGACGCCGCGGCGCCGATCACTCCCGAGGAGTTCGAACGCGCTCAGAAGGAGCTCGCGAGCGCCTCACCGGAGCGTATCCTTCGCTATGCGCTCGAGCGCTTCGGCAAGGACGCCACGCTGGCGTTCAGCGGTGCCGAAGACGTGGCCCTGATCGACATGGCCGTAAAATCCGGTCTGCCGTTTTCGGTCTTTTCCCTCGACACGGGCCGGCTGCACGCGGACACCTATCGCTTCATCGAAAAAGTGCGCAGTCACTACGCTATCGAGATCGACGTGATGTTTCCGGATGCCGCGCTCGTGCAAGCGCTGGTCGAAAAAAAAGGCTTATTTAGCTTTTACGTCGATGGGCACAGCGAGTGCTGCGAAATCCGCAAGGTCGAGCCGCTGCGGCGTGCCCTGGCTAGCAAGCGGGCTTGGATCACCGGCCAAAGGCGTGATCAGAGTCCGACGCGCACGGACGTACCGGTGCTGCAAATGGATACGAACAATGCCCGCTCCGCCTCGCTCTTGAAATTGAACCCGCTCGCGGCTTGGCCGTCGAGCAAGGTTTGGAGCTACATCCGCGCCAACGACGTGCCGTACAACGAGCTGCACGACCACGGTTTCATCTCCATCGGCTGCGAGCCGTGCACGCGCCCGATCCGCCCGGGCGAGCACGAGCGGGCCGGCCGCTGGTGGTGGGAAGAAGCGACGCAGCGCGAGTGCGGTTTGCACATCGCCAAGCCGAGCTCAGACCCAGGTTGACGGTTGGGCGTGCAGACTGCGCGCTCAGTCCGAAATGACCTTGGTCCCGTTGCCGCGCACCGGCGCCAGCGTCACGCCGTCTTCGTCCGCGGGCGTTCCGCCGACGTACAAGACCTTGAGCTTCTTCAGCGGCTTGAGCGGCGAGGCGTCTTTGACCTTCGTGTGCTTGATGCCGAGCTTCTCGAGCTTGGTGAGCTTGGCGAGCGGGGTCACGTCGCTGATTGGCGTGTCGTCGAGCGTGAGTTCGGTGAGCGACACGAGCGCGCTCAAAGGCGAGATGTCTTCGATCTGCGTGTGCGCCAGATCCAAGCGGTCCAGCTTAGTGAGCTTGGCCAAGCCAGAGATGTCTTTCACTTGGCTGCGCGAGGCGCCGAGCGCTTCGAGATCCTTGAGCATGTAGACGGGCGACAGGTCGTCGTAGTCGCCGGGGCCGAGAAATAACTCGTGCACGCCGGTGAGTTGACTGAGCAAACACACGTCGAGCACGGGCATCTTCACGGTCGCGATGTTGAGCGATTTGACCTTCTTCAAGTCCGCCTGGGTGATCGGCCCCTCGGGCTTCGCGAGCTTCTTGCGAACTTCGGCCTCGATCTCTTTTTGGTCGAATTCGACGTTCGGTCCTTTGGGACAGTCCTCGAGCTTCTTCTTAGGGCGCGGCGCGGCAACCACGGGAGCGACCGGTGCAGGTGTGGGCGCGGGCGCCGGCAACGACGAAGGCACCGCGCTCTTCACCGTAGTGTCCGGCTTGGGCGGATCTTCGCAAGCCGCGAGCAACAAACCCAAAGCGACCAACGCAGAGCTGGAAGGGCGAATCGACATAGCCGTGGACTCTAGCGGAGCTGTCGCACGGTTTGCGAGGCCCAGTTCATAGCCGCCGACGTTTCGCAGGTGGATCGGCCCATCGAGCGTCTGATTGACGTGGTTGGGCGTGTTTTGGCTGCAACGCGGGGGAGAGTGGGTCGGTTGAGGCAGGCGGCTTCTTCCAGGGTCCCACCGTCCCCGGCGGCGGATCGTCAAAAAATCAGTTACGCTTGACGTAAAGCGTAAAGATGGCTAGGTTTCGTGCCTGGATGATCCGCTCCTTTTCCGACAAAAAGACGGAGAGTCTCTGGAACGGGAAACGGGTCCCTGCGTTCGACGGTTTCCGCACCAAGGCGGAGCAAAAGCTGGCCGTGCTCGATGCGGCTACGTGCCTCGAAGATCTCGGCGGTCTCCCAGGCAACCGCTTGGAAGCGCTGAAGGGTGACCGCAAGGGCCAGCACTCGATTCGAATCAACGATCAGTGGCGCCTCTGCTTCCAATGGGAAGGCGTGGCTGCCCATGACGTGGAGATCGTCGACTATCACTAGCGAGGGTTTACTCATGACGACACGAAACAAAATGCGCCCCGTCTCCCCCGGAGAGGTTCTACGCGAACAGCTCGAAGAGCTCGGCATGTCCGCGAACGCGCTCGCCGCGGCTCTGCACGTGCCCACCAATCGGATCACCGGCATCCTGAACGAAACCCGGGCGCTCACGCCCGAAACCGCACTGCGGCTGGAGCGCTACTTCGTGGGCACGACTGCGCGCTTTTGGCTCAACCTGCAGACCAATTTCGATCTGCGCCGCGCCGAAATTCGCACGGCCAAAGCGCTCCGAGAAATTCGTCCGCGGAAGGCGAGCTAGCAACCAATAGAAAGCCCTCGCGTCGCCGGCAAGCGACCGAGGGCGTGGGTCCGGATGAACGCTGTCCGTGGGCTCGCCGTCGAAGCAGAGGTAGAATGGTTGCGGGACGGCAACCAAATCAGAACGGCGCGGGAAAAAATCCGAAGTGAATTCGTCGGGGTGGCAGGATTTGAACCTGCAACAGCCGGCACCCAAAGCCGGCCCTCTACCAGGTTGAGGTACACCCCGAAGGGAGGCGCATATATAGCAGCGGGCGAGGTCACTACAAGAGCCAAACGGGGAGCCGTACGGCGCGCCCGCCGTCGTTTTCAATCGGGGATCGGTTCGAGCTCGACCTTGAGAAAGATGGCGTCGCGATCCGCCTCGACCAGTTGGTCCCACGGGAAATAGCCGGCCTTCTCGACCGTGATGTGATGCTTGCCTACCGGTAAGCGGACGCCGCGGGCGGCGATGTAAGCGAGCGGGCCGATGTACTCGTCGTCGATTGTGACGGCGGCGTCGGCAGGAGTCTTTGGAGCGCGGCCCAGTTTGAGGGAGACGGCGGCGCGGCCCACGCCGGGCTCGCAGTTCGTGAGCGACAGGGCGATCAGCACGGCGAGCGCGAGGGCCGCCAGCATCGCGAAATAGGGCGTGAGCACCGTGAGCGCGCGGCCGAGTCGCGACTCGTTCATTCCCACTCGATCGTGGCGGGTGGTTTCGAGCTGATGTCGTAGGCCACG
>DASXKQ010000121.1:0-2221 GCA_036496745.1 Polyangiaceae bacterium
GTTCATGGACTTCAACACGTCCTGGGCCCCCGAGCGCGACTACGACATGTCCTGGGCGCTGACCGAGCCGGCCATTTATTACCAAGCCGCCTACGTGAAGCTGCTTTCGAAGTTCGTCGATTGAACCGGGTTCGCAACCCATTGTTTTTCTTCTGCGAATCGGCAGAAATTCAGGCCATTTCGCAAATGATCTTCGAGGGCGCGTCGTGAATGGATTGGCGCTCTCCTCCGTCGGGTCTTACGAATAGGCAATAATGCGCTCCTGGCTTCCCCTACTCACCACGATCCTGGCGCTCAACGCGTTTGTCTGGGCCTCGCCCGCGCAGGCACAAGGCGCGACGCCCGGCCCGGCCCCCGCACCGGACGAAAAGATCACGCTGACGACCGCGCCCTTGCCCGCGCAGTCGATCGAGCATCGCAGCTATCACGTTCACGATGGGTTCTACCTGCGCATGAGCGTCGGCTTCGGGGATTTTCGCTCGAGCTACACCGACAACATCCGGCAGAACGCGAACTACTCCGGGCGCGGCAACAGCATGTCGCTCGACTTGCTGATCGGCGGATCGCCGAGCCCGGGTATCTCAATCGGCGGTGGCCTCTTGGTCGATCCGCTGTTCGGAGTCGACTACCAGCGCAATGGGCTCGGCGTCGGGAGCCATGGCGGCACGAGCGTCCTCGTCGGCCCGTTCTTCGATGGTTTTCCAGATGCCAGTCGCGGTTGGCACCTGGGCGGCTTGATCGGTGTCGGGGCGCAAAGTTACCAAAACGTCAACACCACGGGTTCGAAGAACTCGACCGCGCGCGGCCTCGGCGGCGCCGCCTGGTTCGGCTATGACTTTTGGGTGGCCGGAGAGTGGGCCGTGGGTCCCGAATTGCGGCTGATGGGCCAGCGCTCGAACGACACGCGCTCGGGTGAAGACGTTTCCGCTTGGGCTCGTTCGTTCACGCTGGGCGTCTCGGGCGTGTTCAACTGAGGCTGGATTTTCTCGGACGGCGACCCCCTTAAGTTCGCGCGATCCGGTGTCGTTATTGGCGCGGCCGCAAGCGCTTGCGGGCTCTGCGGAGTGGAGCGAGATGACGCCTCAAACGAGCGGTCGCACCATTTTGATCATCGACAACGATGAGGGCTCGCTCACGTCGGCGAAGGGCGTACTCGAACTGGCGGGCTATCGCGTGCTCACGCGCAGCCGAGCAGCGGGCTCGGTCGCTGCCATTCTGCACGAGAAGCCGGACGTCGTGCTGCTAGAGCCTGATCTGCCGGGCGTGTCCGGCTCGTCGATCGCCGACATGTTGTGGCGCGCGGCGCCGAACAGTGAGCTCGTGCTCGTGCTGTTCTCCAAGCTCGCCGAAGAGACGCTCAAGAGCCGAGCGCGCGCCATGGGCGCCGAGGGCTTCGTTCCGAAGAACCTGAGCGCGATGGAACTCGTGCGTCGAGTGCAGGCTTTCGTGCGCCAGGGGGAGTCGAGCGGAAAGCTGCGGATCGCGAGCGCTCGCCGCTCGCCCGTGTCACAAGCGGACGTCGAAGCGGGCGCAACCGAGACGACGGCTCAGCTCGATCGGAGCAGCACGCGTCCCGCTCGCCGTACGAGCGGGACGCAGAGCGCGCTCACACGGGTGCTGTTCGTCGATGACGATATCGGAGCGCACAGCGACTATCGTCGGCATGTATCGAACGCGGAAATCCACGCGGATTTCGTGATGAATGGCCAGCACGCTCTGACGCGCATCGAAGGCGAATCCCCGCCCGACGTGATCGTCTGTGAGTTGATGGTGCCGGGTGTGACCGGCGCGGAGCTTTATCGTCGCGCGCTCTCCCTCGACGCGACCTGGCGCCACCGCTTCGTATTCGTCAGCGCGCCGCTCTCGCCCGCGGCGGCCGCCCGCTTCGCCCGCGAGCTCCAATACCAGGTGCTCGAGAAGCCGGTGGACCCGGAGCAACTGCGTGAGGCAGTCCGCTACGCAGCCACGGGCGCGCGCATCTTCAAGCAGGGGCTCGACGGCTGACGCATTTCCGGTGCTGCTGAAGCTGCCGGCGCCAATTCTTCGAAGTATTCGTGAATAATCGACGCGCGCGCGACGTCAAACTGCAAGGCCTGCGCTATCTGAGCGAGCAGTGCGCCGGCCGCACGCGCAGACAAATCGAGGACAAATGATTGACTGGCGCGCGTGGGCTTTCTAACCTCGCGCTTCCACTACGGAGGAGTTTTTCGCATGCGCATTC
>DASXKQ010000122.1:0-11003 GCA_036496745.1 Polyangiaceae bacterium
GACGACTGGGCGCACATCGACGCCGCCACCAAGCAGTACGACGGCTACAAGGTCCAGGCCATCCTGAATGAGATCGACGGTCTCGACCACTCGGGCAAGACCCACGTCGGCACCCCGGCGATCTTCGGCATGAACTTCCAGGCCGTCTCGGTCGCGGAGAAGATCCGCTCGACTCCGACGACGTTGATCGGTCCGGACGCGAACGGGAACTACACCACCAGCGCTCCCGAGGCAGGTGGTTACCAGTTAGTCAACGGTCAACTCGTTCCCGGCCCCGTCCTCTCGAGCGCGCTCGACTACGTCGACGATCAACTTGGCCGCATGGTTTCTACGATCCACAAGGACAGCCTCGCGGGCTCGACGGTGATCATCGTCACGGCAAAGCACGGCCAGTCGCCGCAGGATCCGAACGAACTCATCACCGTCCAGGACGGCCCGATCATCAGCGCGATCAACGCCGCCTGGGCGCAGACGAACCCGAGCAACACGAGCCTGATCGTTGCCGGAACCGACGACGACCTGTGGCAGTCCTACCTGTCGGACAACTCGCAGGCCGCTTGCGACTTCGTCAAGAGCTACCTGTGGAACCACACCGCTCCGGGTTTCGACGTCAACAAGAACCCCGTCACCGTCCAGCACTCGGGCCTCGCCGAGATCTGGGCCGGCGCTGCCGCAGCCAACTTCTTCGGCGTCTCGGTCGACAACGGTCACTACCCGGATGTCTTCGGCAAGGTCCAGGTCGGCATCGTCTACGCGAAGCCGACCAAGCTCGCCGAGCACGGTGGAATGAACACCGGCGACCGACACGTCCTGATGGTTGTCAGCGGCCCGGGCATACCGGTTCAGGTCGACTCCGCCTCCGTCGAGACCACCCAGGTCGCACCGACGATCCTCGCCCTCCTGGGGCTCAACCCGCACGCGCTGACGGCCGTCCAGATTGAGGGCACGCAGGTCCTTCCGGGCCTCGGTGGACGGCGGGCTGGACGCTGACCGTGCGTCGGATGCACGCCGGTTAACCGGCAGCACTAAAACAGGAGGCCTGGGCGAATCGCCTCGGCCTCCTCTGCTTTCGACGACGCCAAGAAATGCCGTTTGGCTAGCGGCGAACCCCTTTGTCTACGACCGGCGTCAGGCACGCCAGCACGACGCAGCTCAATCCGCGCTCGTGCTGCGCTAAGCCAGAGGCGGTGCGGCGGGTCAGGCTGGCAACGCGGGAACCGCGGGCGCTGGCGGCTCGGCTGGGGCCGCGTCGTGCACGGTCGGTGGCACGGAATGTCCGAGCGGTGTCGCGGAGGCTTCAACTCCGACGAGACCCAATCGGACGCCGCGTGCCGGAAGACACTCCGACCGAGTTAGCGAGCCAGTACGAAGCCTCACTTCGTGCACGAGGTGCAAATCGAAGGGCCAGTGCTCGGGCAGCAGCTCCCCGCGGTGCAGCAGCCTGCGCTCGAGCATTTCAAGCCCGCGGTGCCGACGGGCAAGCACGTACCCCCCGACTCACCCGGCCGAGCTCCGCCCGCCGCAGCACCCGCGTCGCCGCTCGCACCAGCGCCGCTTCCGCCGCCAGCGCCCGCGACGCAGTCCAAAGTACACGGCCCGCTCCGGCACTGACCACAGCAGCAGCTCTCGTTCGTTTGACACGAGCTCGTACCACAAACTGCTGCTCCGGCGGAGCCGGTAGTACCGCCCGCGCCCGACGCACCGCCGGTCGTAGGGCTGCCGCCACTTGCGGATCCGCCGCCGCCTCCACCACCCGTACCGACAGTTCCGCCCGTTGCGGCGCCGCCACCGCTGCTCGTGCTGCCACTGCAGTTCGCAAGCAACGCGACGGAAGACAACACCCACGATACGACTAGGACTGATCCAACCCGCGTCATGGCCGTAGTCTACAGTACGTCTTGCTCGATTGAAACCAAGCGCCACTCGAGCTGGCGCCGCCTGATGTCACCCACGCTCAGGTCCAGCGTTTGCTCGCTCGCGCCATATTAACGTGCCACCGTGGCCACTGCATCACCGCCCTCACACGCGCGGACCTGTGGCAAGAAGCTTTACTTGGCCTCGTCCCGCGGAGGAATTTCTTGAACGCCCAAACGTAAGGAGGAGCACGCATGAGAAGTCCTACCGTATGCACGCTCGTGCTAAGCTCCGCGGCGCTCGCTGTTCTCGTCGCCCTTGACGCATGCAGCGCCAATTCCAAACAAAGCGCTGCCGTGGGTGCAGGCGACATTGCCGGGAGCACCGGAATGTCGGGTGGGTCGAACTCCACAGCAGCGGGCTCAGCCGGGATGAACAATGGCGGCGGGGCCACATCGGTTGCAGGAATGGCAGGCGCGTCGACCGGTGGCGCGAGCGATGGCAAGACCGGTGTCTGCTCCGGGCATGTCACGCAAAAGTGCGCGGATTGCGCGGATTGCGCGAGGTGTCCTGGATGCACCCTGGAAACGCAGGGAGGTACGTGCATAGGCACCCCGTCGTTTGCGAGCTGCGATACGTGTGACGTCGCTTGTACGGGCTGCCTTGGATGCAAGGCGCTGGGGACCTGCGAAGGTAACGCCTCTACCAGCTGTGCCGAGTGCGGAGCGATGCTCGGTTGCGGCCCGCCGTATTGCCAAGGGTGCGTGCCCGGCAACGGCGGTACTTGTACAGGCACGCTTACCGCGTGCTCTGCTCTGGATCCCTCTGACCCGAACTCATGTGCCAGCCAGCTTGGTTGCATTACTGCCGCCGCGGGGTGCACAGGCACCCCAACTCCCTGCTCTGTGCACAACGAAAGCGAGTGCCCGTACGAGAACGGCTGCTCGTGGTCGAAGGACGTTGGCAGCGTGACGGTTTGCGTTGGCACCGTAACGCCCTGCGCCGAGGTTTCGGCCTCCGATTGCACGGCGCTCGCGGGGTGTACCGTGGTGCTCACCGACGGAGGCACCAACTGTGCCCCCTCCGGAGCAAACTGTATCGCTTGCAGCGGATCGGCCGACGCAGGGCCGGAAAGCACCTGCGCCTCGCCCGAGTCTTGTTGCGGCGCAACGCTCGCGGACCAGGCGTGTGGCTCCTCCACAGCTTGCTCGAACAGTACATTCCAAGCGAGCTGCGACGGACCGGAGGATTGCGCCAACGGCCAGTGCTGCGTATCCATGGAGCTCGCGATATCGAGCGGCGTAGTCGTGAAGGGCACCGCCGCATGCAGCTCATCGTGCGCAGTGGAGGAGTCCTCGGGCACCTTCGACTTCGCTGACACCGTCGCTTGTCACTCTGCGACTGATTGCACCAACGTTGTCGACCAGTTTGGTGTGCCAGAGTGGGACTGCTGCATGGCCAATGGCTACGCCGTCGGCGCTTGCGTGAGCGACACGTATCAGGGCATCTTCCAGATGGCGGGGGCCTCGTGCAATTGACATAAACGAGCGTCACCTCCGTGGTCGGACGACTTCGAAGCGCGCAAAGCGGAGGCGCCCGCGGGCTTCCCCTCACCCGTCAATGCTTTCGACCAGGAATACTCTCGCGAAATCCTTGGTCGACCGCCGGGCTCGCGCCTCTCCAGCAGACGCTTTCCCGCGTCCGTGAGGGCAGCGTCATGCCACTCCCGCCCATGTGCTGGCGTGACGTCGCTCGCGCTTCGCTTCGCCTTTCTCAAGATGAGAGGCGCGAGCGAGCTTCGCTCAGAAGGGTGAGCGGCTTCGTCCGAGATCGTGGCGATGCTCTGAAAACTACGACGACACCCACGCCACCCCCTCATCGAATCGTGAACATGATGCCTACTGGTGAGTGGACGACGGGCGTGTCGCCTCCACCTGCCCCGTCGGTGTCAACAAGCTTACTCCGAGCTCTCGCGACGGTACTGCGCAGACGATCGCATACGGACCGCTCGAAGCAACGTCACTGATCTCTGTTGCCTGCGCCCGAGTACCAAGCCGCGTCGTACTCGTCGAGCATCCACTCGTAGACACCACCGGCGAGGTCCTGGTGCGTCCATCGCCCTGCACCCGTGGGGACACTGCCGACGTTGACGATCGTCGCGCTCACTCGCACGCTGCTAGGTGCAGCGGCGCCCCATGGGTAGAGCCCGTTCTCGTCGCCGCCTGCTGCGACATATCCCCATTCCGCTTCGGTTGGCAGACAGCCACTATCCCAGATGCAGAACGCGAAGGACTCGTACCAAGTAACGCAGTTGACTGGCTTCTGCTCGTTGGATGCGGGCGCATCCGTCCACGTCTGGCTCGTAGCGTCGCACTTCAGGTTAGTTTCGTTTGGGATTTTTGAGCGGGAGAAGGGATTCGAACCCTCGACGTCAACCTTGGCAAGACGGCAAGCCGCCGTTTCGCCGCGTTACCGAGCGTTACGGCTTTCAGGAATTTCCGATAAATAGCGCTTCCTGACGATCCGGGCCGTTACGCGAGGTGGTCCCCAAAGTGGTCCCCGTCGAGGGCGGGGACCACTCGCTCGGTTCGCGTGAGCGGAGCAGCCTAGGTGTACGCAGCGGCCGCGGCCGCGGCCTCGACCCGTTCTCTGTAGTAGTCGCGCAGCCGGTCAGGCCTGCCCAGATCCGCTTCCAGGAGACCTTCGAAATAAGCGTCCTCTGAAGCAGGATCGGGGAAGTATTCGATGATCGGGGATTCGTCCGGAGTTGCTCCGGCGAGACCGAACGTCGCCCACAGGAGCCCATGGTCCATGACGCGCCCCGTACGTCCGTTAGTGTCTTGAAAGGGATGGATCCACTGGAATCGATGGTGCGCGTCAGCAATGTGCGCGGCGATCGTCCCGAGATCGAGCTCCCCCTGGTTCCAGCTTGCCGCAACCCACGCGTGAAGATCGTCCGCCAGCTTTCGCAACTCGATGCGAATCTCGTGCGGCGCCACGTGCACGACGCCACCCGGGCCGCGCGCATCTACCCTCGTGCGCCCCGCCCAATCGAAAACCGTTTCAAACATCGCGCGATGGAGGTCGAGTATGTCAAAGTCGGATGGCGTCCAGATTGAATCCGCCGTCGAGCTAGGCCAGTCGAGGACCAGCGTGCGGCCGCGCGCCTCCGCCGCGCTCAGAACCGGCTCGATTTCCTCATAGGACGTCAGCACGCCCTGCTGCGTCTCGAGCGATTCGGTACGCCGGTTCTGTCGAGCCACAGCTAGCCAGTGCGGCGCGATCGAAAGACTTTATCCACAGCGTTCGCGACGACTTCGGTCGAGACCTCGTAGCCCTCGACGCGCATCGACTGTTGAATGCTTCGAACCATGCGTGCGCGGCCCTCGGTCGGCTTGCGACCATTCAGCAATCGACGAACGTCCGAGAGCTTCGTCGTGCGTGTAATGGGCGGTCGGTTGGGGGCGTCGGACACAGCCCAATGCTACCGCCTGCCCGAAAGAAGCGCAATGAACGCGTTTCCCACCCTTCGCAGTCTGATGCGATTCCAGGCCGGACACCTTGCTGTCGACAGCGCCGGGATGAGATGGTTCAAGGGACGTATTCGCCGAAATCGTCGTCACGGAACGTCGATGACTCGTGATCGAATACGCGGAGCACGTCGTCGTCGTACTCCTTCGGTTCGCCGTAGCCGAGCGGCGCTTCGCCTCGCGCATAGCCGATCGCGCGGTAGCCACGCAGTCGCTTCTCGAACATCCGTAAGAGCACCGTCACCTCACGGTTCACGTAGTCGAAGATGCGGACCTCGCGCTTTCCGGGATGCAAGCGATGAAGGCGGCCTGTGTATTGCACCAGGGTGCCCTTCCAGGAGACGGGCAGCGCCAGAAACAGCGTGTCAAGGCGAGCGTCGTCGAACCCCTCGCCAATGTAGCGGCCGGTGGCCAGCAGCAGGCGTTCGTCCGCGGGCGGGATCGCCTCGAGCTGCGCGCGCACGGCGCGATCAGCCCTGGCGCCCATCCCGCCTTGGAGCACGACGAGGTGCCGGGCAATACGCTCCAACCGACTAGCAAAATACTCCAAGTGCTCCTTGCGTTCGGTCAGCACGATCGGCGAGCGACCTTCTTCGAGCGCGCGCACGATATCGTTCAGAATGATCGCGTTTCGTGCCTCATCTCGAGCCAAGGCCGCGTAGAGTTCCTGGATTCCACTGCGTTCGCTGCCAGCACTGAGTCGGAAGGAGGTTTCGCGCGCAATCAAGCGATGCTCAAACAGGCGCGCGGACGCCTGCGCCTTCGAATCGACCTTGAATCGCATGGGGCCCAGCTGCATCTCGGTGATTGGCTGGTGCCCATCGCGGCGCCGCGGTGTGGCAGTTAGCCCGACCACATATCGAGCCTTCACCTCGCGGAGCACTCGTTCAAACTGGACTGCTGGGAGATGGTGACACTCGTCCACGATCACCTGGCCGTAGTCCGCGACGAGATCGGCGACGGTGTCTTGCCGAACGAGGCTCTGGATCATGGCAACGTCGACGCGGCCTGTCTGCTTTCGCTTTGCCCCCGCGATCTGACCGATCTCCTTCTGATCGACCCCGAGAAAAAGTGCGAGCTGCGCAAGCCACTGGTCGAGCAACGGCCTACGGTGGACCAAGACCAGCGTATTGCATTTCCGCGCGGCGATCAGATACGTGCCCACGACGGTCTTGCCGATACCCGGCGGCGCCACGAGAACGCCGGTCTCGTGCCGCAGCAGCGCGCTAGCCGCCGATTGTTGAACCGGCGTCAGTGCGCCCCGGAACTCTAGATCCACGAGTGCGCCCGTGACGCGCTCATCCGTCACGTCGAATGCGACGCCAAGCCCTCGCAGCAAATCCTCGACATCCAACGTACAGCCGCGAGGCAGTGCAACTTGCTGAGGCAGATCGTCGGCGCAGGAGATGACCCGCGGCGTCATCGCGGTAGAAAGGCGCATGGCCTGCTTTTTGTAGAACTCCGGATTCTGAAAGGCCGCAAGGCGCTTGATGCGGTTTAGCAAAGGCGACGAGATGCCTTCCTTCGCGACAAAGAGTCGCTGCGCAAGCACCGCTGTCACTCGCGTGGGCAGCGCTCAGGCTATTCGCTGCGGGCGCGACACGCCCGATGGCGGGCGCAACCATGGCGCTGCGTCGTCCTCGTCGTCGGCGGTAGCTACTACGCGAACCCCGACGGCCGTACCCGCGCGCGTCGCGTCAGCGGCGATGTGCTCCACAATCGCAGGCGTGATCCGCCCAACGGATTCAAGCACGGACCATTGTTGGTCATCGGCGTACGCGTTCAGGTTCTCGTCAAGGAACACGGAGTTCCCTTCCCGTCGAGGCTCTCGCTGCAGCGGCAGGGCGATGAGATTTCCGAATCCGCCGCGCGGCATCGTGTCCTGGCTCGGAAATAGCCGATCGTATGAGTCCATACCGAGCTCGCATCGGGACTCCATGGCGACGGTCACGAGATGACAACCCATCGTGCGCGCCGTCCCGGCGGGCACGGATGCCGAAAAGAAGAACCAGACGTGCGCACCGTTGCCGGATCGCGAGCGCTCAATCAACAGAGGCAAGCCGAGAGCTCGCGCCACGCCCACAAATGCTCGCACGTCGTCCTTCCAACTGCTCTTGTCGAAATCGACAGCGAGGAACCAACAGGTCTCGTCGTTGAGCAGCGGATAGACGCCCATCACGTGCTTGCCTTGCAGGTGCGCAAGCACTGCGCCGTCATCCACGGGGCGAAACGCCTGATTCGTGCACTCAGCGCACTTCACCTTCGGCAGCTGACACAGCCCAGGCACAAACTTGTTCGCACACGCTGGGGCGTAACCGGCTTTCCCAGTTTTCTTACTGACGAAACGCGTCGGATAGACATCTTCTCGCCCGCGAAAGAGGGATCGGAACAAGGCGAGCTTTTGTGCGGAAGATCGCGCCGGAGCCCGCGGGGGCTGACCATCCGCGAGCGCGGGCTCGGGCGCGTCGTCGGAGTCGAGAAGCCCGGACTGAGCAGCGGCGATCCGCGCTTTCACTTCAGCGTGTTCGATTTCAAGCCGCCGAAGTCGTGCTTGGTCCTCTTCGAGTGAGGCCGCTAGCACCGAGCGATCAATACGCTCGCCGCCTCCGCGCGGCGGCGGCTCACTCATGGCGGCACATCACCAAACGGCGGCCAAATTCGGTCACGTGTGCGCGAGCCGGCGACACGGGCGCAGACTAACACGAGGGCCATTGCCGCCCGATGAGCGGACGAGGGGGCTCGACTGGGATAGCCCCCGATGCCCCACGCGAATCCATCTCGTCGATGCCGAGACAATCCGCTCGCGCGCTGAAATGGTGTCACCGCCGGTGACACAAACCCACAAATACGCGATATCACTCCCGAAACCACAACAGTCGTAGCACTGCTACGACAAAGTTAGCGAGCGAGCGCCCTGGATGGGAGAGCCGCCATCACGCGTTCGGCAGCACGCCGCGAATCGGAAATCTCCGCACCAACTCCTCCAGGTCTCGGAGCATGGCAGGCAGCTCAGTTTGATCGAAGCTCAGCGCGAAAGAGAGTGTGTTCCCGATGCCCGCCTGATCACGCGCTTCGCACCGAACGGCAAGCGTGAACGTCGGTATCTTCAACAGGAAGGTCGGGGCCGAGGCTGAGATTCACGAACTGATACTGCGGCGAGAGCAACACCTCTTCGACAACCCCGAGCCGTACGATATAGTTCGAAGGGATCGTCATCGTCGGTACCTTTATCGAGGACACGAAGGTGATCCACGAACGAAAAGGGGCGTGCGGCAGTTCCGTTCGGCGAGATCGGACCAAAGAGAAGTGCGGAAGTGACGGCAAGACCATGATCAAGACCTTCGGGGTCGTCTTCGGCCTTCTCGTCGAGCAACCAATAGCTTCCGAGCCACGACTTGATCGGATGCTTTTCGGGCAAGCCACCATCTAAGATCGCTACGCGCGGCTCGGACGACAGCGGCTGCTCTTGAGGCAAGTTGCCGGCCAGCGGGTTAGTGGCCCCCTTAGTGGCCCCCTCGAGCCTTCTGGTGGCCCCCTGAACGAAAAAACCGGTCGAGAGGGCTCTCTAACCGGTTAGTTTCGTTTGGGATTTTTGAGCGGGAGAAGGGATTCGAACCCTCGACGTCAACCTTGGCAAGGTTGCACTCTACCACTGAGTTACTCCCGCGGAGAGAGGGCCGGCATGTACTTTCGGCGGCCGGTTCTGTCAAGCAATGTACTCGAAAATCCTCAGGATTGGGGTGAAAATTGCTCGAAAATCGTTCGCGTTGCGGGCGCGCGTGCCCGGGCGTCAGAGGCGCGAAACCTCGACCACGCCGCTCACGCGCTGCAGGGCTTTCATGACGTTTTTGAGTTGGCTCAGGTCCGCGCAGTTGAAGGTGAAGATGTTGCGGGCTCGGCCGTCGTCGCCGGCGCGACAGTTGGCTTCGCTGATGTTGATGCTTTGGGCCGAGAAGGTTTGGGAGACGGTCGCGAGGATGCCGGGCTTGTTGGTGGTGGTGACCACGAGCTGCACCGGACGATTGATCTTCGCCTTGGAGTCCCAGGAGACGTCAATGCGGCGTTCGGGATCGGTGTCGAACGCCTTCAAGCATTCACGGCGGTGGATGGTGACGCCGCGGCCGCGGGTGATGAAGCCGATGATGGCGTCGCCGGGCAGCGGGTTGCAGCATTTGGCGTAGCGCACGAGCACGTCGTCGATGCCGCTCACCTTGATGCCGGCGGGCTGATCACGGCCGGTGACTTTGCGCACGATCTGCTCGATGCGACCGGGGCGCAGGGACGGACGCGGCTCTTCGCCCTCCTTGGGGTGCGCGTGCAGGGTCTCGACGATGTCCTCCGCGGCGATCCGGCCGAAGCCCACGTTGAGCAAGAGCTCGTCCAGGCCTTGTAGGGAGTGCGCCTCGGTGACGCGCCGGATTTCCGCTTCGTTCTTGCTGAATTTGCTGTAGCTGAGGCCGCCCGCGCGCAGTTCGTTTTCGAGCAACTCTTTGCCCAGGTTGATGCTCTTTTGGCGCTGCTCGGCGCGCATGTGGCCGCGGATGCGCGCGCGCGCGCGCGTGGTCACGCAGAAATCGAGCCAGTCTTTGTGCGGCTCCTGCGTGTTGCTGGTCATGATTTCCATGACGTCCCCGCTCTTGAGCTTGTAGCGGAGCGGCACGATTTGGCCGTTGGCGCGCGCGCCCGAACAGTGCGCGCCGACTTCCGAGTGAATGGCGTAGGCGAAATCGATGGGGGTAGAGCCGCGCGGCATCACGCGCAAATCACCCTTGGGGGTGAAGACGTATACTTCGTCCGGGAAGAGATCGATTTTCACGCTCTCCAGGAACTCGGCGGGGTCCTTGAGGTTGCGCTGGAAGTCCGCGAGCTCGCGCAGCCAGCCGAACTTCTCGGCGTCCTTGGGATCGACGCCGCCGGAGATGCGCTCCTTGTATTTCCAGTGAGCGGCGATACCGTGCTCGGCGACGCGATGCATCTCGTGCGTGCGGATCTGGATCTCGATGCGCTGGCGACCCGGACCGATCACCGCGGTATGCAGTGATTGGTACATGTTGGGCTTGGGCAGCGCGACGTAGTCCTTGAAACGCCCGGGGATGGGTGTCCAGCGCGAATGAATCACGCCCAGCGTGGCATAGCAGTCTGCAACCGATTCCACACAAACGCGAAAAGCGATCGTATCGAACACTTGTTCGAACTCGCATTGTTGCGACTTCATTTTGCGCTGTATCGAGAGCAAGTGCTTGGCGCGTCCGCCCACGTCGGCCGCGAAGCCCTGCTCCGCCAGCCGCGCCGTGATCGTGCGGCACACGCTCTCGATGTAGTGATCGCGCTCTTTCTGAGTCTTCTCGAGCTTCTTGCTGAGCGTGCGATACGCCTCGGGATCGAGATAGCGGAAAGAGAGATCCTCGAGCTCGCTCTTGATGCGCTGCATGCCGAGACGACCGGCGAGCGGCGCGTAGATCTCCATGGTTTCGCGCGCGATGCGCTCTTGCGAGTCGCCCTTCATGTGGTCGAGCGTGCGCATGTTGTCGAGGCGATCGCAGAGCTTGACGAGGATGACGCGAATATCGCGCGCCATCGCGAGCAACATCTTGCGGAAGTTCTCGGCCTGCTGCTCCT
>DASXKQ010000123.1:0-57694 GCA_036496745.1 Polyangiaceae bacterium
AGATCCGACCCGAGGCGAAGCCGGTGCTCAAATGGGCCGGTGGCAAGCGGCAGTTGCTCGTCGAGATCTTGGGCCAGATCGCGCGCCTGGGGCCGAAGAAGATCGGCACCTACTACGAACCGTTCGTCGGCGGCGCGGCGGTGTTCTTCGCTCTCGCCAACGATCAGCGTTTCGAGCGCGCGCGCCTCTCGGACCGCAACGCGGATTTGATACGCGTTTATTCCGAGCTCCGCGACAACGTCGAGCAGGTCATCAGCGAACTCGAAAAGCTCTGCGAAAAGAGTCACTCCGAGCGAACGTACTATCAAGTGCGCGAGGCTCGCCCGCGCAAGAGCGCCAGCCGCGCCGCGCGCATCATCTACTTGAACAAGACCGGCTACAATGGGCTCTACCGCGTGAATCGCAGCGGCGAATTCAACGTGCCGTTCGGACGGTATAAGCAACCACGAATCTTGGACCGGGCGCGGCTGCAAGCGGCCGCGGAGGCGCTACAAGGCGTGGAGCTTGCCGTCGAAGACTTCGAGCAGGCCTGCCGACGCGCCAAGCGAGGGGATTTCGTGTACTTCGATCCGCCGTATTTGCCGGTCTCGAAGACCGCGAACTTTGCGGCCTATCATTCCGAGGCGTTCGGCTTGCACGAGCATCAACGCCTGCTCAAAGAATTCGCGACGCTCGCCGAGCGTGGCATCGACGCGCTGCTCTCGAACTCGGATACCGACGAAACGAGGAAGCTTTACGAGAGGTTCACGCAGCACAAAGTGCGTGCCACGCGCGCGATCAATTCCAAGGCAACGGCGCGCGGCGCAGTGAGCGAGTTGCTCGTGCAGAACCGCGAGTCGCGCTAGCCCAGCCGCGTCGGGAGCAGTTGCGCTCGCCTCACTCGGCGGCGGAAGCGCGCGTCGCGACGGCAACCCTCTTGCCGAGTACGTCGAGCGCCGCGATTCGATACGCCTCGGCGTAGGTCGGGAAATTGAAGATCGTGTCGATGAACGTTTCGAAGCTCATGCCGGCGATGATCGCCATCTGGCCGATGTGCACGAGGTCCGCGGCGTTCTCGCCGGCGGCGTGCGCGCCGAGTACCGCGCCGGACTCCGGATGCGTGACGAGCTTCAACAGCCCATCCGTGGTGGCCGAGATCTGACCGCGGGCGACCTCCTGAAACCGCGCGCGCCCGACGACGGCGCCGCCGTAGCGCAGCGTCGCCTCCGCTTCACTCAGACCGACGCTGCCGAGCTCTGGAATGGTGTAGATGCCGACGGGCGTCGTGTCGCGCAGGTTGCCCTGCTCGATGCCGAACGCGTGGCAAACGGCGCGCCGGCCCTGGTCCATCGACGTCGATGCCAGCGCAGGCGGCCCGATCACGTCACCGACCGCGTAGATGTGTGGCGCCGCGGTGCGCAAGTGCTGATCGACTTCCACTAGGCCGCGCGCGCTGAGCTTCACTCCGGTGTTGTCGAGCGCGAGCCCGGAGACCATCGCCGTGCGACCGAGCGCGCAGAACAGCTTCTCGGAGCGGACGAGTTCGCCGCTCTCGAGCGTCGTTTCAACGCGTGACAGGCCGTCCCAGGCCACGCGCTCGAGCTTTTGTCCGCCGAGAAAACGCCCACCGAATAGCTCGAGCTGGCGCGTGAAATGCGCCGTGATCTCGGGATCCATGAACGCGAGCGGGCTCGCGGCCTTGTCGATCACGGTCACTTTGCAGCCGAGCGCGGCGAAGATCGCCGCGTACTCGCAGGCGATCACGCCCGCGCCGAGGACCGTGAGCGACTCGGGCAAATAGGAGAGCGAAAGGATCGAATCACTGTCGAGCAAGTGTTCGTGATCAATCGGTACGTCGTCTGGAGTGCGCGGCGAAGAGCCGGTCGCGATCACCAAGAATTCTCCGCGCGCCAAGCGCTTGCCGCCGGAAACGTCCGCCACTTCGAGCTCGTGTGGACCCAGGAACTTGGCGATACCGCGCCAGATCTCGATGCCGTTGCGCGCGAGCTGCGCTTGCATGTAGCTCTCGTGTGAGCCGATGACCTCCTCTTTGCGAGTCATCAAGCTCTCGACTTGCAGGTGCTCGGGCAACGTCAGTTCGATCACGTGCCCGCTCAGCTTCTTGAACTTGTCGAGCGCGAGCGCGGTCTCGCGCAAGGTCTTGCTCGGGATCGTGCCGAAGCGCACACACGCTCCGCCGACGCTGCGCCCGCGTTCGACGAGCAGCACGCGCTTACCCGATTTGGCGCCTTGCACCGCGGCTTTTTGGCCGGCGGGACCGCCGCCTATCACGATCAAGTCGAACGACTTCACGGCGTCGCTGGTCGCGACGCGCGAGGCACCTTCAGCCTTCACGACAGTACTCCAGTCGTCTTCTGCACGTTCGCGGCCAGCTTCGTGATCTTTTCGAGCACGTCCGGATAGATGTCGAGTAGCGCGATCGCAGGGTGGTTCGCCACGCGCGCCGGATCGGCTCCTGGATCGAGCGTGCCATGAGCCATGCAATCCGCGAGCGCCGTGATGCGTACGGCGTTCGGTTGCGTGTCGAGCGCCGCGCCGTGATGTTCACGGATCGCGGCCTGCACGGTTTCCGGCAGGCCCCAGGCGCGAGCCAGCGCACCGCCCGCGAGCTCGTGCTGGGCGCTGACCAGCTCGAGCACGGCGGGTCGATCGACGGCAACCCGCGCTTCGCGCAGCAGGGCACCGAGCGCTTGCAATAACACGGGGCGACCGACGTCGTGCAGCAAGCCACACAGGAATGCGTCTTCCACGTTGTTGCGGGTTTGGCGCGCGATCTCCTGGCCGAAAAGCGCGGTGGCCACCGAATGCTGAAAGATCTCCGCGATCTCGCGCTCGAACCCTTTGACTTTGAACACGCCCGTCTTGCAGGCGATGACGAGGGAGATCTCGCGAATCTTGCTGGCGCCGACGCGCGCGACCGCTTGCTGCAGGCTCACGATCTGACCGCGCGGGCTGTACAGAGGCGAGTTGACGACGCGCAACACGTGCGCGCTGAGCGCCGGATCGCGCTTGAGCATTTCGGCCAGCACGCGCATGTCGACGTCTTCGCGCGCAGCCGCCGACGTCAACTCCATCGCGACCGCCGGCAACAGCGGGAGCTCCAGCTTACCTTCGACCAGGCGCGCTTCGAGCTCGCGCCGGACCGAGTCGGGCACGCCTGGGCTGCCCGCTGAATCATTCCTGAGGAGCTCGCTTTGCATCAGCCGTCCGGGGACTAACCCACAGACAGGAAACGACCGACGGGGGCGAGAGTTGAGCGCCAAAACCCGACCGAGCGGGATTGTTCGGCTCTAACGCCTGGTAATTATGGGAATTGTTGTAGCGCGCGATTCGCGGTCAATGAACGCGCGGCGGCTCGGAGGTGTACGATTGAGCTTCGGTCTCCAGCTCCTGAAACAAGGGGACGAGCTCGCGCCGGGTGCGCAGCGGTGTGCAAAAGCGGCTGGCGCGTTCGAGCAGCAGCGCCTCGAGCTCGTCGGCGCGTCGTCCGAGCTCGCTCACCTGCGTGGTGCGCGTGGTTTCCTCGCGCTCGAGGGCTTCCTCGCTCGAGGACAGCGCGGCGCGCAGCTCTTTGATCTGAAACTCCAGGTCCTCGACCTCGCCGCGGCGCGCGACCACGCGCGCTTCGGCGTCCTTTAGCCGCTGTTTGCCGGCGTACCAGGCGTCGACGACGTCCGCCGCGCCGCGATAGGCGGCCGCGAGCTCTTTGTACGGCTCGGCAAACGCGGAACGACCTTCCCAGCGCATGATTTCAGCGAGCGCGCGCTTCAAGTCCAGCACCGGCTGATCGAGCGTGAGCGTCAGCGCGGCGGCGGCGGCCAGCGAGGCCTTCACTTCGTCGCGGGCCTTGCTGGCGTCGACGCCGAGCGCGTCCACTGCGTGACCGAGGCGCTGCCGCGTCTCCCGGCGACGCGCTTCGATGTTCTCGAGCGCGCGCTGCTCGCCCACCGCTTTGCTGCGCAGGTCCGTGATGTCGAGTACGAGCTTCTTCACTTCCGTCAAAAGCCCCGCCAGATCCGGCGGCCGATTGCCGGCGAACGCGAGGCTCAACATTTGCTCGAAGATCGCGGTTCGGCGCACCCAGCGATCGATGGCGACGGGCGGTAACGTCTTGGCCGGGCCGCGGGACTCGACCTCTTCACCGAACGCATCGAGCGGAATGCGCAGGCCAATGGCGCCAGCGACGCTCATTAGATCCTTGTTGACGCGATGGGCGTCGACGGGGCGGTCCTTGGGATCCTTGGCGAGCAGCTCGAGCACCAGCTTTTCGAGCGCGTCCGGGATAGACGGATCGCGCTTCTTGGGTGGGAGCGGCGGTTCTTTGAGGTGCTTGATGAAGAAGGTCGTGACGTCGGGCGCGTCGAAGGGAAACCCGCCCGTCAGCATTTCGTAGATGATCACGCCGAGCGAATAGAGATCGGCGGCCGGGCCGGCGTCGATCGACGTGATGCGCTCGGGCGACATGTATTGCGGCGTACCGAATACCTCGCCCGCGCCGGTGAGGCGCGAATCCTGCATCGAGCGCGCGATGCCGAAGTCCAGCAATTTTACCTGATCAGCGCCGTTGTTCCGCGCGAGAAAAATATTTTCCGGTTTCAGGTCGCGGTGAATCACTTCGAGGTCGTGGGCGCGAGCCAGCGCACGCGAGATCTGAATCATGATCGGCAGCCCACGCTCGAGCGGCACCTTGCCGTGCTCGAGAACGTCGGCCAGCGTTTCGCCGCGCAAGAGCTCCATCACCAAATACACGCTGCCGTCCGGGTTCTCGCCCTGATCGAAGATCTCGATGATGTTCGGGTGAGCCAGCTTTTGCGCGGCCTTGGCCTCGCGGCGAAAGCGTTCGCGGATGACCTCGTTGCGCGCGAGCTGCGGATTCATCACCTTCACGGCGCACGGCCGATCGACGAGGCGATGCCGCGCGGCATACACGGTTGCCATGCCGCCTTCGCCGAGGATGCCTTCGATCTGATAGCGCCCGGCGATGGTCGCGCCGATCAATGGATCGGTCAGCTCCACCAGCGCGCCGCCGCACAGGAAGCAAGCCTTGCTGTCCGACGGGTACTTGAGCTTGCACTGAGGGCAAGTTTTCATGGGGTCTGCGAGCCGACGTATCCTGTCCGGTTCGAATGCCGGATGGAATAGTCATGCGCGTTCAGCGCGCTTTCGTCGTAAACTCCCCTTGGATTTACGGGCCGCGTCCGACCCCAGAGCTCGGCTCCTGGTCTCGCGGCAGATATGGTACACCGGACCGGAGGCCAGTTGGCGGTAGAGCGGCGACAGCCCCTGAAAGTCGAAGTCCCGAGTGCCAAGGACGAGTCAGTTCGATTCGGGCGCGTCGGGCTGATCGTGACCGTCGGCTTTTTGGTGGGGATCGTGTGGCCGCGCTTGGCGGGCGTAAAATTGGTGCCGAGCGCTCCCGTACAAGCGGCGGAGGCGAACAGCGCGGATCTCAGCGGCGCTCCAATCGACCCAAAGAATCAACCGGTCGCACCAGCTGCATCCGCGCAGGCGCCCGAGTCGGCCGCGGAGGAGCCACCGAGCGCGGCAGAGCGGCTGGTAGTGAGCGAGCCGCAGATCGTGGCATGTCGCAGCGGCGGCAAGAAAAAGAAAGAAGATTGCGACCAGGTCGCCTTCGACGCGCTGGCACGGCCGCACATCCAGGCGCTTTCGTCGTGTGCGGGCGCAGAGCAAGCGAGCGGCGTGCTGTCGCTCGGCTTCGAGCTCGATTTCGAATCCGCCGCCGTGAAGAGCATCAAGAACGGTAAGAGCACGTCGCTGGCTCAGGACGACGTGGATCGCTTGCTTGGCTGCGTCAAAAAAGAGTTCTCGAACGTGAGCCTCACGGGCATGGCCCACAAGAACGACGCGTACACCATCTTTTATCGCGTGGAGTTCCCGGAGGCGCAAAAGCCAAAGGGCCGACCCGCCGAAGCGGCGGCCGAACCTGCAGCGGGCGAAGTGACCGAAGCCACGGGGCGAGCCACCGTGAGCTGGGACGTCGCGCTCGTACGCGGCACGGCGAGCCGGGACGGCGTGGTCGTCGCGCGCGTCATGCAAGGGACGCGGGTCACCGTCACGGGTCGTCGCGGCGACTGGTATCGAGTGAAATACGACGCCAAGGGCAGCACCGGCTGGGTGTATCGCACGGCGATCGGCATGTAGCGGCGTACCTCGAGTTGGCCCGAGCGCTGGTCGGCGTGCTAACATTGTTCATTCGCGTGGCCAAAAAAGAGATCGACGCAGCAAGCGCGCCCGCGACCGAGGTCGCGAAGCCGAGCACTGACGTCGCGCTGGTCGTGGGCGCGACGCCGGACGGCAAGGGCGCGCAGATCGTGCGCGCGCGCGACGGCAAGCTCGAGCTGGGCGCCGTGCACCCGCTGAGTGAAGGCACGCCGATTCACGGTGAAGTCGTCAAGCTCACGCCGCGCGTCGCGACACCGCAAGTGTGCGACGTCGAGGTCTTGGTAGCCAAACCGACCGCGGCACTCCCGAACGACGTCGCGACACCCGTCGTGAGTGCACCGCACAAGGGCCCCGCACGCGTCGCCAGCAATGCGTATCGCGAGAACTGGGACGCGATCTGGTCGGCTCGCGCCGACAAGTCCGAGCTCTTGAACTAGAGCGCATAGAGCGCATGCCATAGCGGGCATGCGCTCTAGCTTTGGGGTTCGTTATTTGCCTCGTTCCTTCGCATGTCGCCCCGCAATGGTCGCGACTAGCGGCCAGCCGGCGCCGGGTTTGCCGGAGTTTCGTAGGTCTTCGCCGCCGTGGCGGATCGCGATCTGAGCGTGCCAAGACTGCCCGCGTCGGCTTGCGGGGCTCCGCCCCAGCTCCCCGGGAGTTTGTGAAATATGCTAGAGCACGTCGCGCAGCGCGCGCGCTTTGCTCTGCGCGACGACGAACGTCGCGTCGACGCCTTCCACGCGGGCGTAAAAGACACTGGTGTTTCGCCAGGAATCGCCGGCGCCCAAGCGGATGGTCTTGGCGTGCTCGACCGGGTGGCTAGGAGTAAATACGAGCGTGAGCGTCGGTTTGTCGAAGCCCTCGGCGGGGCGCGGCCCACCGGTATGGACGGCGGCTTCGGCGCGCAGTGCGCCGACCAGCTCGATGAAATCGGCGATCCGGTCCGGCCCAAGCGTCGCATTCGCTGAGCTGAAGGTGTCTCCGTGGCGCGTGAGCACGAGTTTGTGTTCGCCGTCGCTGACGCTGACCGAGGCCAGGCTCTCCGGAGCGGCGGCAAACACTGAGCGATCGATCAGAGAGGTGTCCAGCGCGTCGAGTAGCTCGCGCGACACGATGAACACCGCCGCGTCGGCGTCGAGCGAGGCGAACGCGCCCCCCGCCGTCTTCGCGCCGACTCGCAAGGTGTGATTCGTGACGCCGGCCTCCTCACCGCGCACCGAAAAATGCACGGTGAAGAGCGGCGTTTCGAGCCCGAAGGAGCCGTCGTTCGCGTCGGCCACGAAGCGCTCGGTCTCGAGCGAGCCGAGCTGTTGCAGCAGATCCGTGGCCAAGGCGCCGTCGAGCGTGAAGCCTTTGGGAAGCTCGAGCTGGAGGTTCCCGGAGCCATCGCGGCTCAGGCGCTCGATTTGGTCTCGGCCGGCAATTTCCAGGGAAAGCAGGCTGGCCGGACCGAATTCCAACAGCTTGCGCTTGCGGAGCAGCGTCTCGTCGGGTTGAAAACTGCGAGCCTGCGCGGCCGTCAGCCAGAGCAGCGCGCCGTCGGCTTCACGGTAAAGCGGTACGCGCCCGCGCTCGTCGCGGGCACCGACGCGCACCGACTCCTCGACGACGTTGCTCGCGGTGGCCGCCGAGGAGCGCACGGTCGCGCGTCCGCGTGGCGGTTCGAGCCCGAGCTTGGCGAGCGAATCGGTCTCGCCGAGCTCGCCTTGGATTTCGACGAGCTCGCCGATCCGGCGATTGCCAATCGCGAGCTCGACTTCGGAGTCGTTCTTGCCGCGCAAGAGAAAGGCGGTTCCTTTGCGAGCGAGGCTCAGCTTGTGCTCGCCCGAAGAGAGCTCGAGCTCCTCGACTTCGTCCGCGTGGAGTGTGAACGGATGGCGATCGATCAGCCCATCGCGCGTCAAAGCAAGGGACGCGCTGATCTCCCGTGAGACGCAGGCGGCGCGCGGGTCCGGCGCGCGGCGCACGACGGTCAGTTCGCTCTGATTTTTGGGGCAAGGGCCGCCGAGCTCGAGCGTGAGCGGCTGCTTGTCGCCGCTCGTGAGCACGATGCGCGCGCGATTGTTTCCGAGCGCTGGCTCCGCCTCGGCCAGCGTCAGGAACGGCTCCGCAGTCAGCCGCGAAAGCTGGAAAAACAAGCTGTCGATCAAGTTGCGATCGACTCGGCGCTTGGGCTGCCCATCGAGGAAGAAGCGAGAACCCTGGTCACGCACGAGCAGCACGTCGAGCGTCGGCGAGTGCAGCTCGATGCGCGTCACGTCGCTCTCCGACAGGGATACGAGGCTCCGCGAGCGCAGCGCGTCGAGATCCAACGCGGCCAAATCTTCGGCGGCGGTCTTGTCGATCAGCACCAAGCCGGGCGAGCTCGTGCCGTCCGCAGCTGCGTCCAGGTAGCGCGAACCGGCGGGTACCGGCGCGGTTCCGCCGAGCCGCAAGTGATACGCAATCGGACCCATTTGAATGTCGATCACTCGACTCGGTGGATCGAGACCGAGGCTCTTCCTGTCCGTACCGTCCTCGACGCGCCTCAGCACGTTCGCGTTGCCGAGCGCGCTCAGCAGCTTTTCGACTGCGGCGGCGTCTGCGGTTTCGTGCACCGGTTTGCTGAGCTGGAAATCCGCAAGGCCGCCGTCGAGCGCCGGCTGGCGCTCGAGTACGATCTGCTGGCCGCTGCCGCCGAGCTCCAGGCGCGAAACCTGTTCCGGTCTCCAAGCAGGCAGCAGGCGCGGGCTGCGCGCGGCAAGCTCACCTGTGGTGGGCGCGCTGCGCGTGAGCCAAACCGCCAGCACCGAGCCGAGCGAGGCGAGCAGCACGACCAGGTTGATCAGCTGAGAGCGCCCGAGCTTCATGCTGCGCCGTCGCTCCGCGACTGCTTTTCCGTGGCGCGCCGGCGCAGCAGTACGAACACGCCGAGCAAGGCGGCCGAGCCCGGCATGTACAATAAGACGTAGCGCAGGACGCCGCCCAGCGATTCCTCACTCAGCGAGAGACCGACGTCGTGCTCCGGCTTTTCCGGAACGCTCACGAGCGCCGGATGAGATCCGAGCCAGCTGAGCGCGTTTTCCGTGAACAGCCGATCGCCGTACAGGGCCGGATCGCTGTAATTTCGAGACCAGCCGAGGTTGCTCGCGCCGGCGATCACCAGGCGCGGTCCGTGCGCCAGCGCCGAGCCGGGCAGCTTCGGTAACTCGGCGGCGATCGCCAGCGTGAAACTTTGGCGTGGCGCGTCGTCGAGCTCGGAGGATTTATCGGAGTCCCCGAGCAGAGCACCCAGATCCTTGAGGGCCAGCGCTTTGTCGCTCGAGACGAGCAGCGGCACCGCGACGGAGCCGGGCAGCAGACGCAGGCTCTGCGCGCCGTTCAAGAGCACGCGCGAATCGATCTTGGCGCCCGAGCGCTCGAGACCGGCGGTCACCGCGTGCGACTTCGGAAGAGCAAAAAAGACCTCGCCCGCGCCGCGTGGTGAGCGCAGCGCGGCGTCGGTTTCGAGCACGAAATCCTGGGCAAACTCGGCGCCCGCCAGCGCGACTACTGCGTCGAGCCCCGAGCGCCGCACGTGTTTGTCCTCGCCGAGCTCAGGCGGAATCAAAAGCAGCGCGTTGCCGCCCTGTCGCACGTAGTCTACTACGCGGCGGCTCGCGGCGTCCTCGAACTCCACGCCGGGGCCGACGATCGCGAGCAGCGTGCAGTCTTTGAGGCTTGCCGCCATGGCGGCCAGATCACGCGTCTCGACCGTGAAGTTGTTCTTCTCGAGCCGATGACGGAGCTCGGAGAGCCCTTCCGGGCTCACGTCGTCGAGCGAGGTTTCGCGGTGGCCAGTCGAGAAGCACGCGGTCTCCTTGCCATCCTGCAACAGATTGGCGATGCCCTCCGTCAGCGCTTGCTCGAGGCGCGGTCGCGCGCGTCCGGTGTCGTCATCGTAACTGACGATTTGCTCGCTGGTGATGAACCAATGCCGCTCGCCGCGAGTGAGGGCGATGCTGGCGTCGGTGATCACGCGACCGTCTTCAGCGCGGCCGGTCAAGATGCCCAGCTTGCTTTGATAGGCCTGAAATTCGGCGGGATTTTGATCGGGGTCCACGTAGGTCACCGCGAGCTCGCCGGTGTTCGCGCGGTACGCGGTCAGCATTTCTCGTGTGCTCACGCTGAGCGGATCGCCCTTGGCCAAGAAGACCACGACGCCGATCGGTTCGTGCAGGGAGTGCAAGATGTCGAGCGTCGCGGGCGACAGCGTGTACAGGTGCGTCGCGGTCAGATCCCAACGCTTGTACCAACGCGCCACCAGGATGTTCGCGTTCACCGCCAGGAGCACCGCCGCCAACACGCCGAGCGCAGCGAAGGCCTTGAACGAGCGGGTCAGGCTCTGCCGGTTCGAACCAGCGTTCATCCCCACCTCCAGGAATCCACGACGCGCACCGTCACGAATAAGCTCACGATCGCGATGGAGCCGTCGAACACGATCCGTCGAAGATCGACGATGCCCTTGGCAAAGTCCTCCATTTGGCCCATCACCGAGATGTGCGCGCACACGTCTCGGAAGGTGCCCGCGTCGAAAATGTATTCGCCGATTCCGAGCACGAATAAGCCAAATTCCAGGAAGATCGTCAGCAAGAGCGCGACCAGCTGACTCTTGGTCATCGCGCTCATCAAGGTGCCTAGCGAGAGGTAGGCGACGCCGATCCCGAATAGGCCGAGGTAGCTCGAGCCGACGACTCCCCAGTCCACCGTGCCGGTCTTGCGCAGAATCACCACGTACAGCACGGTCGGCGCCCACATCACGACGTAGGTGCTGAGCGTCGCCAGGAACTTACCGAGCACGACGCTCGCGGGCGTGACCGGTGCCGTCAGCAGCGCCTCGATCGTGCCGCTGCGACGCTCTTCGGCGAACAGGCGCATGCTGAGCGCGGGGCACAAGAGCAAGAGTGTCATCAACAGGAAGATCGACTCTTGCCCGAAATAGGCTTGCACCGGCCCCACGTCGACCGATACGTCGGCCACGCCGGTAAAGTGCGTCACGATCGAATAGAAGATGGTGCCCTGCAAAAGCAGAAACACCGTGAGCAGCACCCACGCCAGGGGCGTCACCCACAGGCTCAGTAGCTCCTTTTTGTAGACTGCCAGCAGGCCGTTCAACTGTCTGCTCCAGGCGACGGCGCGCTCGTGCTCGCGTCGCTCGTGTTCGCGTCGCGCGTGTTCGCGTCGCTCGTGACCTTGCCTTGCTCGCGGGTGAGCGCGCTGAATACTTCTTCGAGCGAGGCTCGGCGCGGAATGAGCGCGTGAACCCCCACGTTTTCGCGCGAAAGCGTGCGCACGAGCTCCTCGCTGACCAGTTCGCGCTCGGCGTCGGGGCTGAGTTCGATCTCGAGCTCGAATGTCGGGCCTGCCTCCTCGCCCGCGGTGATTGCGCTGACGCCCGGAACTTTCGCGAGCAATGTTTGCGCGCGACGTTCCGGGTCTCGCACGCGCAGGGTCAGGCCGCCTTTGCTGCGGCTCTCGGCGAGCTCCGCCAGCGAGCCCTGCGCGACCAGATGCCCGCGGTCGATCACGATCGCGCGCTGACACGACGCTTCGACTTCCGACAGAATGTGAGTCGACAGCAAAATGGTGTGGTCTTCGGCGAGCTCGGCGACCAGGCGGCGGACTTCGCGGATCTGATTCGGGTCGAGCCCCGCCGTGGGTTCATCCAAGATCAACAGCGGAGGATCGGCGACCAGGGCGTCCGCGAGCGCCACGCGCTGCCGATAGCCCTTGGACAAATGTCCAATCAACGTCTTGTTGACGTGTCCGACCGCGGCGCGCTCCATCGCGCGCGCGACCGCAGCCTTGCGCTTGTCGCGCCGCACCTCTTTGAGCTCGGCTCGGAACGCGAGGTACTCCTCGACGCGCAGCTCCGGGTAGAGCGGCGCGCTCTCGGGCATGTAACCGAGCGAGCGGCGAGCAGCGAGCGGCTCGCGCGCCACGTCATGGCCGGCGATCGTCACGCTGCCCGAGGTGGCGCCGAGAAATCCGGCAAGCACGCGTAGCGTGGTGCTCTTACCCGCGCCGTTTGGCCCCAAAAAACCGACGATTTGCCCGCGCTCGACCGTGAACGAGACGTCCCGCACGGCGACGACCGTGCCGTAGTCTTTGGTCAGATGGGACACCTCAATCATGTCTGGATGGCCATCGCGGTTATCTCGAGCGCAGCCGACGCCCGCCGATTTCTGGTTTTGGCTTCGTTTTCGCTGCGCTCCGGTGCTCAAGTAACCACGTACGCTGCGCTCCGGTGCTCGCGAAAGCCTCGCCAAAACGCAGAACTTGGCGGGCGGGTGTCCTTAAGCGTCCGGGCATTCTGGAAGGCTCATAGCAGCCCCACGCCCGAGCCCCAAAATCTCAATTATTCCCGGAAAAATGCGGCGGTTGCCAGTGCCCGTGGGAAAGTGCTTATCTCGCGCCCGGTGGTTCAATGAGTACACATGAGGTAGCCGAGCGGCTCGAGCACGCGGCGCATGGTGGTGGACACGGCGGTGGTGGACATTCCGGTTCTGCGAAGTTCATCGGCATCACGATGGCCCTTTTGGGCGTGATGGTGGCTTTCTGTTCCGCGCTGGTGGGCGGTGAGCGCACCGAGCTGATCAAGGCCATGGTCGAGCAATCGACGCGTATCGGTATGTATCAAACCGAAACCATGAAGTTTCGCGCGATGGAGGCGAACAACGAGCTGCTCAAGGCGCTCTCTCCAGACGCGGAGGAAGAGAAGAAGATCGAGCAGACACTGCTCTCCAAGCGCCGCGCGTCCGGCGGCAAGGACGACGAGGACACGACGGAGCTGAAGGATCTGATCGCGTCCGCGGTCGAGGACTTGGCGGATTTGCTCACTCCGGATCGCAAAGTGATTACGGAGTTTGGCAAGCTCGCGCGGCGCTACGAACGCGACATGAAGGAGGCCAAAGAGGACGCCGAGGCCTACGACAAGATGATCGAGGCTCACCAGGAGGCCGCGGAGGGCTACGAGTATGCGTTGCTCGCCTCAGAAATCGGCATCGTCGTGGCGTCCGTCGCGCTGCTGCTCTCGAGTCGAATGGCCTGGTTCGGCTCGCTCGGGCTGGCGATCACGTGCATCGGCGTGGGTGGGGTCACGTACGTGCACACGCGCGCCGCCGTCGCGGAGGCGACCCGAAAGATCGAGGCGGCCAGCGCCAATGTCGTGCAAATCGAGCAGGACGACGAGGAAAACGACCCGCCCGCGGAGGGTCCGACCGCGGCGACCTCCGCCGAACCCGGCAAAGCCGACGCGGGCGAGAAGGCCGTCCCGTCAGGCGAAAAGCCCGCGGGCGAAAAAGACAAGCCAGCGCCCGAGAAGAAAGAGTAGCCCGCGCGCGGACGCAGCGAGCGTCGAATGGCGGCGCTCGCTACGCGCCGGCCGCCGCTTCGTCCGCGTCGTCGTCGGCTGCGCCTTCTTCTTCGAGCAGCGCGCCGTGACACTTCTTGAATTTCTTACCGGAGCCGCACGGGCACGGATCGTTGCGGCCGATCTTGGGCGCCGCGGGTTGTGAGCGGCGTGCCGACGTGGGTGGAGGCAGCGACTCGGGAGGCGCGTCGCCCTCTCCGGGGTGGCGCGCGATAGCGGCTTCCAGCTCGGCGCGATGGCGTGCTTCGGCCTGTGCCTCGATCGCCGCCAGGTCCTCTTGGCGGCGGACCTGTACGTCGAACAGCTTGACCAGCACGGCGTTCGACACCTTGGCCATCATGTTCAAAAACAGGTCATAGCCCTCTTTTTTGTACTCGTTCTTTGGGTCGCGCTGGCTGTAGCCGCGGAGGCCGATGCCGTCGCGCAGATGCTCCATGTTGGAGAGGTGATCCACCCAGGCCTCGTCGATGCTCTCGACGTAGATATGGCGAAACGCGCGTAGCAAGAGGTCGACGCCGAGCTCTTTTTCCTTCTTGGCATAGGCCTGCTCCGCGAAGCCATAAAGCTGGCGCACGAGCAGCTCCGCGTCGCCGAGCTCGTCGGTGGCCTTGTCGAAGTCCGTCTTGAAGTGCTCGATGAAGCCGTCGTGGATGCCCTTCCAGTCCCAGTCCTCGGGTGGTTTGTTCGGCGGGCAGGTTTCCTCCACGATTGCGGCGAGCACGCGATCCATCAGATCGAGAACGCGCTCGCGCTGTTCGGAGAGGCCTTGCGGCACGAGCTCGCACAGCTCCTCGTACACGCTCTCGGGCGTGCGCTCACGGCGTCCCTCGAGGTCGAGCTTCACGCCCCACATTTGGTAGACTTCGTGTTGCAGTGACTCGAGCTCGACCAGCGTTTTGGCTTGGCTGAGCTCGACCGGAGTGGGCGGCCGCACGTTGCCGCTGTCGTCCTTCGGTTGCAGCGGCGGATCGCAGAAAAAGCCGATGATCTGCGCGACGAGCGGCTTGGTCTTTTCGGCGATGGTCTGGTCCACGGCGATCTCGCGCGGCGTGCCCAGGCTCTTGCCGGTTTCGTCGAACTCTTCCGGCGCGTAGCGGCCGAGCAACAGCTGCTGGCGCAGCGTGTAGACGGTCTTGCGCTGCGCATTCATCACGTCGTCGTACTCGAGCAGATTCTTGCGGATGTCGAAGTTGCGCTCCTCGACCTTGCGCTGCGCGTTCTCGATGCTGCGCGTGACCAACGGGTGCTCTATCGGCTCGTCGTCGGGCATGCCCATGCGATCCATCAAGCTCTTCACGCGGTCGCCGGCGAAGATGCGCATCAAGTCGTCTTCCAGCGAGAGATAGAACTTGCTGTAGCCGGGGTCGCCCTGACGGCCTGCACGACCGCGGAGCTGGTTGTCGATGCGGCGCGACTCGTGACGCTCGGTGCCGATGATGTACAGACCGCCAAGCTCGACGACTTCGTCGTGCTCGATCTTGCACTCGTCTTCGTGCTGCTTGATCAGGGCCGCCAGCTCTTCCGGGTGGGCCTCCGGCGTCTTGCCCTGCTTTTTTAGCTCGAAGTTGGCGAGCATCTCGGCGTTGCCGCCGAGCATGATGTCGGTGCCGCGGCCGGCCATGTTGGTGGACACGGTGATCGCGCTCTTCTTACCGGCTTGCGCGACGATGAAAGCCTCGTTCTCGTGGTGCTTGGCGTTGAGCACGTGGTGCGCGATCTTCTTCTTGCTCAAGATGCGCGCGATGGCCCCGCTCTTCTCGACGCTGGTCGTGCCGACCAGCACGGGGCGACCAGCCTCGTGGTGCGTGAGGATGTCGCGCGTGAGCGCGTTGAACTTCTCGCGTTCGGTCTTGTACACGACGTCGTGGTCGTCATTGCGGATGTTGGGCTTGTTGGTCGGAACGGCGGTGACCGACAGCTTGTACGTCTCGGAAAACTCGTGCGCTTCCGTCTCCGCGGTGCCGGTCATGCCGGCGAGCTTCTTGTAGATGCGGAACAAGTTCTGGAAGGTGATCGTCGCCATCGTGCGACTCTCTTCCTGAATCCGCACGTTCTCCTTGGCTTCGACCGCCTGATGTAGGCCGTCGCTCCAGCGGCGCCCGGGCAGCACGCGCCCCGTGAATTCGTCGATGATCAGCACCTTGCCGTCGGGCGAGACCATGTAGTGTTGGTCTCGCTTGTACAGCGCATGCGCGCGCAAGAGCTGGTTCAGGATGTGCAGCGCCTGCACGTTGACCGGGTCGTACAGGTTGCCGACCTTGATCAGGCGCTGCACCGTCTCGACGCCGTCGTCGGTGAGCGTCGCGCTGAAGCCCTTTTCGTCGACGTTGTAGTGCTCGTCCTTGACGAGCTTGGCGACGACCTCGTTCAGCGTGCGGTACTTTTCGCTGGCGGCCTCGGCGGGGCCGCTGATGATCAGCGGCGTGCGCGCTTCGTCGATCAAGATCGAGTCGACCTCGTCCACGATCGCGAAATTCAGCGGCCGTTGCGCGTATTCGAGCGACGAGAATTTCATGTTGTCGCGCAAATAGTCGAAGCCAAACTCGTTGTTCTGGCCGTAGCAGATGTCGCTCTTGTAGGAGCGGCGCTTCTCCTCGTCACTCTGCTGGTTGACGATCGTGCCGATGCTGAGACCCATGAACTTGTAGAGCCGCCCCATCCACTCTGCGTCGCGTTTGGCCAGGTAGTCGTTGACCGTGATCAGATGCACGCCCTTGCCTTCGAGCGCGTTGAGGTAAATGGGCAACGTCGCCACCAGCGTCTTGCCCTCGCCCGTGCGCATCTCGGCGATCGAGCCGTTGTGCAGCACCATGCCGCCCATCAGCTGCACGTCGTAGTGACGCATGCGCAGCACGCGGCGTCCGGCCTCGCGGCAAGCCGCAAAGGCTTCGACCAAGATGTCGTCGAGCGCTGCGCCGTTGTCGAGCTTTTGCTTGAACTCGGGCGTTTTGGCCTGGAGCTCGGCGTCGCTGAGCTCCTTCGTTTTCGATTCGAGGCCGTTGATGGCGACCACGAGCGGTTGCATGCGCTTTACCGCGCGCTCGTTGGAGGTGCCAAAAAGCTTCTTCGCTACCCAGGTCAGCATGATGGTGGTGGTGGCTCGCGGAGCACCGCGTTTGGATCGAACCGCCGCCGGAACCGAATTGTTCCGAGGGCAGGCCGCGCGCTCGCGAAGCCACGCGGAAGCTAATCCCGGGGGGCTTTCGGTGCCAGCGGCCGTTTCGAGGCCCGCGGGCGCCTGCTCCGCGCGCGGTATGTGTATTAACTAGCTAAAATTACTGGATATATTGGCATGGGGCGCCCGCGGTCGCGAGTGTCGGAGTCGCCTCCGTGCCGGCGTCGCGTCTCCGCCGCTCGAAAAGTCCGCGGCAATAGCTCGCTGTCGTCGCGCGTTTTGCCCGACCTGGCGCGCACGGATACGAGCGCGCGCAGTCGTTCAGGCGAGCGTGCCGCGCGCGCCCAAACGATGCTGCTGGCGCTCTGCGCCTTCGCGGAAGAGCGTGCGATCCTCGTCGGTCTCGAGCACGAGCGTCGGCACCGCACACGGTCGGCCGTCATCGCCGAGCGCGACGAAGACGAGGAAGGCCGAGTTGGTGTGGGTGACCTCGCCGGTAATGGGGTTCTCGGCGTGCACGCGCACGGACGTTTCGATCGACGAGCGGCCGACGTAGCTGACGCGCGCCTCGCAAATCAAAAGCGCGCCCACGTGAACCGGTTCGCGAAACGTCATCGAGTCGATGGCGATCGTGACGCATTGACGATGCGCGTGGCGCATCGCGCAGATCGCGCCGGCCTCGTCGACCATGCGCATGATTACGCCGCCGTGCACGTTGCCGAGCGCGTTCGCGTGTTCCGGCAGCATCAGCTGGTGCAAGGTGACTTTCGAGTCACGCGACGAACGCGAGGTCAGGTGCTTTTCGATTTCGCTCATGTTTTGGGTGGTTCGCGAGCTCTGGATTTTCGTGGTACTGGTGGGCTCGAGTTAGGCGTTTTCGAGGATGGCTCTCTTCTACTTTATCATCCTCATCAGCCCGCTGATCTTCGTTCACGAGCTGGGCCACTTCCTGTTCGCCAAGGCATTTGGCGTCAAGGTGATCACGTTCAGCCTGGGCTTCGGGCCCAAGATTCTGAAGCTGCGCGGGCGTGAGACCGAATACTGCATTTCGCTGATCCCGCTCGGCGGCTACGTGCGCATGCTGGAGGCTGCCAAGGGTGACGTCGTGTTGCCCGAGGAGCAGAAGCGCACGTTCGAATCGATCGCGCTCTACAAGCGCGTCGTGATCGTTCTGGCCGGCCCGCTGATGAACCTGGTGTTCCCGGTCTTGCTCTATTTCGCGGTGTTCGCGGAAGAGGGTCCCTTCTTGCCGCCGACGATTGGCGCCGTGCTGCCCGGTCACGCGGCGGAGGGCAAGCTCTTGCCGGGTGATCGCATCATGGCGGTCAACGGCGAAGAGATCGGCACGTACGACGAACTCCGGCGCATGATCGCCAAGGCGCCGGCCAAGGTCCTCAAGTTCAAGGTCTTTCGCAACAACAAATACGTCGACGTCGAGCTCACCACCGAGGAGACCGTCGAACGCCACGAGCCCGATCTGAACGAACGCGTAGGCAGCATCGGCATTCAGCGCGGCGCGCCCGCGGCGGTGATCGGCGTTGCCAGCGCCGAATCTCCGGCGTATCGAGCCGGCCTGCGCACGTTCGACATCATCACCAACGTGGGTGGCACCGCGGTGCGACGTTTCCGCGATCTCAACGACGCGGTGGGTGAAAGCGGCGGGGAGACGCTGCCCGTCACCTACTTGCGTCCGCTCGCGATACCGAACGCCCTCGGCGGCCTAGCGGACATGGCCGTCTTCGAATCCGGTGTGGTCGCGCTCACGCCGGACGCCAACGGCACCACGCTCTACGAGCGCACCGGGATCGAGCTCGCGGACCTGTACGCCGCGATCGTGCCGGAAGGCTCGATTTTTCAGCAAATGGGCATGAAGCCCGGAGACAAGGTATTGCGACTCGATCGCGAACCGGTGGCGACCTGGTCCATATTTCGCGAACGCGTGCAGGCTGCGCCGGACAAGCAGCATTCGATCGACTATCAGTCGGCGCGCGACGGCCGCGTGAAGTCCGGTTCATTCCAGGTGCGGCGAGAGGATTTCACCGACGAGCGCGGCCAGTCCTCGTCGCGCTACGTGCTGCAGCTGCAGCCCTGGGTGCCGATTGCGCCCGAGGAGCGCGTCGACCATCCGGCGCCGATCCGTTACGCCTTCAGTAAGGCCGTGGAAGAGACGGCGGACGTCACGCGCTTCACGTTGGTTTGCATCGTGCGCTTGATCGAGGGGCGCATCAGCTTGAAGTCCCTATCCGGGCCGATCACCATCTACGAGGTAGCTGGGGAAGAGGGACGCAAGGGCGCAGAGTATTTCATTTGGTTGATCGCCGTGATCAGCATCAACCTGGGCCTGTTCAATCTGTTGCCGATCCCGGTCTTGGACGGCGGGCATTTGTTTTTCTTCGCGCTCGAGGCGGCCTTGCGACGTCCGGTGCCCTTGCGCATGCGCGAGATCGCGCACGTGGTCGGCATGGCGATCTTGCTCGGGTTGATGCTAGTCGCCTTCAAGAACGACGTCGAAATGCGCTGGGACGCGATCGTCGGCCGAGTGCAAGGCATGCGTGGCTAGTGTCCCGAGTCCGTGATTCTTTTGACAAATCAATGAAGGAAAATGATCGGGACACTAGCGCGGACGCGAAGCGGACGCGGGGCTTCGGGGCAAAGCCCCGAGGAAATCAACGGTGGCCCAGCCGCGTAGCGGTCTGCAATTCGGCAACGAATTGCAGACTCAGGACACTAGCACTAACGGTAGCCATTTTTCCCCAGAACCAGCATTGTGGCGGAGTGAGCCGCAGTAGCACTACTGAAAAGCCGAAGACCGCGCGCTCGTTGGCGTCGGCCGTCGTGCTGCGGGTGCTGCGGGATCAGGCGTTCGCGGCGGCGGTGTTGTCCGCCGAGCTCGATCGCGCTCTGACCATCGACGACCGGGATCGCGCGCTCGCCACCGAGCTCGTATACGGCACGCTGCGCGCTCGCGGCGCGCTCGAGCAGCGTATCAACGCCGTTGCCCCGCGCGGCGTCGCAGATCTCGCCGTGCGGGCCGAGCTCTTGATCGCGGCCTATCAACTGCTCTTGCTCGATCGCGTGCCGGCGTTCGCGGCGGTGAGTTCGGCCGTGGACGCCGTGCGCGCAATGCGCGGCGCGCGCGTGGCAGGCTTCGTCAATGCCGTGCTTCGCAAGCTGGGCCAAGGCGAGAAACTGAGCGCGGCGGAGGCGGCCGCGCAGAACGTGCCCGCGTGGTTGAATCAGGGGCTCGAGGCAGCCGTCGGCGTCGAAGAAACGCGCAGTCTACTCACGCCGGACGGCGTGCCCGCGGTGGTCTTGCGAGCGATCGCCGGGCGCGCAGAGCCGGCCTGGCTCGCGAACTGCGAGCGCGGTCGGATTTCGCCGCGCGCGCGCCTCGTGCGGGGTGAGGGCGATCCGCGCCGCCGCGAAGGCTACGCGGAGGGCGCGTTCTTATTGCAGGAGGAAGGCGCTCAGTTCGTCGGACTCGCACTCGGCGCGCGTGCCGGCGAGCGCGTGCTCGACGCCTGCGCAGGCCGCGGCCAGAAAACCTCGCTCTTCGTCGAACAAGTAGGCGCCGGGGAGCCGGTATGGGCGAGCGACGCGTATCCGAAGAAGCTCGACGCACTGAGGAGTGAGTTTGCGCGCTTGCGGCTCCCGTTGCCGAACACGCGTGCCCTCGATTGGACGATCGGCGCGGCCGACCTGCCCGCTGATTTCGACCGTGTGTTGGTGGACGCGCCCTGCACCGGCACCGGCACCTTACGTCGACGCCCGGAGCTCGCCGCGCGCCTCGCTCCGGAAGATCCGGCGCGACTCTCCGCGCTCGCGGAACAAATCCTACGGCGCGCTGCCGAGCGAGCGCGCTCGGGCGGACGCGTCGTATTCGCCGTGTGCAGCGTGCTCCGCGAGGAATGTGAGGAGCTCGTTTTGCGGGTAGCGGACGTGCTCGCGCCAGTCGCTTTCGATGCGCCCGAGCTCGCTGGGATCGTGCCGCGTGATGCCAGCACGTTCAGGCTCGGCCCGACGCGCTTCGGAACCGACGGCTATTTTGCCGCTAGTTTTGAGCGTCGCTGAAGGAATCGATACCGCGCGGGGTTCTCAACGTAGATACTCGATGCGAGCGAGTTCGACCCTTCTCGTTGGAGTCTACGTATGAGAAATTGGATGCGCTTCGCGCTTGGGCTCTTGGTGATGACGCTGGTCGGCCTGTGCGCGCGCGAGAGCGCCGCCTTCCCCGGCCAACAAAACGTCAACGGGAGTCCCGTCGGCTTCTACATCACGTCCGGTCAATGGGGCGGGGGCACGGGCGTCGGCAACGGAGGCGGCTGCCCGTCGTGTCACGGCGACTCGAGCGGTGGCCCCACCATCACCTTGCAGGCCAGCAGCGGGGTCAGCGGCTCTGGGACGTCCTTCAGCGTCGTCGCGGGCACTCCGAACAACGTGCTCTCGTTGAGCTATCCGAGCGCCTCTGGCTGCAATGCATGCGCGACGGGTGCCTACACGTCGGGTTGCACACAGTGCGACGCGGGCGGCTTCTTGGTCATGCACGCCGACGCGGGAGCGACCGACACCGGGATGGGCAAGCTGAGTTCGCTCGATGGCACGACGCACGAGTGCCGCACCGGCTCCGAGGCGGGCTGCGGCGCGACGACCAACGGCGCGACCGAGGTCATGCATGCGCAGCCCTTGGTCACGAGCGGTCCTGCGTTCGTGTTCGGGTACACGGCGCCCAGCACGTGCGGCACTTACAACTTCGTGCTTTGGGTGAACGCCGTGAACGGCGACAGCAGCTGCGGCCCGCCAGACGACCCGAATTTCTTGCAGTTCAGCATTGCGGTCACCTGCCCCGACGACAGCAACAACCCGTGCTCGATACCGGCGTGCTTCGGCGGAAGCTGCGGCTTCTCGCCGGCCGCGGTCAACACAGCGTGCGCCGATGACGGCCTGACCTGCACGCGGGATATTTGTGACGGCGTCCAAACGACTTGTCAGCATCCGGCTGGGAACCCGGGCGTGGTGTGCCGGCCCCAGAATGGCACGTGTGACGTCGCGGAGGCTTGCAACGGCTCGAATCCGGCGTGCCCGGCGGACGGCTTTGCAAGCAGCGGCACGTGTCGACCGTCAGCCGGCGTGTGCGACATCGCCGAGTCGTGCAACGGCAGCGGCCCCAATTGCCCGCCCGACACTTTCCAAGCGGGCAACAGCTGTCGAGGTGCGGTCGACATCTGCGACAAGGCCGAGGTATGTGCCGGTAACTCCGCCAGCTGTCCGCCCGACGGTTTTCAACCGTCGTCCACGCAGTGCAGTGATCCGAGCTGCGCCACCACCGTCAACGGGGACGTGCAGACGCTGGCTTCGTTCTGCAGCGGTGGTAGCGCGAGTTGTCCGACCGCGCAGAAGCAGAGCTGTGGAGCGCTCCTCTGCGTCGGCAACGCGTGCTCCGGCTCGTGCGCGAACGACAACGGCTGCAGTGCCGGTAACTATTGCAGCGGCGGCAACTGCTTGCCCAAACAGCCGAACGGTCAAGCTTGCACCGCCAACAATCAATGCACGAACGGCAACTGTGTCGACGGCGTGTGCTGTAACACGGCCTGCGGCGGCGGGGCGACGAGTGATTGCCAAGCATGCAATCTGCCCGGTTCCCCCGGAGTTTGCACGAATTTGGCCGCCAACACCGTCTGCCGCGCTTCGCAAGGTGTGTGCGATCCGGCAGAGGTGTGCAGCGGGTCGTCAACGGCGTGCCCGGCCGACGCGAAGTCCAAATCGGGCACGGTGTGCCGCGCGGCCGCGGCCAACAGCTGCGACGTCGCGGAGAGTTGTGACGGAGTCTCCGTCGGTTGTCCCGCCGATCTCAAGCAGCCCCAAGGCACCGTCTGTCGTCCTGCTGCCGGACCGTGCGACGTCGCGGAGTCGTGCGACGGCACGAGCGCCACGTGCCCAACCGACGCGTTCAAGGCGAACACGGTCGAGTGCCGCGCGTCGGCCGGACCTTGCGACATCGCCGAGAAGTGTGCGGGCAACGCGGCCGCGTGCCCGAAGGACGTGCTGGCCACGAACGCCGTCACGTGTCTTACGGCGAACTGCACGATGGGCGTCGCGACCGCCGCGCAGAAGTGCAGCGGCAGCTCCGCGGCTTGCGCGGCGCCGCAAACGGTGTCTTGCGCGCCCTATTCCTGTGGTGGAAGCACTTGTCTTGGACAATGCACCGCGGACGTCCAGTGCGATCCGGCGGACTATTGCCTGATGGGCATGTGCGTGAAGCGCAAGGCCGTTGGTAGCCAGTGTTCATCCGCGAACGAGTGTGAAAACAGCCATTGCGTCGACGGTTATTGCTGCGACGGTGGCTGCTCGGGACAGTGCGAGGCCTGCAACGTCGCGGGCAAAGAAGGCGTCTGCTCGGCCGTGAGCGGCGATCCGATCGGCAGCCGCCCGCCCTGCCAGAGTGACGGCTCGAAATGCGGCGGCACCTGCGGCGGGACCTTGCGCGCCACTTGTACATTCCCCGACGCGAGCGTGAGCTGCCGAGACGCAGGCTGCGCGGACAGCGTCGCCACTTTGCCCGCGACCTGTGACGGCGCCGGTGCCTGTCCGCGTGCGTACACGGTCGACTGCCCGGGCGCGTGCCAGGACGTTAACTGCGGCAGCGACTGCGTGACGTCCGCTGACTGTTCGCTCGACAAGTTCTGCGCCGCTGGCATTTGCGTGAAGAAACCGGCGCAAGGTCAGGCGTGCCCCGACTCCAGCAATTGCCTGTGCGTCGACGGGTTCTGCTGCAACATCGCGTGCACCGGCCAATGTGAGGCGTGCGACGTGAGCGGCAAGGAAGGCACCTGCAGTCCGGCCACGGGCAACCCACACGGCGCGCGTACCGCGTGTACGAGTGATAACTCGGCCTGCGCGGGTCAGTGCGACGGGACTTCCACCGATGGCTGCCTCTATCCCGGCGCGAGCGTAGCGTGCGGCGACGCGAGCTGCGCTGCCTCGGTTGCGACGTTGGGAGTCTCCTGTATGGGCACGGGGCGTTGCCCCGCGCCGATCGAAGTGTCGTGCTTGCCGGCGGCGTGCAGCGGCGCGCGCTGCGCGGGAGGTTGCAGCAAGGACACCGACTGTCCGGCCACGCAGTGGTGCGCAGCCGGCGTTTGTGTCCCGACGCGGCCGAGCCCCGAGCGCTGTACGAGCAACAATCAATGCACGCTCGGTTTGTGCGTCGACGGCTACTGTTGCGATCGCGCCTGCGACGGGCAGTGCGAGGCGTGCGACGTGAGTCAACACGAGGGGATCTGCACGACGCTGGCGTCCGAGTTTCCGCATGGCGGACGTCCGGCTTGCGCGTCGTCGGGTGCTTGCGGAGGCACGTGCCTCGGCACCGACCCCAAAGCCTGCGGCCTGCCCAGCAGTGAGGTGGTGTGCACGGCGGGCTCCTGTAGCGACGGCGTCGAGGTCAAACCGGCCGTCTGCAACGGCGCGGGAGTGTGTTTGCCGCCCGAGACCGCGACTTGTGCTCCCTACAGCTGCCTCAGCGACAACAGCGCGTGCTCGACCGGCTGCACCACGAGCGCGGATTGTAGCGGAGGCCAAGTGTGCGTGAACGGCGCCTGTCAGATAGACGGCAGCGGCGGCGCGAGCGGCGCGAGCGGCGCGAGCGGCACCGGGAGCGGTGCCGCCGCAGGACAGACGGGGGGCGCGGGGCTCGGCGGCAGCGCGGGAGTCGGTGTCGGACCCGACGCGGGCGTGGACGCCGGTAGCGAGCCGCCGGGTGCCGGCTCCAAAGATGCCGGCCACTGCGGTTGCCGTATCCCCGGCGGGAGTTCCCGGACACCGTCCGGCGCGGCTCTCGGCGTCTTCGTCGCGATGCTGTGCGGGCTAGGTCGCCGCCGTCAGGGCCGCGGCGCTGTGCGTCGCTGAGCGCGTCCGCGGCTCAACGGCATTTGCCGTCCGCGACGCTGCAGGTCTTGCCGGCCTCGCACTGGGCGTCGTTCGAGCACTCGTCGCAGCGGTTGCGCGAGAGCACGCAACCCGGTTTGTCGCCTGAGCAATCCGCGTCGCTCAGGCATTCTACGCAGGTTTGGCTGCTGACCAAGCACTCGGGTCGGCCACCGGCGCAGTCGGCGCTGGTGGTGCAGTGCGAGACGCACGCGGCGTCCACACAGGTGTCGCCGGCTGTGCAATCTGCAGTGGTGCGACAATCGACGCAGACTGCGTTCTTCAGATCGCAGAAGCCACGCGTGCAATCGGCGTCGGCGCGACAACCGACGCACTGGCCGCTCACGGCGTTGCACAGCGCTCGCTCGTTGCTCGTGCAATCCGCGTTCGTGGCGCACTCCACACAAAATCCGCGCGCTGCGCAGATCGGTTCACCGCCCGCGCAGTCCGCGTTGGTCGTGCAGTGGGCCGTGCACTGACCGCTCACCGCGTCACAGACCTGCCCACCCGTACACGAGCTGTCGGCGATGCATTGGACGCAAGCGCCGGAGCTCGCGCAGATCGGTGAGTCGTTCGGGCAGTCAGTGCTCGAGTGGCAGGCGAGCCCGCCCGGCCCGAGCAGGCCGTTGTTCGACGCGGATCCGCAGGCCGCGAGCCAGCCGGCGACGCCCGACACGAGCCACGGGATCCGCGTCGAACGCCTGTTCATTGACACTGCCCCTTGGCGACGTTGCAAGTGGGTTTGCCCGGGTCCTTGCACTGGGCATCCTGGCTGCACTCGTCGCACTTGTGCTTGCTGAGCACGCAGCCGGGCTTAGTGGGATCCTTGCAGTCGGTGTCAGCCGCGCATTCGACGCACGTGTGCGCGGTCGTGTCGCAAGCCGCAGTATTGCCGGTACACGCCGTCTTGTTCGTGGTCGTGCACTCGACGCAGCTCATCGCCGTCGTGTCGCACGCGGGCAGGGCTGGGGTCTTGCAGTCGGTGTCCGCGTTGCAGGTCGTGTTCATCGTCACGCAGGTATTGGCCGCGTTGCAGGTTTGACCGACGTCGCAATCGCCGGGGACCAAACACTCGACGCACGTGCCCGTCGCGGTCATGCACAGATTTTTCACGCCGGCATTGCAGTCCTTGGACGCAATGCATTCGACGCACGTGCCCGCCGCGGAACAGAGAGGTCGAGCCGGCGTGCAATCGGCCGGCCCCGTGCAATCGGGTCCAGCGCCTGCTGCGCCGGCAGCGCCGCCGGTCGCTGCGCCTGCGGTGCCGCCCGCTGCTGCGCCGGCAGTGCCGCCGGCCGCCGTGGTTCCTGCGCTTCCGGCCGTTGCCGAGCCGGCAGTGCCGGCGTTCGCCGTCCCAGCGCTGCCGCCGCTGGTCGTCGCTGCGCCGCTCGAGCCGCCGGTGGTCGTTCCGAATCCGCCTTGTGCGGTACCCGCGCTGCCTGCGCTGGTCGCGCCCGCAGATCCGCCGCTCTGCGCGACGCCGGCGCTGCCCGCAACCGCTCCGGTCAGTGAGTCGTCATTGCTGCCGCAAGCAGCGACGGTTGCGATAGCGACGATCGACGGCAAAAAAATGCGAGAAAAGGTCCGGTGCTGCATTCGTGGTTCCTCGTAGAAGTGGCGGGGTTTAAGCAGATCAGGGCCTGGCAAAACGCGCGTCCGCGCGCGCCGCCGATGAAATCCTCGTGACCTGTTAGAGATTCGGTTACGTCACACCCTGTCGAGCAGGCACCACGCGCACGTTTTTTTACGAGCTACTGGCAGGTGCCCTGACTCGTGGTGCATGTGCCGCTCGGACAATCGCTATTGCGCACGCACTCCACACACGCGCCGTCGAGACGACAGAGGGGCTTACTCGGGTCGCATTCCTGGTCAGCTGTGCACGCGACGCACTGGCCATTTGCATCGCAAAGCGGGCGCGAGCCGTCCGTGCATTGTGCATTCGCTTGGCACGCGACACAGATACCGAGCGGGTCGCAGAGCGCCGTGTCGCCGCGCTTGCAATCTGGCGCACTTTTGCACGCGTCGCCGCAGCGGCCGGCGCGGCAGATCTGGCTACTGCAATCCGCGTCGCTCTGGCAGCTCACACAGCGAGTGGCTACACAAAATGCGCGGCTCGTCGGGCAATCCGCAACCGTGTTGCACTCGACGCAAGTCCCGGCCGGCGCGCAGTGCGGCGCCAGCGCCGGGCAGCTGTCGTCGATGGTGCAGCCGGCGTCCGCCGTATTGGCGCCGCCCTGGCCGGCGAACCCGCCCTGAGCGGTGCCGCCAGTGTTCGAGCCCGCAGCTCCGCTCGCGCCGCTCGTCTGCCCGCTCGCGCTAGTGCCGCCCATTGGGCTCGACGCGCCGGCGGTGCCGCCGCTTGGGAACAGATCGAGCACGCCGGTTTCGCGGGTGGTGCACGCGCCGACGCACGCGACGCACGCGACGAGCAGCAGGCCACACGAGTTCATGGAGCCTTGGGCAGCGAGTCCGCGACGATGCCCTTGGCTTCATCACGCGCAAAGCCTGCGGGATAGTCCGCTAGATATTGACGCGCTTGCGCCTCGGCCTCCGAGTTCCGTCCGCTATGGCGTAGCGCGCGAAACCTCTCGACCGCCGCGTTCTGCGCCAAAGGTGAGCGGGGATAGCGCGTGCGCAATTGATCGAGCAGAGTGAGGCCGTCCGCGACTTGGCCGCTGTGTAGAAGGCGCACGGCGCGCTCGTACAAGCTCGTTTCCTCGGCCAACGTGCTGGCATCGCCGCTCGCAGCTGCGCTGCCCGCGCTCTGCCCGCGCAGCGGGGCTGCGCCAGCGCTACTCGGCGTGGGCGCTGCAGCTGGCGCTGCTGGCGCCACTGCCGACGCTTCGAGCGCTGGGCTGGCCGGACTTACGCTCGAATCCGAGTGCGCACTCGCCGCGTCAGCTGCTCGCGAGGTCCAATGTGTACCGGCTTCGAGCACCAGTCGCTCGCTACCGGTACGCACCCACACGCTGCCCTCGCTGACGTCCACGCGCGTGATGGGATGTGAGTCCAGCAGCGTCACCTCGACGGCGAAGCGCGTGCCGCGCACTGTTACGGTCGCGTCCGGAGTCGTGATCGAGAGCGTACGCCCGGCCACGAGCTTGGGCACCTTGAGCTCGATCCGACCGCGATCGAGGATCAGCTCATCACCGCCGATCGCGAGGGCAGACACGGTGAGCTCGGTCGACGGGAACACGGAGAGCGCCGCGCCGTTCTCGAGATGCCCGCTGCGGTGTTCGCTCTCGGCCGTCGCGATCGCGTCGCCGCGGCGTACGAGATCGCTCGGCTCGAGCTGGGCCGCGGGGGCCTTGTTCGCTCGCAACGAATGGCCCACCGAGAGCGCAGCGGCGAGCGTCACACAGGCCGCGCAGGCCAGGAGCCAGCGCGACCTTCGTCGCGATTTCTGGGCGCTTCGTGTCGCGTCGAGCTTGTCGTCGAGGGCCGCCACGATGCGCGCGCGCTGCGCGTCCGGCTCGTCCGCGAGCGGAACGACCATGCGCCCCATGCTCTCGAGCACGTCTTCCACCCCGCGTTTGCGCTCAGTCATCGCCGACCTCGTGCCTGCCCGTGAGTCGTTGCTCGAGCTCGCGCCGACCTCGCACGAGCCGCGATTGCGCCGCGGATACGGAAATGTTGAGCAAGACGGAGATCTCCGAGAGCTCCTTGCCGAGCATGTCGTGCAGCAGCAAGACCTCCGAGCGCTCCTCGCTCATCTGCGAGAGCTCACCGCGCACGCGCTCCATCTCACGTCGGGCCAGAACCTCACGCTCGAGGTCGCGGCCTTGTTCGACCTCGTCGAGCAAACCCTGTTCGAGGCCGCGCGCGATGTACTTTCGCTCCGTGCGCCGCGAGCGGAGCGCGTTGAGCGCGACATTGCAGGTGATCGCCGAGGCCCAAGACGTCAAGCTGCAGGCACGCGCATACTTGCGCTGGGCAATCGTCACGACGATTTGCTCGAAGGAAGATTGCACCAGATCCCCGTGCTCCGGATCACGGCTGCCGAGCACGCGATACAATGTGCAATCGACCACGCGAATCAAGCGCGCGTACAAATCCGCCCCGAGCTTCGGGTCGCCGCGCTGAATGGCTTCGATTAGGGCTTCGTCGTCGGCGCGCGCGGACTTTTGGGGCTGGCCCCTGCCAGGGATCGGCCGAAGCCACCGTGCGACGGTCGAAGCCATGCAATTGATCAGTAACGCCGCTCGAGCCCGAGCAGGCCGCCGATCGGTAAATATTAATAAATTCAGGCATTTGCAGGTTAGAGTGTCCGAGGCGCCCATAGGCTCGCCGCTGAAACTCGTGGTAATCAGTGGACGTGGTGAATCGGCGCGTGACGAGAGCTTCGCTTGGTTGCGGCGTGGTCGCGGCGCTGCTCGGAGCCGCTTTGGCGGGCGGTTGCGGGGATTCGAGTCCGCCGCAGCTCTTGTTCCAGGGCGTGGGTGGCGCGAGCGGCGCGGGTGGTGCCCCTGCGCAGACTTGTCAGCGCACGCTCGATTGCCCGTCGACCGAGGTGTGCAGTCCTGATGGGCGCTGCGTGGCTTGCTACCAGGACGTCGACTGTAAAGCGGACGAGCATTGCGCGCTCGAGCAATGCGTCAAGACAGTCGCCTGTCAGAGCGATGCCGATTGCGCGAGCATGCAGATGTGCACGAACTCGCAGTGCGAGCCTCAGGGCGCAGGCGGCGCGGGCGGCGCGGGTACCTCCGGTGCCGGCGGCAGCAGCGCAGGCTCCATCGCAGGCGGTACGGGCGGAAACGGGGCCGTCAGCGGGAGTTCGGCCGGCGCAGGCGCGAGCGGGAGTGCAGGCGCGAGCGGTTCGGGCAACGGCGGGAGTGCTGGCGTGAGCGGTTCGGGCAACGGCGGGAGCGCCGCAGCGAGCGGGAGCGCGGGCGCGAGTGGTTCTTCTGGCATGAGCGGTAGCGGCGGAAGCGGCTCGGGAACGTGCGGTGGGGCGCGTGTGCTCTTCTTGATTCAGGCCTCGGGCTCGATGTTCGAAATGCCGACTACGGCCGCGCCGTACTGGGGCATGGTCAGCGACGCTATCAGCGGGCCGAGCAGCGTGGCGGCACCGCTCCAGGCGAAGCTTCCGATGGGCGCGCTCTTTTTCTACCGGGAGACGGGCGTTACCGGTTCGATGTGCCCGCTAACGAGCTCGATACCGGTGACGACGAATGCCGTCGCGAATCTGGCGGTGGGATTTCAGACGGCCGCCGCGACGTACGCGACGGCGATGAAATTCAAGCTCGACTCGCCAGTGGCGGAGGCAGAAGCTTCCGCGGTCACCGCGCTCGGTGCCGGAACGGGCGCGCACATCGTATTGATCATGACCGGCGTTCCGGATACCTGCGGCAACTTGGTCGACTCTCCTTGTAGCGTTGATTCGGTGTTCAAGGCGGTTCAGAACGCGTATCAGGCCGGTGTCATCACGCACGTGGTCGGGCTCGGCGACAACACGCAGTTCGACGAGCTCACGGGGGACACGAGCGGCTATGAGACCTTCCTGCAGATGGTCGCCAACGCGGGCAAGGGGCAGAACATCAAGGAATTCCCGGCCCAGCTCGGTGCCTGCGGCGGGAGCCAACTCGCGACCTATAGCCAGACAGCCGGCACCGCGAGGTACTATCAAGGGACGACAGCGGACACCGTCGCGAGCGCGATTCAGGGCATTCTCACCGAAATCTGTCCCTGAGCGCCGCCTCAAAAGCGAAAGTGTAAACCCGCGCGGAAGCCCCAGCGCAAGGCGGGGCTCTCGGCGGCTTCTTGGTTGAACAGGTGAATGCCCGTGGCGCCCGAAAGAGCGAGCAGCTCACCACCGAGTGAGGCTGCCACGGTGGACTCTCGCGGCCAAACTGCGTCGAGGCCGAGAGCCGCGCCTAGCAAGTTGCGGTGCGCGGACGCCGTCGTGCCCGTGCTCGGGCTGTCCGCCTCGACATGTAGCGCGTCGAGTACGCCGAGCAGCGATGCGTCGAGCGCGAGCTCGCGCAGCGGCACGAGCTCCATACCGAAACCGAGTCCGATCGTGGTGAAGCGCGCGCTGATGCCGTGTGCCGACGCGCTGCTCCAGCTCTCGCCAGCGCGCGCCAAGACTTCGAGCCCGGAATCTCCGCAGCAGTGTCGAGCGAGTCCGAGCCAGAGCCCCGCGCTCGGTGCACCGGCGGATAGACCGCGTGACAGCTGAGCGCCGATCGCCGTGTGCCAGAGTTTGAGCGGCCGTGCCGCCGAGTGCGAGCGGGGTGCCGGCGACGGCGTCGGCGCGCTGACCTCCACTCGAGGCGCGGGCGAGCTGGGCAGTGCTTCACCGACCAGGCTGGCGATCGCAAAGCCGAGCGCGCGCCAGCGTTCGACCGCTGCGTCCTGCTCGTGGAAGCCGAGCTCGCGCGTGTGCCATGCGGCGTGCGAGTCCTCGCGGCTGACGACCTCGAGGCGAGCGCGCTGATGCTCGTTGTCGAGCCAAGACACGATCGCCACCGCCGCCGCCGGCTCGCTCAAGTGTTGCTCTTGCAGGGCGCATTCACCGTCGTGCAGGCCTTCGCTGCAGGCACGGATCAGCGCGGGCACGTTCGGATCGCCGCTGTCAGCAGCGGGCAGCTCGACCAGGATCACGGGCATGCTGAGCCCTGCAGCATAGCAAGGACCGCCACTGCGAGGCTCTCGGGCTTCAGGCGCTCAGGGACAGCCGATCTGCGTCGTGCCGATGGCGATGTCGTCCCACCAGATATCGGTGACGGGTCCGGCGTATTTTTCGAAGCCGATGCGGAGCGTGTCGTAGTTGTCGTGGGCGAGCGGCGGGGGCATCGCGTGTACTCCGGCGCTCAGACCGAGCACTTCTTGGCCGTCGACCCACACGTCGAAGGACATGTTCGGCGCGTCGAACATCAGCTCGAGACACTCCCACTGGCGAGGTTGGAAGGCGATGCCGTTTGGCAAGCTCTTGTCGAAGTTGGAGTTGTAGCCGTGCGCGTCGCCGCCCACGGTCATGATCAGCATCTGATTGTCTTCGCCCACGCGCGCGGTCGTGCCGGAGTCGGGCGCGCTGAATAGAGTCGCCATCAGGAACGTGTTGTGCTGGGCGCTCATGGCCGTGTCAAAGCGAACCTCGGCGCGCACGTAGAAGCGCCCGCTGTTGACGGGCAGCACGTTCGGATCGTGGAACACGAGCAGCGTCTGGTAGCCTTCGTCAGTCGGGTGCGTGCGCACGGAATGCGTGCCGCTGTGCGCCGGCACGGAGTCGTCGATCGTGATCGTGCTCGTCGTGCCGCCGACGAGCGTCGTGGTCCAGGGCGCGCTGAAGGTCGAGCCGAGCGGGCGCGCTTCGAAGTCGTCGCAAAAGAGCAGGCCCGGCGCCGAGCAGGGTGAGCTGCTTGCGCCGCTCGCGCCGGTACCGGCGCTGCCTGAACCGCCGCCGCTGCTCGTGCCGCCGGCGCTGCCGCCACTATTGCTCGAGCCAGCGGTTCCTGCGCTGTTCGCGCCGCCTGCCGAGCTGCCCGCGGCGTTGCTTCCGGCGCTCCCGCCGTTCGGGGAGCCGCCGCCCGCGTTGCCGCCCGCGGCACCGGCCGCGTTCGAGCCACCGGCGCTGTTGCCCGCCGTGGCACCTTGCGCCACTCCCGCCGCTCCACCGCTAGAGCTACCGCCTGCGCTGCTTCCGCCGCCTGCCGCGCCGCCCGCGCTCCCGGGCGTTCCCGCGCTCCCGTTGTCGCGGCTGCCGCTCTGTTTCGGAGCCGCGCTGCACCCGAACTCGAGCAGAGGAAGGATCGCTAACCAAGCGAGCTGCCCGTGGCGAAGGTGCGAAATCACTCCCGTAAGTTATCACGCGGCCGCGTTTGGAGGGCGCTGTGCGAACTGGTCTCCGTCAAGAGCGCGTGGTCAGGATCGATCGCTCTCCGGTGAACGCGATTGACGCCGCGCTCGCGCACTCGAATCGCGTAGAGGGTCACATTCCATAACCGCAAAAAGTTCTTCAAGAACCGTGTTTCTGCAGTGAAGCGTGTGTGTTCTGACTACATTGCCAGTGAACCGGAACACGTCCAGACTTCGCGGGATATGCAGAGTTGCTTGAGACGGGTTTGCACAGCTTCATTCGTCGGCGTGCTCGCTCTGGGGTGCCAAGGGCAGCTGAGCGGCAAGAGCACGCGTGGCAGCGGAGCGGGTTCGGGGATCGCGAGTGGCGCGGGAGCGTCGAACGGTGCGGGCAGCGGCGGCCTCGGTTCGAGTGGTGATGGCAGCGGCGGTCTCGGCACGGGCGGCTCCGGCGCAGCCGCCGGCCCTGGCCCCGTCAAGTTGCCCGACGGCACCACCGTGTTCCCGATGTATGAGCGCATCCGTCGTTTGACGATTGCGGAGTACCAGAACTCGGTGGACTCGGTCGTGAGCGGAGTGCCGGCCGTTACCAGCGGTTTCGTACCGGACTCGCGGCAACAAGGCTACACCGTCAACGACGCACAAGAAGTCGATCCGGTGCTGGTCAAGCAGATCTCCACCGCGGCATCGACCTTGGCGGCTCAAGTCAAGACGCAGCTCACTACGTATGCTCCCTGCACCGATCCGACCACGCAAGCGGATCAGTGCGCGACGTCGTTCATTCAATCGTTTGCCAAGCGCGCCTATCGTCGTCCGGTGGAAGACGACGAGGTTGCCCAGCTTTTGACCTTGTTTCACGCGGGCACGAACGGCGGCACTTACGCGGACGGCATCGAGCTCGTGGCGCGCGGTGTCCTGCAGGCCGCTTCCTTCTTATATCTCACCGAGATCGGCGACGGCACGACTGCGATCGCAGACGCGGGCGCGGGCGCGAACGTGATCAAGCTCACCCCATACGAAATCGCGTCCGAACTCTCGTACCTGCTCACCGCCAGCCCGCCCGACGACACGCTGATCGCCGCCGCGGTCAACGGCGATCTCGACACGGGCGACGGGCGCGTCAACGCTGCCAACTCGATCGGCACCACCCCGCTCTTGCAACAAGGTAGCGCGCTCGACCGCGTGACGCGGATCATCACCGAGTGGCTCGGCACGGATAGCTTGCAGAACACGGACAAGGACAGCACCAAATATCCGAACTACACCGCGCTCAAACCGGCGATGGTTCAGGAAACGCCGGACTTCATTTGGAATCTCGTGCGGCCCCCGAATATGGGTACGGTCGGGGAACTGCTCGGCGCCGATTGGACGAGCGTGACCACGCCTGAGTTGGCTGCCATGTACAGCGCGACCGGTAACGTTGCGTCTCCCCCGGACCCCCTGGGCCACGGCTCAGTCGTCAATTTGCCGACTCGGCGCGGCATCCTGAATCAGGGCGCGTTCCTCTCGGTCTACGCGCACGCCAGCGAAACCGCGCCGGTCTTGCGCGGCGTCGCGCTGCTCCGGCGCGTGGCGTGTATCACCATCAAATCGCCGACAGAACTCAATATTCAGGTCGTGCCGCCGCTGCCGAATACGCACGTCACCAATCGCTCGCGTTACGCCACGCACGCCGCCGACCCCATGTGCGCCCAATGTCACGACGCGATCGATTCGTTCGGGTTTTCGTTCGAGCTCTACGACGGCATGGGCGAGGCGCAGACCACCGACAACGATATGAACCTGCCGATCGACAGCACCACGGTTCTCGCGCTGAAGACCGACACGGGCGCTGATTTCGACGCCAACGGGTCGTACGCCGACAGCAACGCGGTCGCTACTGCGCTGTCGACCAGTCCAACCGTGCGCGAGTGCTTCGCGCGCCAGGTGTTCCGCGCTTCCTCCGGGCGCAGTGATTCCGGCGCGAAGGCCAGCGAGGACGCCTTCGTGACCTATTGGAAGACCGTCGCGAACGCGTCGGGCGGCAACATCGTCAACACCATCCTGGCTTACGCCGAAAATCCGGCGTTCATCTACCGGAGCCCCCAACAATGAGACGCTTGAGCAACACCCGCCGCTCGTTTCTGCGAGCCATGGGCGCAGGGTTTGCAATTCTGCCGTTCGCCCGTTTGCTCGAAAATTCCGTGGCGCAGGCCGCGGGCGAGATGTTGCCGCTCAAGTTCGTGACCATCTATCACCCGCACGGCATCGCGGCCGAGTACTGGGCGCTCCGCTCCGGCGAGACCGAGTCGTCGTTCGACATCACCTACAAGGACGCGGATCCGAGCATTGGCGGCGTTTGCTCCTTACAGCCGTTCGACGACGCAGCGACCTACGGCAAGAGCTTCAAGGACCATCTGTTGGTGGTGGAGGGGATCGATCTGCTGTCGAGCGCGAACGGGCACTCCACGGCCGGTACCATTCTCACCGGTAGCAAGATCGACGGCAACAAGCCGCAGAATATTTCGCTCGATCAATATTTGGCCGTGACCATGGGGCTAGGCGCTGACACTCGTATTACGAGCGTCAACTTGGGGGTCGGCAACGATCAGACCGACGTTGGGCTGACGCTCTCCTACAGCGAAGGTGGCATCGCGCTGCCCAAGATCATCGATCCCGTACAGACGTTTCACCTCCTGTTCGACGGCATGACGAGCAGCACGAATCCGGCCGCTCAAGCGGCGGCCGCTCGCCAGCGCACTCTCGATCAAGCCGTGGTCGACTACGACAAGTGGGACGTGAATCGACTGCGCGCCAAGCTCGGCCCGGCCGAGCAAGCCAAGCTCGACCAGCACCTCACCTCGCTGCATGAGATCGAAAAGAGTCTGGCCGCGCCGAGCATGACCGGCCCGACCTGCGTGGTGCCGGCCATCCCGGACGCCACGACGTTCCCGCAGCTCCGGCAATACAACGGCGGCGAGCCGTACTTCGACGCCATCACCAACGCGCAAATCGACCTGCTCGCGCAAGCGCTGGCCTGCGACGTCACGCGCTTTGCCACCTTGTTCATGAACGATTTGTCGTACGCCGGCAATCCGCTGAATCTGCCGCCGGACAACCACGGCTCGGTCGCGCACACGTACGCCGCGTCTCCGCTGGGCATGAACAACCAGCCACCGGGCCCGACGCCCGTACAGTCGACCTGGGTGACGCTCGCCAAGTTCAACCGTTACGCCTACTCCAAGGTCGCGCGCTTGATGCAGAAGCTCGATCAGCTCGGGGCCCTCGACAGCACGATCATCTACGTGTCGAGCGACATGGGTAACCCGGCCTTGCACAGCACGCGCAATGTACCGACGGTGATCGCGGGCGGCACCAACGGTATCTTCAAGATGGGTCGCCACATCAAGGTCAAGGACGATTGTCCGGCGAGCAACGTGTGGTGCGAGAACACGGCGGACTATACGCCCACGGCCAATAGCCAAATCCTCGTGGCTATCGCGCAGGCCTTCGGCGCCAAGATCAATCAATTCGGCACGCAGCCGAATACGGCGAACGTCACGGGCGCGCTCAGCGCGCTCACCACCCCCGGAACTTAGCTCGAAAGCGCGCTCAGCCGTGCCCGCAAGCTGCTGAGCAAGCGGGCCCCGGGCAGTGCTAAGCTCCGCGTGGGATGTCAGACGCGCCGGTCATCCATTGCGCCGTGTGCGGCGCTCCAGCGCGAGCGGGCGATCGGAGTTGTCGCTTCTGCGGCGCCGGGATCGCGACCGTACAGTGCGCGTTCTGCTTTCACGCGAACACCGTCGAGGCGCTTCACTGCGCGGGCTGCGGCGCGGAGCTCGGGCCCGCGCTCGAGGCCGCGCAGGGCAAGATCCTGTGCGCGGACTGTCGCGTAGAGGTCACGGCGTACGACAGCCCGGCGGGCACCCTGTTCTCATGCGATCGTTGCGGCGGGCAGTTCGTACAGCACGCGCTCTTTCGCAGCTTGCTCGAGGAGCCCGCGCTGATCGGCCACGCCGCGCCGGCCCTCACGCTCAAACCGACCAATCCGCTCTCCGAGCGCGTGCGCTATAGACCGTGTCCGATTTGCAAAAGCATGATGAACCGCAAGAATTTCGGCGGCACGAGCGGCGTCGTCTTGGACGTGTGCGCGCGGCACGGCACCTGGTTCGATCCAGGTGAGCTCCCGCGCGTACTCGAATTCGTGCGCCAAGGCGGCCTCGAGCACCAGAAGCTTCGCGAACAAGAGCGCAAACACGCCGAGGAGCTACAAGGGCGCGTCAGCCAACGGCTCGCGCACGGCTCCCCGGAAGCTGTCGCTGAGCCGAGAATTTCGGACGTCGCGCGCGACGTGCTCGGGTTCTTGACGGATTTGCTGAAGGGCTGATTGGCAATGGACAAGCACGTTGCTTGTTTGCACAGGCGGATATCGGTAATTTGATAGTCTGTATCGGATGCGCTCGTTTTCTACGGCACTTTACGTTGTTGCTCCTGAGCACTGCGCTGATGTGCTGCTCTTCCGAGCCGTGCGAACATGACGAAGGTGTTGCCGTCGATTCCAAGGCGACACCGTTTGCTGACGGGCAGACATTGTTCTCGCACTGTGCCGCGCTCTGCCCTGATTTGGAGCCTATTGGTGACCATCCCGGAGGTCCCGTAACAGTGTGCTCGGTCGGATTTTCCGACAGCAGCGCACAGGCAACGGTCCTCTGTCTATACGGTCCAGCAGGGAACACTTCCGGCAACACCGTGCAGATAGCGTCAAATGTCTTCAGCTTTTGCCTCTCCAATTGTCCAAGCGGCGACGGACCGCACGCCTGTCAGCTTAGAGCTGACGAGACAGGGGTGGAGTCGCTCGCTTGTGTCTACGGCCGCGGATCGTGCGACCAATGACGACGCGTCGAGGCTCATCAGCGAAAGACGCGGCCGTGTGGGCCGTCAATGAGTCATGCATGCGGCGTTTACTGATCGCTAGGTGCTCTCCGTTACTGGTTGCGGGTGCTCTGCTCGCATCGTGTTCATCCGAGCCATGCGAGTACGACGAAGGTGTTGCCGTCGATTCCAAGGTGACACCGTTTGCTGACGGGCAGACGGCATTCTCACATTGCGCGGCGTGCCCCCCGCTACAGCCTTTTGGCACGGATCCAGGGGGCCCGGCGACTGCATGTGATATCGCGTTCTCTGATGGGGGTGGTGCACAGGTTCCTGTGGCGTGTCTGTATGGTCCGGACGGAAACATCTCCGCTGGCGACCTCGTAGATGCAGTCCCGAACGTTTACGCTTTTTGCACGTCGTATTGCCCAAAACTCGACTACTTGCGCGGATGCAGCATTCACGCTGACGAGAAAGGTGTGCAATCGCTCGCTTGTGTCTACGGCCGCGGCTCTTGCGACCAGTAGCGAGCCGTGACGCGCTCGCGCTGAGATGCCCCCGATCGCGGCCTACGCGCTCTGCCGTCGCCGCGCGAGTCCCGCCAGGGCCAGCATCAGGCCCAAGAATGCGGCGCGTCCGCCGCTGCTCGGGCTACCGACCGGACCCGTCGAGCACAGCACGCCCGCGCCCTGTCCGATGATCGAGCTGCAGCGCGAATCCCGGCAGTCGTTGCTCTGGCATTGATTCACGGCGGAGCAGCTCGCGCCCGTGGGCAGCTTGGCGACGCATGCGTTGCCGTTGCAGAAGTAGCCCTGCGGGCAATCTGCGTCGATCATGCACTCGGGCACGGGGCCCGGACCAGTGCCCGCGTCGATGCCGGCGTCAGGTTCGGTGCCGGTCACCATGCCGCACGTCTGAGTCATTGGATTGCAGCTGCCTTGCCGACACTGTTCGTCGTTTTGACAAGAGCCGTCGCCTGTCGCGAAACCGCAGGTGTTGTCCTTGACGTCGCAGGCGCCCGCGGCGCACACGCGCGCTCCGACGTTGCCGGTGCACGTGCCGCCGACCGTTGACGGGGTTTGCGGCAGAGGAGTGCCGTTCGGGAGTTTCGGCACGCACATGCCGACGGCGTTGGGCTCCGCGTTGCACCACTCGGAGGCCATGCAATCACTGTCCGCGCGGCAGCCGGTCGTGCACGAGCCGCTCGCGGTATCGCACAGATTGCCTGTGTGACCCTGGCAGTCGGCATCCGCGCTGCAGCTGCCGCATTGACCCATTTTCGCGCCTGACAAGAAGCACAAGCCAGCCGCGGCCGTGGGGCACGGGTCGCTGACGGCGGCGCCGTTGTCGCCGTTGCACTGGGTGCAGGCGGACATCGCTGGGTCGCAGACAGGCGTGGTGTTCGGGCAATCAGCTGAAGTGGCGCAGCCTACGCAGGTGTTCGTGGCCGGGTTGCAGACCGGCGTGGCACCCGCGCAGTCGGAGTTCTGCACGCAAGCGACACAGGTGCCCTGATTGGCGCCCGCGCTTGCGCAGATCGTCGAACGGCACACGCTCGCGCCGTTGGCGGTCGTGCACGGCCCGCTGCCGTTTTGGTAGCCGCACGCGTCGTCCTTGCCGTCGCATACGCCGCTCGTGCACACGAGCGCGCCCGCCGCGGCAGAGCAGGTGCCGTCGAGGGTCGGGTTCATGTGCGGCGCGTCGCTCGGCACCGGCGAGGCGTTCGGCAGCGTCGGCATGCAAGCGTGCATGCTCTCGTTGCACCAGGTTCCGCTCGCGCAGTCCACGTCCGTGTTGCAGCCACCCGGCGGCAGGCACACGCCGCTCGCGCTGCACGTCGCCGAGCGGCAGACAGTGGGCCCGTTCGCGATCGTGCACGGTCCGTCGCCATTCGCGAAGCCGCACTTGGCGTCGGCGGTGTCGCACACGGCGCTCGTGCAGACGAGTGTGCCGGCCGCGGCGGTGCAGGTGCCGTTGAGGGTCGGGTTCGTGTGCGGCGCGTCGTTCGGGATGGGCGTGCCGTTGCCGAGCTTGGCCGTGCAGGTGTGCGTGCTCTCCGTGCACCATTGACCGCCGGTGCAATCGGCGTCCACGTTGCAGCCACCCGCGGGCTTGCATAGGGCGTTCGCTCCGCAAGCCCCGGAGCGGCAGACGGTGGCCGCGTTCCCGGTCGTGCACGGTCCGTCGCCGTTGGCGTAGCCGCACTTCAAGTCCGGGTCGCACACCGTGGAGCGGCACACGACGTTGCCGGTGGCGACCGTGCAGGGGCCGTCGCCGTTGAGCCGGCCGCACTTGTTGTCGGTCGTGTCGCACGCGGCGCTCGTGCAGACGAGCGTGGCGGCCGCGGCCGTACAGGTGCCGTTGAGGGTCGGGTTCGTGTGCGGCGCATCGGTCGGCAGCATCGTGCCGTTCGCGAGCTTGGCCGTGCAGGTGTGCGTGCTCTCCGTGCACCATTGACCGCCGGTGCAATCGGCATCCACGTTGCAGCCGCCCGCGGCTTTGCACAGCAAGTTCGTGCTGCAAGACCCCGAGCGGCAGACGGTGGCTGCGTTGGCGGCCGTGCAGGGGCCGTCGCCGTTGGCGTAACCGCACTTCAAGTCCGGGTCGCACACGGCGGAGCGGCACACGACGTTGCCGGTGGCGACCGTGCAGGGACCGTCGCCGTTGAGGCGGCCACACTTGTTGTCGGTGTCGCACACGGCGCTCGTGCAGACGAGCGTGCCCGCCGCGGCCGTGCAGGTGCCGTTGAGGGTCGGGTTCGTGTGGGGTGCGTCCGTCGGGATCGCCACGCCGTTGGCGAGCTTCGGCCCGCAGGTCTTGGCGGCCTCGTTGCACCAGGTGTTGGCGGGGCAATCGCTGTCAAGCGCGCAGCCGACGGTGGTCGTGATTCGGCTGCCGAGCAGCGGTGTTTCTTGCGTGGACTGGATCTGATAGTTGCCGCACACGATCTGTCCGGTGGTGCCGGCGTTGATGTTGACCGTTACCGAGAACGTGCCCGCGCCCGCGGCAGGGACGGGAGCTGCGAAGGTGCACACGATCGTGCCCGCAGTGCCGACCGTGGGCGAAACGCAGACGGCGCCGGCCGGCGGCGTGATCGCTTGAAACGTAGTATTCGGCGGGGTCATGAAGCGGATCACGACCCCGGTTTCCGCCGCTGCGGAGCCGTTTTTGTAGCGCATCGAGTAGACGAGATTGCTGCCGGCGTTCGCCTGGGCCGGCGCGCTACCCGTCACGAACAGGCCAGGGATCGTCGCTCCGACGCCGTCCAAGTAGAGCTCACCAAAGTGCGCGCCGCGGTCGCAGCCGGCCGCCATGAACTCCATGCTCACTTGATCGTTCATGGCGAGCGCTGCTGGCCCAGGCGCTACGTCGACCAGCGTCCAGTCGACGTAGTCGATCTCGTTCATCGTGCCGCCGTTCACGGTCTTCCACGGAATGCCGGCCTGGGCGCTCAGATTGAAGTCCCTGTACAGGATCGTATTCTTGGTGACGTTCGAGATCTGAATGAAATAGTACGGTTGTTCGGCCGGAGGATGCGCGGGGTTCTGCAAGACCGGCGCGAACGCGAAGCGAATGTGGATCTGGTTGTCGTCCGGATCCACGTCACCCGCCGCAATCGTCATAGTTTGCGTGAGCGAGTTGACGTTGCGCGGATTGTTCGGGTTGTTGCTGTGAAAATTGATGCGCGCGCACTGCGCGCCGTAGCGCGGCCAACGCAGGGACGCGGCGGCACCCAGATCCGGATCGGGCTGGTTTGCGCCGTTCACGATCGTGGTGAGCGCGTTGCCGCCGGCCATCAGGTTCAAGCCGGCGCGCGTTTGCGGCGCCTGCACGGTGATGCCGGGCATTTGGTTGAGGAACGTCTGCAGTGTCCAGGAAGGCGGAGCGGCGCCCGCGGCGCCGGTCTCGAAGCCGCCGTTGGTGACGACGGCGCTTCGCGACTCGCCGACCGGCTCATCTGCGCCAGGCGCACAGGCCGACAGAACGAGAGTGAGCGCCAATCCGAGCGCGCATTTCATCGTGTTCAGCATGTTACTCGGTCTCCTTCGGCTGCTTGTCGAGGATGATGAATTGGACGCGGCGATTCCTCTGCCGGCCTTCCTCGGTCGTGTTCGTGTCGAGCGGCTGGTTCTGCCCGTAGCCTTTGGCCGTGAGTCGTTCCGCGGCGACGCCGCGTTGGACCATGGCCTTCATTACGGCGTTCGCGCGTGCTTGCGACAACGTGTCGTTCATTGCGCGTGAACCGCGGTCGTCGGTGTGACCTTGCACTTCCAGTTTGGTGAGCTCCGGGTGCTCCTTGAGAACCGCCGCCACTTGATCGAGCAAATCATCGCTGACCTTGCGGATGGTGGCCTTGCCGGTGTCGAACTGCACCTGCTCCAGGATCACGACTTCCTTCTCGCTCACGCGCACGGACTTCGGACAGCCGTTCTTCTTCGGGTCGGGATCGGCTGCGCCCTTTTCGTTCGGGCAGGCGTCGTCCGGATCGAGGATGCCGTCGCCGTCAGTGTCCTTGGGCGGCGGGCAGCCGTTCTTCTTGGGATCGTCGTCGGCGATACCTTTCTCGTCCGGGCAGGCGTCTTCCTTGTCGATGATGCCGTCGTGGTCGCGATCGGGCGGGCAACCGTTGGTCTTCGGGTCGTCGGTCTCCACGCCTTTGACTTCGGGGCAAGCGTCTTCGTCGTCGATGATGCCGTCGCCGTCGCTGTCCTTGGGCGGGGGCGCGCAGCCTTCTTTGGTTTTGTCCTCGGCGCAGGGGTCGACGGGTTTCGGCGGCGGCGGCGGTTCCGGCTTTTCTTCGAGCTTTTGTTCAGGGGTATAGGCGAGCGAGAGCACGCCGCGAAAATCAGGTGTGCCGATGCCCGAGGTCAGACCAGGGCCCGCGCCCACCGCGAACTCGACGTCGTCCACGAACCGGTAACGCAGATCGAGCAGCGCTTCCGCGTTGGTCGTGCGCTTCTGCACGTCGCGCAGCGTGACCCCGCCCGAGACCTCCGGACCGATCTGCAAATGCCGATTGTCGAGTAGAAGGATGCCGAAGCCCGCGCCCCACTTGAACATGGTGCCTTGGTCGATGTTGGCGAACGTGGCGCTCTTCTGTAGCTCCGGTCCCGCGGCGGCCGACCACACCACGCGTTCCGCGACGCGGCCACCGAGAATGAGCTGCGGCAAGCCACGGACCTGCCCCGAGCTCACGAACGAGTTCTTGGCGCCGGTCGGCGCCCACACGTATCCGCCGACGGCGATCTGAAACGGATCGTGGTACTCGCCGAAAATTCGGAGCCGCGCGCCCAGCCGCAGATCGCCGAACTGCACGGAGTTCGGCGATGAGAAAGCGATGCCGCCGCGGTTCGGGCTGTCGCCGCTCTGCAGCAACGCGACGGGCACATCGACGTCCAAGAGCACGCGGTTGCTCAGCGAGAACGCCGCGTCGAGGTGCAGAAAGAGCTGATCCCCGACGACGGAGCCGACGTTCTTGTTGCCCGGCACGGAGCGCAGCACCAGCGGGTCGTGCGCGTAGTCACCCAGCAACATGATGTGCGGCGTGAGTTCTCCGGCGGCATACGGCGACGGCACGCCGAACATGCGGTCGCCCGCCGGCGCCGGATCGAAGCGATCGAGCGCGAGCCCCGCGTTCTGCGCGTGGGCCGGCGCTGTGACGGCAGAGAGCGCGAGCGCGCTCACAAGTTGAAGACACTTATTGAACCGGGGAAAACTCATGCGCATGATCGTCGAGAAATCTTCAGCGTAACATTGTCTCGTTTCGATCGGAAGACGCGTGCTCCGTCGCAATGTGCCCCGCGCTTTGTCGGCAAAAGTGAGCCCGTGTACGACAGGTGATTGAGCGGTCTGAGCTCAGGCCATTTCTCGCGAAGTTCTGACCTGAGAATACGGCGCGCCTTCTTCAACCTGCAGGAAAGCATGCGCCGGGTTCGCCGGACTCGTATTGGGTTCAGGCCTCAGTTCCGCTCCGTGATCAGCTAATCCGAAACTGGAAATGCCGCGTAGCGGGGCTTTGCCCCAGCGCCCGAGGAGGGTGCTCTTTGAGGTTGAAATGTGGTGAATGCCCGTTGGGCGGAGCGGCCCTAACTCACGGCGTGACAAGTTCCGGATCGCCCAAAAACTCGAAATGCATCGTGTCGCGTAAATCCGGATCGCGGCCGAGCCAATAAAAGCCGTAGTGCTCGAAGGCGTCGATCCAGCAGCGCGGTAGGGCGGTGCGCTCGAAGATGGAGTCGGCGTTCGCCTTGCAGGCCGGGTGATCGGGCCAAGGAGAGACGCAGCCGCAGCAGGGGTTCTTGTCGGGATCGATGTCGATCGCGATGCCGAACAGGTGGTTGGAGATCTCGCCGCCGCGGTAGGTGTTGTTCCGGCGAAAACCGCCGACGGCGCGCGGCGTATAGCGGTCGCCGCGCGCGCCGCAATTGTGGCGGATGTAGTGCTCCACGCAGCGCAGCACGGGCGCGATCTTGCGGTGCACCTGCACGGGTAGTCCAAAGAAGCGTACGACGGTCGCTTGCTCATGAGCGGGTTTCGAGTTGTAGCGTTCGAGATCGAAGCCTGGCACCGAGCCGTACTGTTCGGCGCGGTAGCGGAGCGCGCGATCATGCGCCGCCGCGTCGAGTCCGCCGTGCTTGATGAAGCTCGAGCGAATCAAAAATTTTTGTGGCTTCTGCACCGGGCACGAGCGGCGCGCATGCTTCGCGCTCTTTGCGGCCGGCGCCGCGTGCAGCTCCGGCAACAGGGTAAGCGCGAGCCCGCCCACGAGTAGCCCCAAGACCGGCCAGCGCGACATCGCGAAAACGCTCAGTCGACCCACGCGCGCGCGTTTCGGAACAAGCGGAGCCAGGGGCCGTCCTCGCCCCACGAGCCTGGGTGCCACGAATACTGCGCCGTGCGAAAGACGCGTTCCGGGTGGGGCATCAGGATCGTGGCGCGGCCGTCGCTAGAGCAGAGCGCGGTGAGCCCGCCTGGCGAGCCGTTGGGATTTTCCGGGTAGTGCTCGGTAACCCGCCCGTAGTGGTCGATGAAACGTGCGCCGATCAGGCCGCTCGCGTCGAGCTCGCTCTGCTGTGCGGGGCTCTCGAACTCGGCGCGGCCTTCACCGTGGGCGACCACCACGGGCATCTGTGAGCCCTGCATATCGCGCAAAAAGAGCGAGGGACTCTCGCCGATCTCGACCAAACACAGGCGCGCCTCGAAGCGCTCCGAGCGGTTCTGCACGAAGCGCGGCCACAGCTCGGCGCCGGGGATCAGCTCCTTCAAGTTCGAAAGCATCTGGCAGCCGTTGCACACGCCGAGTGTGAACGTATCCGCGCGCGCGAAGAACTCGGAGAATTGCTGACGCGCCCGTGGATTGAACAGGATGGATTTGGCCCAACCCTCGCCCGCGCCGAGCACGTCGCCGTAGGAGAAGCCGCCGCAGGCCACGACGCCGCGGAACGCGCTCAGCACGACACGCCCCTCGAGCACGTCGCTCATATGGACGTCGACCGCGTCGAATCCCGAACGGTCGAAAGCGGCCGCCATTTCTACCTGACCGTTGACGCCTTGCTCACGCAGGACGGCGACGCGCGGGCGCGCCTTTCCGCCGGCGAACGCGGGGACGTGCTCGGGGTCGAAGCTCAGGCGGGCGAACAAACCTGGGTCGTTTTCGTCGAGGCGCGCGGCTTGCTCTTCGTCGGCGCATTCCGGGTCGTCCCGCAGCGCCTGGATGGCGTGCGTGGTTTCCGACCACAGCGCACGCAGCGTCGAGCGACGCTCGTCGAACAAGAGCTCGCCTTGCCGCCGAATGACGATGCGCTGATGTGCGGCAGGGCGTCCGACGCGATGAACGAACTTTTCGAGGCCGTGTCGCGCAAAGCTCGCCTCGACTTGTTCCAGATCCGCTTCACGCACTTGAACCACCGCGCCGAGCTCCTCGGCGAACAAGGCGGCTCGCGGATCACCGATCAGCTCGTCGAGCTCGACGTCGAGACCGACGCCGCCGGCGAACGCCATCTCCAGCAAGGTGACGAACAGCCCACCGTCCGAGCGGTCGTGATACGCGAGCAGCTTTTGCTCGCCCGCGAGCAGCTGAATGACCTTGAAAAAGGACGACAAGCGCTGCGGGTCGTCGAGATCGGGCGCGGGCCCAGCGACTCGTCCGTATACCTGCAGCAGCGCCGAGCCACCCAAGCGCGCTCGATCTCCACCCAGATCAATCAAGAGTAAGACCGTGTTTGCAGGGTGCCGCGCCAGCTCCGGAGTCAGCGTGGCGCGCACGTCCGTGACCGGCGCGAACGCGCTGACGATCAAAGACAGTGGAGCCGTGACGCTCTTTTGGCTGCCGGCCTCCTCCCATACCGTGCGCATGGACATCGAGTCTTTGCCAACCGGGATCGCGATGCCGAGGGCCGGACAGAGCTCCATGCCGACCGCGTGCACGGCGTCGTACAGGCGTGCGTCTTCGCCGGGGTGTCCAGCGGGCGCCATCCAGTTCGCCGAGAGCTTGATGTCCTCGATGCGCGCGATGCGCGCCGCGGCGATGTTGGTGATGGCTTCCGCCACGGCCATGCGCGCGGACGAACGAGCGTCGAGCAGCGCGAGCGGCGTGCGCTCGCCGAGCGCCATCGCTTCACCGACGTAGACGTCGTAGCTCGTCGCGGTGACGGCCACGTCGCTCACCGGTACTTGCCACGGGCCGACCATCTGGTCGCGCGCGACCAGGCCGGTCACGCTGCGATCCCCGATGGCTATCAAGAAGGTCTTGTCCGCGACCGTGGGCAACCGCAATACGCGCGCGATCGCCTCCGCCAGTTCGATTCCGCTCAAATCCGCCGGTTTTTCAGCGGTCCTCGCGCGTGTCGCGCTGCGCGTCATCTTCGGCGGCTTGCCCAGCAGCACCGCCAATGGAAAATCAATGGCGCGCTTGCCCAAGCGCGCGTCCTCTACGATCAGCGTGCCGTCGTCGGTGGCGCGACCGAGCACGGCGTACGGGCAACGTTCGCGACGGCAGAGCGCCTCGAAGCGTTCGAGATCGGCGGCCTCGATGCCGAGCACGTAGCGCTCTTGGGCTTCGTTGCACCAGATCTCGAGTGGTGACATGCCGGGTTCGTCGTTCGGGATCCTGCGCAGGTCGAACACCGCGCCGCGCCCGCTGTCGTTCACGAGCTCGGGTAGGGCGTTCGAGAGCCCGCCTGCCCCGACGTCGTGAATCGACACGATCGGGTTTTTTTCACCGAGCGCCCAGCAGCGGTCGATCACCTCCTGGCACCGGCGTTGCATTTCCGCGTTGTCGCGCTGCACGGACGCGAAATCCAAATCCTCGTGCGAAGCGCCGGAAGCGACGGAAGACGCCGCGCCGCCGCCAAGACCGATCAGCATGGCCGGACCGCCGAGCACGACGATCGCGGAGCCCGGTTTGATCTCGCCTTTTTGCACGTGACCCGCGCGGATGTTGCCGATGCCGCCGGCGAGCATGATCGGCTTGTGATAGCCGCGCACTTCCGGCCCCGCGGGCCCGTCGGCGCTGAGCTCGAAGCTCCTGAAGTAACCCGCCAGGTTCGGGCGGCCGAACTCGTTGTTGAACGCGGCGCCACCGAGCGGGCCGTCGATCATGATCTCGAGCGCGGAGGCGAGCCGCGCGGGCTTGCCGTAGTCCTGCTCCCACGGCCGCTGCTTGCCCGGCAGGCGCAGATTCGACACGGAGAAACCGGTGAGTCCCGCTTTTGGCTTGCCGCCACGACCCGTCGCACCCTCGTCGCGGATTTCGCCGCCCGAGCCGGTGGCGGCACCGGGGAAGGGCGAAATGGCCGTGGGATGGTTGTGGGTCTCGACCTTCATCAACAAGTGCGTCGGCTCGGAGTGCGCGCGATACACGCCGTCTTCGGGCGTGGGGAAGAAGCGGCCGGCGCTCGAGCCTTCGATCACGGCGGCGTTGTCGCAGTAGGCGGAGAGCACGCCGTCCGGGCTCGCTTCCGTCGTGCGCCGGATCATCTTGAACAGTGAGGCTGCTTGCTTTTCGCCGTCGATCACGAAGTCCGCGTTGAAGATCTTGTGCCGACAATGCTCACTGTTGGCCTGCGCGAACATCATCAGCTCGACGTCGTTCGGGTTACGGCCGAGCTTGCGGAAGCTCTCCAGCAGGTACTCGATTTCATCCGGGCTGAGCGCTAGGCCGAGCTCGAGGTTCGCGCGTTCGAGTGCGTCGCGGCCCTCGCCGAGCGCGTCGACGATGCCGAGCGGGCGCGGCTCGGCGTGCTTGAACAAGCCGGCCGCGTCGGCCTCGCTGAAAAGTACCGATTCTGTCATGCGATCATGCAAAGCGCCGAGCAGCGCGTGCTCATCCGCGATCGCGCCGGACAGCGTGTACACGATGCCGCGCTCGATGCGCTCGACGGTCGCGAGCCCGCAGATGTGCGCGATGTCCGTGGCCTTGGAGGCCCAGGGCGAGATCGTGCCGAGCCGCGGCACGACCCAGAAGCTCCTGCCCGCGACCGCGGGTGCTTCGCGGCGCGGCCCGTAGCGCAGCAAGCGATCGAGCTTGTCGGCGTCAGCGGGCGCGAGCGCGCCCTCGAGCGCGACGAAGTGCACGAAGCGCGCGTCGATCGCGGAAATGCCCGAATTTTGTTCGCGCAGACGCGCGAGCAGCCGTGCAAGTCGGGCCGCGGAGCGCGCGGCCGATCCGCGAAGAACGAGCATGCCCGGAGCTTGGCTCGTCCGCCCGCCCGAGACAACCGGGATGGGCATGGACGTCAATCCAGCCCGAGCTGCTCCAGGTCTTCGTCTTCGACGCCGAAGTACTGGCCGACCTCTTGCAACAGCGCGCTGCGCACTTCTTCTTCGAGCTCCGTTTCGTCCTCGAACTCACCCGAAAGATTGGCAGTAAAAAGCACGATGCGTGACGGAGCCGGGACATCGTCCACCAGGCGATCCTCCTGTGCGGGCCCGTCGAAGCAGCAGAGCGCTCGAGGGTCGAAGCCGTCTTCGACGAGCGGCTTGCTCGGCCGCTCTTCCAGCAAGATGGGCAAGCCGTGCAGCGCTTGCTTGTACGGCGCTGGGAGTTCTGCGAGCGTGTGCTCGGCCGCCGCGCGGATGCCCGGTTCGAACGTCTTCACATCGAAATCGTCTTCTGCATCGTCGCGCGCGTCGATCTCGCGCACCTTGAGCAGATGCGTGATGCGCCTGGGGTCGCTTTCATCGAGCTCCGTGAGTACGCCGGCCAGGGCGTAGTGCGCGTCCGAAAAATCCGGCTCGTCCTGCAAAAGTTCATCGAGCAGCGCGCGGGCTCCGGGCAGGTCCTGGTTGGCCCAAACCACTTGCGCGCGCGCGAGCCGAATGATCGGATGCAAGGCGAATGATTCATCGACGCTCTCGACCAGCTCCAGAGCCGCTTTCGGATCGGTGCCGATCACTTCTTCGAGCTCGTCGAGAAAGTCGGCGAGCTGCTCGCTCAACTCGGCATCGGCGGGCGGTGACTTGGTCGCCATGCCTGGTCAAATAGCGGCCTTCGGTCGCGTCGTCTCAGAAAAAGCACGAAATCTGGCCGGCGGGACCGCGCTCTATCCCTTTTTGCGTCGCGAAATTTGGCCACACTGGAGTGATTTGGCTAGCGGTCGCCATTGCAGCCATGAAAACGACCGGAACTTGTCGCTCCTGCACTCGGCGAACCGAGCTCACGCGAGGCATCTGCGAGATGTGCCGCGTCGCCTACGGCGACCGCGTCGCGGAGCTCTTGGCGCGTTGTCAGAGCGATCCCGACTACGCGAGCGCGTGCTTGGCGCGCCTACCGGCGCCCGCGCGCGAGCGGCTCGCTGGGCTGCTCGCGGCGAAGTGTCTCGACGGCGGCTCGCGCCCCGGCTTGTCTTACACGCGACCGCACGGGCGTCGCAAAGCCGTCTCTGCCTGACGCCGCCTTAGGGTCGCGAATCTTCAAGTCGGTCGATTGATGCTCGATCGATTCACGCGCGAGCACCTGGAAGTTTTGTGTGTCCTGCTTTGGACGTCATGCGACCGCCGCGACCTGTAGGAGAGCAGGCGCCGGTTTCGCCGGCTCCTGTGCGAGGCTTCGGCTTCCTTTCCGCTCCGTGATCTGTTGTTCAGAGACGAACGCGTCGCATTGCGGGGCATCCGCCCCTGCACCCCGGGAGCGCGGGCGCAACGTCACCGGCAGAACGCGTTGTCGGCGGGCCACGCGATCAGCGCCGTATCGCACATCTCGTCTTCCGTCCGAGGACCGCCGAAGACGTAGTCGCTGCCTGTGTTTTGCCAGGTGCAGTTCGTCGTGAGCAGATCTCCGGAGTTTGCGTCGACTGACAGCGCGTAGGTTTTTTGCGCGTAGAAGTCCCAGGGGTTTACGTCGATGAGCTCGCTCAGAGTCGCGCCGCGCGCGAGGTCGACGCGTGCCTCTTTGCCGAGCAGGTGCATATGCGGCCAGAGCGACCACAAATGCACGTCGCCGCCGAGCGTGCATGAGCCGCTGGCGGTCTCCATATGCATTGGGGAAAGCGCGGGGATCGGCGCGTCGTAGCCCATGAATGCTGCCAAGTGAGCGGGGCTCTCTGCGCCTTCGCAGACCGTGACGGAGGCTTGTTCGACTGGCCCCGAGCCCATGCGCATCGCGTGTGCTTCGACCACGAAACGTGTGGTGCCCTCGGGCAGGCGTAGCGCGACGTCTTCCGGCAACATCAAATTGGAGCCTCCCGGGGTCCACAAGTGCAAGCTGACGGAATTGGCGGGCATGCCGTCGCAGACGACCGGCCCTTCGGGATAGTCGGAAGCCACCGCGTAGAGCGTCGCGTGATGAATTTGAAACTGGCTCGCGGCGTCCGGCGGATCCCACAGCACGGCGCGCACGTTCTTGCCGCCGAGTGCGCCGAGCGCGAAGCCGAAGCACAGATACTGCTCGGCAGCGTCGCCCGTGTCGGGGATGAACCGTAGAGTGAGCGGGTTCTTGCAGGTGAACGGGGTCGCCGCCGCAGAGGGCTCGGACGCAGGCGCAGCGGTCGAGCACCCGAGCACGAGCGCGAACCCGGGCCACGCCCAGCGCCGGCTCATTTGGTCGGGATGGGGCCCTGGCAGCCGCCGTTGGTGCAGGCAAAATCGCAAGTTTGCGTGTGCACGTCCGCCTGGCACACACCGTTCACGCAGATCGGATCGGTGAAGTAGAGGAGGGTATACGAGTCGGCACAAACCGACGTGGGTAGCTCGCAGGCTCCGGCGTCGCCCGCGTCGGGACCCGCGTCGTCGCTGGCGCAGGTCGCGAACGGTGGACTCGCGTCGAGCCCCGAGTCCAAAGCAACGCCGCTGTCCGGCGGCGGACTTATGGTCGTCACCGAGGGCGCGCACTCGCCGGCGATGCACGGCGCCGCGTTGCTGCAGACCATCGTAGCGCGCAGCCATTGGCATTTGCCCGCGACGCAGGCCGGGCTCGTGTAGTACGCGAGCGTCGTCGCGTCATTACAAGTGGACGCCGGCAGCGGACAATCCTGTACCACCGTGGCCGCGCTGCATTGCGCTGAGACGCCGCTCGTGCCGGCGCTCGCCGCGTCGGCACTGGGGGCCGCTTGTGAGCTCGTGTGACCGCCGCAGCGCATCAGCAAGGAACCGGCGAGCAGCGTGCCGAGCGCGAGGAGCGGACCATTGCGCCGGCAGGCGCGCCCAAAGAAGGCCATCGCCAGTCGCGCCCGCGTCATCGAGCCCCGAGCTCGACGACATCCCGCTCGGCGTTGCTTCCAGCGCAGGGTTTCACGCCTGTATTTCTAGCACGACGCGCACGAGCGCGGAATCATCATCACGCCGACGCGGCGCTGAGCGCGCACGAGCGATCAGCACACTCGATTGCGACCGCCGTGTTTGGCGGCGTACAAGCGCTCGTCCGCGCGCTCGTATAAATGCTCCGGGATCTCACCGGCTTGTAGCTCGACCACGCCGAGGCTGAGCGTCGCCGAGATACGTTTGTCCGCGACGTCCGTCGGAGCCGCCTCGACCGCGCTACGGATGCGCTCGGCCGCCTGCTGCGCTTGCGCGTAGGCGCTGTTCGCCGCCAAGATCGCAAATTCTTCGCCGCCGACTCGGCACAGGGTGTCGCTGTCGCGGAGTTGTGCCTTGACCACTGCGACCACTTGTTTGAGCACGGCGTCGCCGGCCGGGTGTCCGTGGCTGTCGTTGACCTTCTTGAAGTGGTCGATGTCGAACACAATCAGGGCGAGCGGCGTGTGGGTTTGCTCTGCGCTGGCGATCGCCTTGCCGAACTGTTCGTCGAAGTAGCGCTTGTTGAAGGCGCCGGTGAGCGCATCCACGCTCGCCAACGTGAAGATGTGCTGCATGTACGCGAGCTCGAGGTTGTTCTCGAGGTACTTCAGCACTGTTTTCCCGACTCGCAGCAGGTCGCCGTCCTTCAGCGCGTGCTGGGCGACGCGCTCGTCGTTGACGAACGTGCCGTTGGTCGAGTTCATGTCGACCACCACGTACTTGCCGAGCACGCGATTGATCACGGCGTGGCGTCGACTCACCATGTCGCTGTTCACGCAGATCGTGCACTGCTCGGCGCGGCCGATCGCGAGCTCCTCGTGGGTCAGGTCGACGCGGCGTCCGATTTCGCTGCCCGCGATGATCACCAGGCAAGGCTGCCCCGAACCCTTGGGGCGTTCGGATGGCATTGAAATCGCGGTCCGACGACCGGGAAGAATCGAGGTCATGACCGGGTCGCCGATAGTACTTGGGGCCGGAGCGGGGTCAATTGCGGGCGTGAATCCAGGACGCAAGTCGCCAGTTCTTTCCCCAGGTTCTTGCTATGCTTCCAGATCGCGATCTTTTCTTCCAAGACTGGCCAAGTCGACCCCAGTTGCGTCGTGCTCGGGAACGCGGGAAAAGAAGCGCCTGATGGCGCACCCAGAGCTCGCTGGCTTATTCACAGCGATAGTTACGCCGTTTTCGACGGACGGCAGCGAAATTGATTACTCGGCTTACGAACGACACGTTGGTGACCAGCTCGCGGCAGGCGTGAGCGGAATCGTGCCCTGTGGCACGACCGGCGAGGCGCCCACGCTGAGCGACGCCGAGCAGCGCGAGCTCATCGCGCGTACGGCGCGGCTAGCCAAGGGCAAGGCGCTGGTGTTGGTCGGTACGGGCTCCAACAACACCAAGAAGAGCGTCGACGCCGCGAAGAGCGCGGTCGAAGCCGGCGCGGACGCCGTGATGGTCGTGATGCCGTACTACAGCAAACCCTCGCAAGAGGGCTTGTTTCAACACGTGGCCGCGATCGCGCACTCCGTGACTGCGCCGATCGTGCTCTACAATATTCCGGGGCGCAGCGTGGTCGATCTGAGCGTGGACACGACGCTGCGCGTGCTCGACGCGTGCTCGAACGTGGTCGGTGTCAAGGATGCGTCCGGCAACGCGCTCTACGTGCAGGAGCTGCTTTTGCGGGCCAAACGCCCGGTTTCCGTGCTGTGCGGCGAAGACGCGCTCACCGTGCCCCTGATGAGCGTGGGCGCCCAGGGCGTGATCAGTGTCACCAGCAACGTCTATCCCAAACAGCTGAGTGAAATCGTGAGCGCCGCGCTGGGTGGCCGCTTCGCCGAGGCCAAGCACAAGAGCTTGCCGCTTTTTCCAGTGCACCGCGTGCTCTTTTCGGAGCCGAGCCCGGCGCCCACGAAGGCCGCGCTCGCCGCGAAGGGCCGCATGAATGCGAGCGTGCGTCTGCCGCTCGTCGAAGCGTCCGCCGAGTGCCGCGCGCGGCTCGCCGCGACGCTCGCCGCTTACGAGGCGTCGTGAAGCTCGCGCTGCATGGCGCAACGGGGCGCATGGGCCTTGCGATCGCGCGCCTTGCGCAAGCTGCGGGTGACATCGACATCGTCGGCGCTGCTTGCGGCGGCAGCGATCCCGGGCTCGGACGAGATCTCGGGGAGCTCGCCGGACTCGGCTCGCTCGGAGTGGTCGCCAGCGCGGACGTCGCGTCGTCTCTGCTCGGCGCACAAGTGGTGATCGACTTTTCGACGGCGAGCGCGGTCGCGCCCTTGATTACGCTAGCGGCGCGTCAATCGGTGGCGATCGTCAGTGGGACGTCGAACCTGGACGCGGCGGCCAAGCGCGCGCTCGAGCGCGCGGCAACGAGCGTGCCGGTGCTGTGGGCCGGCAACATGAGTCTGGGCATTCAGGTGTTGGCCGAAGCCGTGGAGCTCGCGCTCAAGCGGCTCGGGCCGGGCTTCGACGTCGAGATCGTCGAAGTCCATCACAAGAAAAAGATCGACGCACCCGGTGGTACGGCGGCCCGCTTGGTGGAAGCCATTCGCCAGGTGCGCCCTGAAGCGCGCGAGCTGCACGGCCGCGACGGTGAGGTGGGAGCTCGCACGGGCGACGAAGTCGGCGTGTTCGGCGTGCGCGGCGGCGACGTGATCGGCGATCACACCGTTCACCTGCTCGGCAATGGCGAGCGGCTCGAACTGACGCATCGCGCGTCGAACCGCGACTTGTTCGCGCACGGCGCGCTGCGAGCCGCGCGCTTCCTGATCGGCAAGCCGCCGGGGCGCTACACGATCGCCGACGTGCTCGGTTGAGCGTCGCGTGGCGCGAGGACTTCCTGCAGCGTACGCCTCGTTTCTAACGGGATTTCTGCTCGCCGCGCGCGCCGCCGCCGAGGACGCTCAGAGCTGCCCGGATCGGGCGTCCGTGCGCGAAGCGCTGTCGGCCCTCGCTTCGGACGAACAAAGCCGGGCGGCGTTGGCCGAGGTCGAACGCGCGGAGCTCGAGCTCGAGGATCTTGGCGACCACTACCGCGTGACCGTGAACGGACGCGCGCGCGAGTACAGCGATCCGAACCGCGACTGCAAAGCGCGCGCGCAAGTCGCCGCCGTTTTTACGGCGTTGGTCTTGAATCCGAGCAGCGATCGGACCGACGAAGAGCCCGCGCCGGCTCCACCTCCGCCTGTCTCTGCGCCGGCGCCTGTGGCGACTCCGCTGGCGAGCGAGCAGGCGCGCCGTCCGCTCGACGTGCGCGTCGGTGCAGCGCTGTCCCTCGCTCCGGTGAAGGACACGCCGCACGCCGCCGGGCTGCTCGTGCGCGTGGCGTACTCGTGGCACGCTTGGGGGCTCGAGCTCGGCGGCGTGCTGCCCGCGTCGAGCGCGGAGCTCTCGGTGGGCGACGCGCGCGCCGCGGTCCTGCGCTATCCTATCGACGTGGGCGCGAGGTTTTCGTTCGCGGCCGGCCCGCTCGTGGCGGACGTCGAGGGAGGCGCCATCCTTTCAGTATTGAGGCTGCGGGACCTCTCCGAGGGGGCGCGCGAGCCGGTCACCCGTCTGGAGCCAGGGGCCCGACTTGGCGCGGGACTCCGTTTGCGGCGGCTCGCCGTTTCCCCCGCCGCCGGCGTGTATTCTGCTTTCATTCCCGTACGTTACCCACTCGCGCTCGAACCGAGCGGCGTGCTCGCGCACACGCCCGCGGTCTGGCTTGGAGCTTGGGTTGGACTCAGCGCGGCATTCGATTGAAGCTTCCCGGCTCCGCGTGTCCTCTTTCGACGTGAGACTCATCAACGTCCGCGAGCCGGGCGGCGCGCAAGCGCCGGGTCGGATGCCGGGCCGCGCCGTGCCGGACTTCGCGACGCTGTACGACGTCTGGTTCGATCACGTCGCGCGCTGGCTCAAGGCGCTCGGCGCGCCTGAACGCGACCACGAAGATCTCGCGCAAGAAGTGTTCTTGGTCGTGCGCCGCCGGCTACCGGAGTTCGACGGACACAACGTCGCCGGTTGGCTGTTCCAGATCTCGCGCCGGCAGGTGTTGCGCTATCGCCGCCTGCGTTGGGTGCAGCGCGTGCTCACGTTCGGCTCGAGCGAGCACGTGGAACAGCTCCCCGAACTCCGGCATTCGCCGCTCGCCGCTCTGGAAAATAAACAGCGTCACGAACTCGTGCAGCAGCTGGTCGCCAAACTGAGCGACAAGCGCCGCGTCGTGTTCGTGCTGTTCGAGGTGGAGGGTTACAGCGGCGAGGAGATCGCCGATCTGCTCGACATACCGCTCAACACCGTGTGGACGCGCCTGCATCACGCGCGCAAAGATTTCTTCGAGCTGCTTTCGAGCTACAAGCGCACAGAGAGCGGAGGCGGTCGATGGAACGGTTGAGGGAGCGGGCCTTTGCGCAAGGATCCTTGGAGGCGGAGGCTTCTGAGCTTCTACGCGCTACGGAGCCGCACGCAGTGCCGAGCGGCCTCAAGCGGCGCGTGCGAGAGCGCTTGCTCGTGGGCCGCTCGCGGAGCTGGCTGCCTGCGTTCGCGCGGCCGGCGTTCGCCGTCTTTGCGCTGCTCGTGGCGGTGGGCGCGGCGGCGGCGGTTGGTCACGCGCTGCTCGCCCGGGGCGAACACGCGGCGGCGGCGAGCGGCCAGCTCGCGCTCGCGCGGCCGAAGCAACCGCTCGGGGCCTCGCCCGTCTCGCCAATCGCAGCGCCTGACTCGGAACCTGCTGCGCCGGCTGCGGCTGCTGCCAATGACGTTGCCGTCGAGCCGGCGCCCCCGGCGGTGGGCGCCGCGCCGGACGCACGGCGCGCCTCCGCCGAACGAGACGCGCATGTCACGGCGGACACGAATGCCCTCAGCGAAGCGACCCTCGTGTACGGTGCGGCCAAGGCGCTCCGGAGCAGTGGAGATCCTGCGCTCGCCGCGAAGTTGCTCGACGACTATGCGCGCCGCTATCCGCACGGCGCGCTCGCGGAAGAAGCGCTCGCTTTGTCGATCGACGTCTCACTCGCGCGCGGCGATGGCCGCGCAAAGCAGCTGGCCACGCGTTACTTGGCGCGTTACCCGAGCGGACACTTTCAAGTCAAAGCGGAGCGCGTGCTCGCGCAGTAAGCAGTCTCGCGCTGCTCGAAAAACGACGCCCACGTGCTCGCGTGTTCGCGATCCGCGACGTATGCTTGCCCGGTGCGCGCTCGGCTGGACTCCCGTGTGGTTCGCCATTTCGGCGGCGCGGCGCTGGCGCTGCTCGGTCTCTGCGCGTGCACCGCGAAGCCAGTCGATCTCGGGCGTGATCCGGACATCCTTTGGTGGACCGACCACGAAACCGGGACCTTGTCCGATTGGCAACAGGGCTCCTACAGCGAGTGGCTCCAAGACGGTGGAGCGCTCGCCGTCGATACGGTGCAAGCTCGCAGCGGTCGCTTCGCGCTCGATGCCACGGCTGCGGCTGCGAGCGCGGGCGCGACTTCGGCCGCGATGCTGCTGCGCACGGGGGATTTGCCGGAGAGCGCCTACTACAGCGCCTGGTTTTACGTGCCCACGGCCATTGCCAGCGCAGACTACTGGTTGATCTTCAAGTTTCGCTCGCGCACACCCGCAGACGCCGGCGCGATGGACGTCGAACTCTGGGACGTCGATCTGACGCCGCAGGCAAGTGACGTCCAGATTCGGGTTTTTCATCACACCTCGGACTCGCAAGCGACGGCCGGCACTCAGGTGGATCCGATCGCGCCGATGCCGATTCCGCTCGGTCGCTGGTTTCAGGTGGAGGCGTTTCTACGCGCCGTCGACGACGACTCGGGTCGGCTCACGCTTTGGCAGGACGGCGCGCTGCTCTATGACATTCAGGGGCCGAGCGCGCCGAGCTCGTACGTGCAATGGAGCGCCGGGAGCGCAGCCGAGGCGCTGAGCTCGGGGCAGGCCAAAGTGTACGTGGACGACGCCGCGATCAGCCTGCGCCAGCTAGGCCCGGACTTTCCGCCATTTTGGCGTGGGCAGTAATTCAGTCTTCTGAACCCGGAGTGCGCGGCACTTTTTTCAGCTTGCCGTCTTCGAACTCGGCGTCCACGTCGGGATCGACGGAAGCAGGCTTGTCGTCTTTACTTTTTGCGGAGGGTGACGCGTGTTCTTCGTCCTCGTCCTCCTCGTCGTCGTCGTCGTCGTCCGTGTCCTCGTCGGCATCGGGGCTCGAGTCGCGCTCGTCCTCGTCCTCGTCGCTTTCGTCCTCTTGGGCCTTGGCCTTGGCTTTGGCTTTGGTGCGAGCGGCGCGAGGTTTGTCGTCGTCCTCGCCTTCATCCTCGTCTTCATCCTCGTCCTCTGCCGAAGGGCCCGTGCCGTCGTGCCAACCGGCGGGCAAGCGGTGTTTGAAGCTCCAATACAAGCCGTACCAACCGAGCAAGGCCGGTAAGATGCTCAAGTATTGGCCCATCGAGAAGGTGGAGTCCGGCGAGAGCGCTTCGATCTCTTTGTAGAATTCGGTGAACAGTCGACCCGTGAAATACACGGCGAAGAAGAGCGAGATGAGCGCGCCGCGCGGGCGCTTTTCGCCCCAGCGCCGGTCGGCGATGTAGAGCACGAGCATTACGAACAGGCCGAGCGCAATCTCGTACAGTTGGCTCGGATAGCGCAGCGGCGCCTGCTGGGGCGGCGGGACGTGATCGTAGAGCGGAAAGCGAATGCCCCAGCTTTGATCCGGGACGATCCGGCCCACGATTTCGGAGTTGAGCAGA